>CANPXG010000074.1 GCA_947585795.1 uncultured Clostridia bacterium
CAGTATGTAAGGTGATTTTTTGCAATGAAAAAGCACATTTTGCAATGTGCTTTTTGTTATTATTTTGAAAGCAAGTCGTTGAGTACCGATACAAGTTTATTCAGTTCTATCGGTTTTGCTATATGCGCGTTCATGCCGCTTTCGAGCGCCATTTTTTTATCCTCCTCAAACGCGTTCGCGGTCATGGCGACGATAGGTACGGAGGCGAGCGCCTTATTGTCGAGCGCGCGTATGGCGCGCGTCGCGTCGTAGCCGTTCATGACCGGCATCTGCACGTCCATGAGCACCAGGTCATAGTAGCCCGCTTTCGACTTCTTCACCATCTCTACGGCTACCGTGCCGTCCTGCGCCGTTTCTACCACAAATCCGCTTTCTTTAAGTATTTCCTCCGCGATCTCGCGGTTAAGCTCGTTGTCCTCAACGAGGAGCAGTCTTTTGCCCTTAAGGTCCTCCGCCGTTTTCGGTATCAGACTTTCCTCGCGTACCGGATCCGTCTTGTTGATAGCGGAAACGAGCGTATCGCGAAGCTCGGAAATGAATATCGGCTTGCTGCAGAAGCTCGTTACGCCAGCCTCGCGCGCCTCTTCCTCGAATATGCTCCAGTCGTACGCGGTAAGCACGATTATGGGCACGTTTTTACCCGCGATCGAGCGTATGCGTCTTGCGACTTCGATACCGTTCATGTCGGGCAGAGCCCAGTCTATAATGTACGCGTAGAACTCGTCGCCCACTTCCACAGCCTGCCTTGCGCGAAGTACCGCCTCGTGACCGTGAAGCGTCCACTCGGAGCGCATACCTATCTGCATGAGCATCTTCGTTACGCTGTCGCAGGTGTCGAAGCTGTCGTCAACCACGAGTACTCTCAGTCCCTCAAGCTCGCGTACGACCTCGATCTGTTTTCTCTCGTGCTGAAGTCGGAACTCGATGTTTATGATAAACTCCGTGCCTCTGTTTTGCTCGGTATTGACTTCGATCGTTCCGCCCATGGTTTCCACTATGCTCTTCGTGATAGCCATGCCAAGACCGGTGCCTTGGATGCCGCTTACGGTGGATGTGCTCTCTCTTTCAAACGGCTCGAAAACGTGGCTCGCGAACTCGTCGCTCATGCCGATTCCGGTATCCTTTACGCGTATCTCGTACGCGCCGTAGCCCTCGGGCGCGCCGTGCTTTTGCCGTATCGTGAGCGATACCGAGCCGCCCGCCGGAGTGAATTTTATGGCGTTGCTTAAAAGGTTTAAAAGTACCTGATTGACGTGGAGCTTGTCGCAGTAAATGTCCTCGTCCACAACGTCGACCGTGTCCATGAAGAAGTTGAGGCGTTTCTCCTGCATCTGTGTCTGTATGATGTTGCGCATGTCCTTGAATATGTCGGAAATGCTGCACTCCTTTTCCTCTATGTTGAGCCGTCCGCTTTCTATGCGGCTCATGTCGAGAATGTCGTTTATCAGGCTCAAAAGGTGGTTGCTCGATGAAAGTATTTTCGCAAGGTATTCCTTGACTTTATCCGTGTTGTCCAAGTTGGTTTGCGCGAGAGTGGCAAAGCCTATGATGGCGTTCATCGGCGTTCGTATGTCGTGCGACATGTTCGATAAGAACATCGTCTTTGCTTTTTCCGCCGCCTCAGCCTTGTGCAGCTTTTCCTCAAGTACCGCTTGTTCGACCGCCTTTTGCATCGCCCGCTTCGCGTTGCGGCTTACCCATATGTAGTACAGTATTATCGTTATCGCCATGAATATGCCGAGGTATAAGCATATGCGCTGTACGGCGAATACGCTTGCAAACGCTTCCTTTTCGGGTACGGATACGGATATTTCCCAATTGTTTATGTCCGCGGGAGCGTAGTACATGTACTCCCAGCCGTCCGTTTGCGGGGTGCGAAATACGACGTAGCCCGTTCCGAGATCCATCATCTCCTCCGTGTACGCGTTCCAGTCCTTCGCTCCCTTTGTTTCGCGCGGCGATACCTCCGGCGCGTACTGCGCAATGTTTCCAAGCTCGTCATGGAACGTGTCGAGAATGAAGTCGCCCGTGTTTGTGTCGATAATGTACACGTTCGCGCTGGCGTTGTAAATATTGTCGATATTCAGGCTGTTGTGGAGGTTGTCAAGCTCAGTCACTCCGTATACGAGGGCGGCTGTCTGACCGTCCTGTATTATGGGGACGTAGTGTCTGAGTACAGGTCTGCCGTCTCTAAGGCTTGTAGTGCGGCTTGAGATGTGTTCACCCTTTGCAGCTTCCTCGGCGAAGGATATATTTTCATCGCCGCCCGCGTCGGTAACGCTGCCGTTGGGCGAAAGGATTTTGTCGCCCGGCATGAGGATGTTTACCCTCATTGTTTCAAGTAACGGCGCGTTCGACTCGACGACATCGAGCATCGCTTCCGCGTCAAAATTGTCCGCCTGCGAAATAGTTTGGGCGGTCGCGTTCAAGATGCGGCTGTCACGTTCAAGCTTCGCGGTGACCTCCTCGATGACAGTGTTTACGCCTTCCTCCATACGTCTTATGGAACGCTCGCGAAGCACGGCGTTGATTTGAAAATACGCCAATATTAAAAGTACCACGATTACGATAATTTCCAATCCCGTAGCCGTGAGGCTTTTGTCCATTTCAACTGATTTTGAGCCTTTTTTACGCTTAAACATATGCTGCTTTCCCCCTTTTATAATGTAATTTCAATACAAAAACATCCTTTCTTTTGATTTTACCATAAATTTGTCCGTTGTTCAACCCTTTTATTTTCAATAAACGCATCCTAATATTGTATATTTTTTCCCAAGCCGTCTTTACATAAATTTATTTTCGAGGTATAATATTAGTATATTAATTTTACGGGGGATTTGTTTATGAAGAAAAGAGATACATTCTCAACAGGTTTGGGCTTTGTGCTTGCCGCCGCGGCAAGCGCGGTCGGTTTGGGAAATATATGGCGCTTTCCGTATCTTGTCGCCAAGTACGGCGGCGGCGTGTTTCTCGTGGTTTACATCCTGCTCGTGCTGACGTTCGGCTACACGCTCATGGTAGCCGAAAATGCGCTCGGCAGAAAGTCCGGCAAGAGCGCGCTTTGCGCTTTTGGTGAGTTCAGCAAAAAGTGGGCGTTCGTCGGCGTTATAGCGGCTATAGTACCTATGATCATCCTTCCGTACTACAACGTTATAGGCGGCTGGGTCATAAAGTACGCGTTCACGTTTATGACCGGCGGGCACAGCGCCGCCGCGAGCGACACGTTCTTTGATAACATGCTGCAGTCGCCGCTGCAGCAGCTCCTGTTCCAGTTTATTTTCTCCGCTGTCACGACGCTCGTAATACTGCGCGGAGTGCAGAAGGGCGTGGAAAAATTCAGCACGGTGCTCATGCCCGTCCTTATAGCGCTCGCCATAGTGGTGGCTATATATTCGGTAACGCTGCCGGGAGCGTCGCTCGGATTGAAGTACTTATTCATACCCGACTTCTCGCATTTTACCGTGGAGGGAGCGCTCGGGGCGCTCGGACAGATGTTCTACTCACTGTCGCTCGCTATGGGTATAATGATAGCGTACGGCTCGTATTTGCCGAAGGAGAGCGATCTTGAAAAGAATGTCAGCCGTATTGAAATTTTTGATACCGGTATAGCGCTTCTTGCGGCGCTTATGATAATACCCGCCGTGTTCGCGTTCTCCGGCGGAGATGAGAGCGCCCTTGGCGCCGGACCGAAGCTGATGTTCATAACGCTGCCGAAGGTCTTTGAAAGCATGGGTATGTCTACGATCATCGGCTCCGCATTCTTTCTGCTTGTGCTTCTCGCGGCGCTTACGTCGTCCATTTCGATAATGGAAGCTATCGTATCGTCGCTTTGCGACAGGTTCGGGTGGGACAGAAATAAAACAAGCGTATGCGTGGGCATAGGCTCGTTTCTCGTCGGTATACCTCCGATACTCGGCTACAACGTGTGGAGCAATGTGACGGTAGCGGGAATGTCCATACTCGATATGATGGACTTTATCACAAACTCCGTCCTCATGCCGATACTCGCTCTGCTGACGTGCATATTCATAGCGTACGTGATAGGAGTCGGTGTTATCCATGACGAGGTCGAGCTGTCGTCGAAGTTCAAACGCAAAAAGTTGTTTGACGTGATGATAAAGTATATCGCGCCCGTATTTATCATTGCTATACTCGTATCGTCGGTGCTCAGCGCGCTGGGTATAATTCAGGTTTGATAAAAATAAAAATGCGCGGTGGTTATTCCGCCGCGTAATGTTATTTATTGATATTGTGAAAAGGAGTGAATGTAAATGAAGCTTGAGCTTTACAAATTTGACACGTGCCCGTACTGCGTGAGGGTGTTTAAGGCGATCGAGCGCCTTGGCAGAACGGATATAGAAATGCACGACGTAATGGAAAACGAGGCGGATTTTAAGCGCCTTATGAGCGTCGGCGGTAAGGATCAGGTGCCGTGTCTTTTTATCGACGGTGTGCCGCTTTACGAAAGTCTTGACATCATCGATTGGCTCGAAAAGCATCCGCAGGAGGGGTGACGCGGATGTTTATTTGTTTTCGGCAAGGAAGAAAAATCGGCGGAACCTGAATATGTACTCCCTGTTTTCTTGCCTTCCGTAAACCTCGGCGGCGCGCGCGGTTATTTCCGCTTCAAGCTCCGCCGCTTTTTTCTCGTCCAAAGCGCCGAGATACGGGCGCAGGTTTGTCCCCTTTATCCACTCTACCATTGCCTCCACGGAGGGCATGCGGTGGTAATACACGCTTTCCCATATGTCAAAATTATCCGTGTACGACGCTAATATGTCAAAGTATTCCTCCGTCGGCAAGGTGGCGATGGTTCTTTCTTTGCCGGTAAATCCCCAGCGCGGCTCGGACAGAACCTCGTTTTCAACCACGAACAGCGGCTCATTGTAGTTCATCGGTATTTGCACAGCCAGTACGCCGCCGTCATTCAGTTTGCCAAACAGCGCGGGAATAAGCGTCCTGTGATCGGGAACCCATTGCAGGCACGCGTTTGAGAATATGACATCATAGTTTCCCAAATTTTCAAGGTCGGTCGTGATGTCGCATAGCATGAATTTCGCGTCGGGGCATGATGTTTTTGCTTTTTCTATCATGTCCGTCGAGCTGTCTATCCCGACAACGTGCGCGTCGGGGAACGTCCTTTTCAGCACAGCCGTGCTGTTGCCGGGACCGCAGCCGACGTCAAGAACGGTTTGAGGTTTTTTGTCGGCAATTCTTTTTGCCAAGTCAATTGCGGGCTGTGTTCGCTGATTTTTGAATTTTAAGTATTGGGCTGAGCTCCATTCTTTCATATGCTTCTCCTCCTCGTTTGTGGGTTGGGGTGGTTATGATGATTATAGCATGAATGCGCGGTATTGGCAAGGGGGGAGGGAAAAGAAGAAGGATACCGCGCTAACGTGAAAAAAGAGTAAGGTGTTAGTGTGCGGTATCCTCGCTCCCTTTACAAACGGCAAAGCATGATATATTCTTCCTCGTTTTCGTCTACAATTTTAAAGTCGCATTTCAGGTACATTTTTACCGCATAGTTTTCTTTTTGAACAGAAAGCGATGCTTGTTTGTACCCTCTGGTTCTCAAAACACGGAGCATTTCATTCATGAGAGCAGTTCCTATGCCAAAGCCACGATATTCCTTGTATAAGGAAATGGCGAGGGATGGCGTATCGTCATCAATATGCCCGTAATCGCCCATAATGCGTACCCAAACGGCACCGACAATTTTATCATCCACTTCCGCAAGCAAGCCTATATCGTCCTTTTTCTGCCCGAAGTCGGATATGTATACCTGCAATTCCGGTTGATTGATAATGGATTTGGGCGGTGCCGGTATCCCTTTCGGCACAAAGATAGCCTCATACAGAAAATCTTCAAGTATGGTATATTCTTCCTCCGCTATTTCCCTGATCGTGTAGTCCATGGTTACCTCCGGCAACTCCCAATTTTTTGCTCCGTCAAATTACACCGCAGAAAATCCCGAAATCCGCTGTTACACGGTTTTCGGGATTGGATTTCTATTCCCACTCGCTCCCGATAAATCAACCTTAAACGATTTTGTATAGATGATTTGTCTTGGAGTGTTTGTACTGCCTGTATTATTCATTATTTTTTGGCTATCTGATTTTTTTGTTGCCATATTGTTGCCACAAAAATTAATTATACAAATTATGATGTTCTCTCACATCATCAAACAAACTAAATTTTTTCAAATTTTAAGAACCATCCATATTTATAGGAAAAGCATATTCCAATTATTCCACCAATTAATATAAAATTAACAAACAACCATATCCATTTTTTTCTAATTGTTTTTTCATTGATATCCCGTATAAATTCAATCAATATCCAAATTAAATTAAAAAATACTATGCCAATAATAAAAGCTACTAAAGAAATCCTATATATAGATGATTTATCTATATTTTCTAAAACCGAACTAGAAAATACTATTCCACTGGTAAATGCTAAGACAATAGCCGCAAATATTCCCAAAATTGTAATATACTCTTTCTGCATATCTTCCTGTCGGCTCTGAACTTTATTCGACAACTGTTTTAAATCATCAAGCGTTTTATTAGAAATTTGATATAATGTGCCCTCTGATTCACGAACTTTTTCTTCCAAGTTTTCCACAAGCAATCTATTTTTAGCCAATTCTGACATTGTTCCATTTGTTATAGTTTTTGTATAATTAATCCTTGCAATATCTAAATTCGTGTGATCATACAATTTTATAATTGCTTTGCTGATATCAATATTATCCCCGTTTTCGTCAGTATTTTTAGAGATATATCCATCTTTAATAGTTTGGATATTTTGTGCCAAAATATCCAAACTTCCCATGCTAGAATCACCATCAATTAAAGTTAATGTCGAAAAAATATCAGAATAATAATGGCGAAAATTCTCTTTATTATTATAATAGATATCTTCAAGTCGAATGAAAAACGAAGCCCTATCTCTCGCCTCCTTTAATATATCTTGTGATTTAGACAACTCTATTAAAATCTCATTTAATGCATCTCTTCTTTCCTGCTCATTCAGCCTTCTCATACCTTATCCCTTCCTTTTTATCAATTCTTGTGGAATAATTTGATGATCACCTATTCCACCTCTAAAAACTATATCCCATGCTTTTCCAGAACTGTGTGTATCGTTTACCAAGTCCCATGGGTTCAATACTCGTTTTTTCTCAATTATGGGATTAATAATCTTTTCGTCATTTGGTTGGATAGTAACTTCATATCTCACCCTTATAGGCAAAGCACCAAATCCACAATATTGTTTATAGACCTCAGGAACAACTGGGCCAAATTGCCATGCTTCTATATTCTCCGAAAATGCCATTGTTCCGTGCTGTAAAAATTCTTTTTGAATATAGTAAAGGATTTTCTGTAGTTGCAAATTAGATATTGGACACCTATCCTTAGTACATTTATTAATAGTATATTTTGCAATACTCAATGCTGAATACAACATTATATCTCCTCCTTCATGCTATATTATATAATATATATTATATAACCGAACACATGTTCTGTCAAGCCCATCATAAGTCTTTTTCTCTTTAGTTTGTTTTCCACTATCTTATGCATTCCTGATAAATCAATTTTAAGCGATTTTATATGAGTGATTTATCTTGGAGTGTTTGTATTGTCCGTATTATTCATTATTTTTGGGCCGCCTGATTGTTTGTTGCCATATTGTTGCCAATATCCAATATATAGATGATTATATTTACCACAATTTTAAACTCTACTACAAGTAGAGTTTATGTTATAAAAATTCGACTGACATATTATGTTTTGAACAAAAAGAAATAACACGTGCATTAAAATTTTGCAACCGAAATATATAAAACAAGAAAACAGGAATTAACACCATGACAAACTGCACGTGAGTCTATGAGGAAAAGTAGAACCGAATTTGCTGGAATAGTAATAAGTATATTATTACTATTCTGATTTCTGCTTGTGAAGCGATTCTTGATTTTACTAAAATTGATAATTTCTATCGTTCTTTTATGCTCCTTCTCTTTTTACAAGAGCTAAACGTATGCATGCATTCCATTTATCTATACTATAAAAATTGTATCACATTATAAAAACATTTACAATATAAATATCCGTTTTTTTGTTAAATTAATGTGATTAATATGTTTTCGCATATCCGTTTCCTCATGCACACCAATTCGGCATATCGACATATACTCCGTAATTTGGAATTTTTATATAAGATTGAGCAATACAGAACCATGACCGTATTTCAGTCATTAATCACGTCTCTGCCACTCTCACATAATTTCCACTCCAAATTACTTATTCATTTCATCAACAACCCGACAGCTTTTCGCGGTCATTTCAACCCACGCGGGACGAAATCCGCTTTTGATTGCATTTCTTACCTATTTAATATTCGACCATGCCGCGCAGTAAAACGGAATCTTGCCTCTTTCCAATATTTCTATAGCAAGTGATGATGTCAGCGCGGAAGCAATGCCCATTCGGCGATACTCAGGCAAAACATCTATCCCTATCTGCCGCATACTGTCGCAGTCCGCACTGCACGCGGCGAGTCCTATCAGCTTGCCGCCGTCGTACGCGCCCACGCCGAGAACGTCAAGCTCCTTTCGTTTTTCGCAAAGCGCGTTGCTCCATTCGGGTTTGTATAAATCCGCGAAATCGCTTTGATTTAAAATCCGCGTTTCGTATTTGCAGTCATGCTTTTTCAGCAGCGTTATATCGGGAAGAAAATATTCCGCCATAAAACAGATTTTCAAATCGTATTTTTCCAAAGCCTCGCTTAAAACATTCATATTCGGAGTTTCAAAACAATGCTCGACAGGATATTTTTCTATGTAATTCTCAACAACTTCCACAATATCTTCACGCACCGACGCGACAATATTATTGCCGTATGACACAAGATTGCACTCGAACGGCAGTTCAAGATATTTGCGCGCGCCCTGATTTTTCTTTGATATTACAATTTTGTTCTTGTCAGTCAGAAAATCCTCCGGCTCACAAGCCAAATCCACCGCCGACTGACGCATGGCAACCTTTAAAATATCTTTATTTGTCATTTTTGTCCTCTTTGAAAATCTTCTTAAAATTCAACTGCCGCTTATTGCAGCTATAACCGCTAAATATGCCCGTTTGTTTTGGATGCTGTAATCTTTCATATTATAACCCTTTCCTCATGCACACTGATTCCGACATACCGACATACGGACCGTAATTCGGGATAACCTCATAGCCGATTGAACGGTACAATGCCATAGCCGCCTCAAGCGGCTCG
>CANPXG010000075.1 GCA_947585795.1 uncultured Clostridia bacterium
CCGTTTACGGTTATATTGAACTTTCTCATTTTATTATCCTCCTTAATATCTGTTGTTGATGGTCTCGGTAAGACCTGCTCTGTTCCACGCGTTTTGTCTGCCGTCAACACGTCTGTACGACTTTATCCTCAAATTGTACGTCGAGGTGTTGAGGCTTGATGCGACCGCAGCCGTGAGCACAGCCACAAGCTCGTCCTCGGGAATTTCGTCCGGTTCGTAAGGCTCGCTATGGTTTTTATCCGTAGTATAAACTGCCTCGACTCCGTCCGGTACATTTTTCATTCCGATTTGCTTCGCTTCTTTTACCTTTTCGGTCTGCTTTTTCGGATCCTTGTAGAAAATCACCTTGAAAAGCATAAGTACGATCATCAGTATGACAAGCACGCCGAACACTATCGAAAGACCTATAACGGTCGTTTCGCCGCCCATTGCAAGCGCTTCGGACAGAGGCAGATCCTTTCCTGTCATTAATGCTTCAGAATACATATTTATCCCCCTTCCGATTATACGGGAATGTTGCCGTGCTTCTTAGCCGGACGCGAGTCGCGCTTCGACGCAAGCATTTCGAGAGCCGCGATAATGCGCGGACGCGTCGAGTCGGGCTCAATTACGTCGTCAACGTAGCCGCGTCTTGCCGCCTCGTACGGCGAAGCGAACTTGTTTCTGTATTCCTGTATCTTTTCATTGCGCGTTGCAACGGGATCCGCGCTTTCCTTAATATCGTTCTTGAAAATGATATTAGCAGCGCCCTCAGGTCCCATAACGGCGATTTCAGCCGTAGGCCATGCCATAACGACGTCAGCGCCCAAATGCTTGGAGTTCATTGCTATGTAAGCGCCTCCGTATGCTTTTCTGATTATTACGTTGATTTTCGGAACGGTAGCCTCGCTGAACGCGTAAAGGAGCTTCGCGCCGTGTCTTATAATTCCGCTTGTTTCCTGCTCCACGCCCGGGAAGTAACCCGGCACGTCGGTAAGCGTTATGAGAGGAATGTTGAAGCTGTCGCAGAACCGTACAAATCTTGCCGCCTTGTCGGACGAATCAACGTCCAAAGAACCTGCCATGACCTTCGGCTGGTTCGCGACTATGCCGACAACCTGTCCGTTCATACGTGCGTAGCCTACGACTATATTCTGTGCAAACGCTTCCTGTACCTCAAAGAACGTGCCGTTATCGACGATTTCCGCGATAACGTCCTTTACGTCGTAAGCCTTGTTTGCCTCATCTGGCACTATTGACGTAAGTTTTTCCGAAAGACGGTTTATCTCGTCGTTTGCAGGCTCGTAGGGCGGTTCTTCGAGATTGTTTGACGGCAGATACGAGAGAAGCGTCTTAATCTTCTCTATGCAATCCTCATCGCTCGATGCCTTAAAGTGCGCGACGCCCGACTTTGTCATGTGCGTGTCCGCGCCGCCAAGTTCTTCGGCTGTTACCGCCTCGCCCGTAACGGAGCTTATGACCTGCGGACCTGTAATAAACATTTGGCTCGTCTTTTCGACCATGAATACAAAGTCGGTTATAGCCGGTGAGTACACCGCACCGCCGGCGCAAGGTCCCATGATTACGGAAATCTGAGGAATTACGCCGCTGTTACATGTGTTGCGGAAAAATATTTCGCCGAAGCCCGAAAGAGCGTCGATACCCTCCTGTATTCTCGCACCGCCCGAATCGTTCATGCCGATTATCGGCGCGCCCATCTTGGCAGCCATGTCCATAACCTTGCATATTTTCTTCGCGTGCATCTCGCCCAAAGAGCCGCCTATTACGGTGAAGTCCTGCGCGTAGACGTACACAAGTCTGCCGTCCACGGTGCCGTAACCCGTAACAACGCCCTCGCCCGGAGCCTCGACACAGTCCATGCCGAACTCTGTTGCGCGGTGCGTGACAAAAGCGTCAATTTCAACGAAGCTGCCCTCGTCCAGGAGAAGGTTTATTCTCTCGCGGGCGGTCTTTTTGCCGCTGTCATGCTGCTTTTTGATTTTTGCCTCGCCGCCGCCCGCGTTTATGACGCTTCTGCGGTATTGAAGCTCGGTCAATTTATCAATTGTTCCCATGATTTAACCTCCATTGTTCGTAGATTAAGGATAAATTTTTTATCAAAAAATACCTATTGTATATTATATCTTAAACAGTATTTTTTTTCAATCTTTTTTTGCATATTTTTCATAATTTAGATTTCAAAAATACACCTTTAATTATGGCGTAAATTTGTGTATCATACACAAAAACAGATTTGACGCGAAAGCTCTTTCCGCTGTCAAACCTGTTTTTACGTTATAAATTCATAAGATAGTTTACCTCATGGCTCGTCAGGTGCCGCCAACGTCCCAAGGGCAAATGTCCCAATTCCACCGTGCCTATGCTTATTCTTTTTAAATGCGCGACGGGCGCGCCCACCGCCTCAAACATCTTTCTCACCTGTCTGTTTTTGCCTTCGTGTATCGTTATTTTTACGGTGGTGTAGCCGTCTGCGGCATCAAGTATTTCCGCCTTTGCGGGTGAAGTCTTAAAACCGTCGTCAATGCGAACGCCGCCGCGCAATTTGTTCATGCCGTGTATAGTCATGCCGCCTTTTACCGTGGCAATATACGTTTTTTCAACATGAAATTTCGGGTGCGTGACCTTATAGGTAAAGTCACCGTCGTTCGTCAGTAAAAGCAGTCCCTCGGTGTCGTAGTCAAGACGTCCCACGGGGAATATGCGAACGTCCGCGAGATCTTTTTTTACAAGATCGGTCACGGTCGGGCGGTCAAATTGGTCTTTAGCCGTGGATACGTAGCCGACGGGCTTGTTGAGCATTATATAATACTTCTTATTCTTTGCCTTTATGGGTTTTCCGTCAACGCTTACATTGTCAGCGCCTATCTCGATTTTTACGCCCATTTCGGTAACTTTTTCACCGTTTACCGTTACCCTGCCCTCGGCTATTATCTCCTCCGCGCCGCGTCTTGAAGCTACGCCGCACATGGCGATATACTTTTGTAATCTCACTATTTCTCCCATTTTTGCTGTCCTTTCGTTTATATTAAAAGTTTTTCCGCCACGCGCATAAAATGCGCGTAAAAGCTGTTTTTTATTTTCACGCTGCCGTTTTTCGTAATGTCTTGCTCCGATATTATGTCCACGCTTCCGACCGTTTCGCCGCCATAGCGTATTTCGAGATATCCCACTTTTTCGCCCGCGTTTATCGGAGGCGAGAGGTTTTGGGATATGTGCGTGATCACGTCTATATTATTTCCGCCGCACTCTTTTAGTGGCATTACAAAATCCTCCGCGGCGGTCATCGCGTATTTTTCGCCGCCAATTTGAGCCGTTTTCACGGTCATACCCTTCTTTACGATACATTTTGGGTAATATTTTGAAAACGCGAAGTCAAGCATTTCCGCGTGATCCTTCCAGTCGTTCGGATCGCCGAGAGTGACGGCGATAAACTCCATGCCGTCCCGTTTGGCGGACGATACGAGGCACCTCCCCGCCGCGCGGGTAAAGCCCGTCTTTACGCCCGTTGCGCCCTCATACATTTTAAGCATTTTATTATGATTTGAAAAATACAGTGTTTTTCCCGTATTTTCGGCTTCGGTTTGATACTTTTGTGTGCTCACTGTTTCCCGTATCTCGGGTATGGTCATAGCGTACCGAGCAGTGCGAGCCAAGTCCAGCGCGGTGGTGTAGTGCTCCTTGTCCTCAAGTCCGCTGGGGTTTTTAAAGTGTGTGTCATAAAGACCTAATTCCTCGGCTTTTTCATTCATAAGCTCCGCAAAGTCCTCCACGTTTCCCGATATATGCTCCGCTATCGCGTAAGCCGCGTCGTTGCCGGAGTTTAACATAAGACCGTAAAGTAAATCACGCATAGAAAGCCGCATACCCGTTTCTATGTACGCCGAGCTGCCTTCCTGCGACGATGCTGCGGCGCTCACGGTAACAACGTCGTCAGGGTGTGAATGTTCAATCGCCGTCACGGCGGTCATGATTTTTGTAGTGCTTGCCATAGGCAGCCTTTCCGTTTCGTTTTTCGCAAAAATTACTTCTCCTGTCGTACCGTTTATTACACAGGCGCTTTTCGCACTGTCCGCCATAGCCGCGCATACCGTCCGGGGCGCTGCCGTCAGGCACGCCGCGCACAGAAGGGCAATGATTTTCCTCATTCAAGCAACACTCCAAAAAAAATTTTAATATTTGCATATTTTTTGATTGACAAATCAAAATAAGTCTGTTATAATATATATCGTTGTTTGAAATGCGAGGGTGGCGGAATAGGCAGACGCGCACGTTTGAGGGGCGTGTGGTTTACCCGTGCCGGTTCAAGTCCGGTCCCTCGCACCATTTTATTTTACCGCTTCTGTAATATATATTCTAACATAACGCGGAATATTTATCAAGATTTTTCACTTTTTTGAGAAAAAAAGTATTGACAAAGTCTTGCTTTGGTGGTATTATAACTCATGTTGATTTTGCACATTGCGGAATTGTGTAAGGGTAGCACTAGTGACTCTGACTCACTCTGTTCGGGTTCGAATCCTGATTCCGCAGCCACAGAAATTAACTTAAGCGAAAACCGCAGCCAACAGGCTGCGGTTTTTGTGTGCGTAAAAACGGCTTCACCGTCACGGGTAAAGCCGTTTATTTTTAGTCCTCAAACAGTGCCTTGGCGAAATCGTCGGGGTTAAATTCCTGTAAGTCGTCTATCCCCTCGCCCACTCCGATAAATTTGACCGGCAGTTTTTGTTCCTTGGCGATCGTGATCACGATGCCGCCCTTCGCGGTACCGTCAAGCTTGGTAAGTATTATGCCCGTTATGTCCGCCGCCTCGCCGAAAAGCTTTGCCTGGCTCACCGCGTTCTGTCCGGTGGTTGCGTCAAGCACAAGCAGAGTTTCGCGCGCCGCGTCCGGTAGTTCTCGCTCGATCACTCTGTTTATCTTATTAAGCTCCGCCATAAGGTTTTTCTTGTTGTGCAAGCGTCCCGCCGTGTCGCATATGAGCAGGTCAACGTTTCTCGCCTTCGCCGCCGCGCAAGCGTCGAATACTACCGACGCGGGATCGCTGTTCTCTTGGTGCTTTATTATGTCGCAGCCGCTGCGCTGCGCCCATATGTCGAGCTGGTCGATCGCCGCTGCTCTGAACGTGTCGGCTGCGGCTAAGAGTACCTTTTTGCCCGCGCGGCTGTAATTTGCGGCAAGCTTGCCTATACTCGTAGTCTTGCCCACGCCGTTCACGCCTATTATGAGCATTACGGACGGCCTTGTGGAAGTGTCCGCGCTGCAGTCGTTCTCGCTTAAAATAGCGCTTATAACATCTCTCAGCTCCTGTTTTACAAGGTTTGCGTCCGTTATGTGGCTGCGCTTTACGTTTTCGCGAAGAGTTTCGATTATATACTCCGTCGTTTCAACGCCTATATCCGCCATAATAAGCGCTTCCTCAAGGTTTTCAAACAGTTCCTCGTCAACCCTGACAAAGGCGCTGAAAACACTGTTTACCTGCTGCGATATGGACTCTCTCGTTTTTGTAAGTCCGCTTTTTAATTTGTCAAAAAATCCCATTTTTTACTCCTAACCCGCCATGTCCTCGGCGATGTCGTCAATATGCAGTGAAAGCAGCTTCGACACGCCCTTCTCCTGCATCGTTACGCCGTACAGTATGTTGGCTGCTTCCATAGTGCCGCGTCTGTGCGTTATTATTATAAACTGGCTCTGCTCGGCGTAGTTTTTAAGGTATGTAGCGAACCTCGACACGTTCACGTCGTCAAGCGCCGCGTCGATCTCGTCGAGTATGCAGAACGGCGCGGGCTTCACGCGAAGTATCGCGAACAGCAGCGCTATCGCTATAAACGACTTTTCGCCGCCCGAGTAGAGGTTTATGTTCTGACGTCCCTTACCGGGAAGCTGTACCTCGATCTCTATACCACTTTCGAGCACGTTGTCCGGCTCCGAAAGGTAGAGGCGCGCGTGTCCGCCGCCAAACATTTCGCGGAACACAACGGAAAAGCTTTCGTTGATTTCGGAAAAGTTTTTCTCAAAATGCTCGCGCATAAGCTCTTCCATCGAGGATATGATCTCGGTAAGGTCATTCCTTGATTTTTCAAGGTCCGCCCGTTGTTCCGTCAGGAATTTAAAGCGTTCCTCGACGCTTTTATATTCCTCGATCGCTTCCATATTGACGCTTCCGAGCGACTTTATGAGCCCTTTCAGCTCCAAAAGACGCGCGAACGCCGCCTTTTCGTCCTCAATATCCGTTTTTAATTCAAGAGCCGTGTTGTATGTAAGCTCGTAATCGTTCCATAGGCGCGACAGTATATTGTCGTTGTCGCTGTTCAGACGCTCGCGCTTATTCTCAAGGCGCGTCATCTCCTGTCCGAGTGCGAGCAATGTGTCGGTGAGGTCTTGATTGGATTCGCGTATGTTCTGTATTTTTTCCTCTATCCGTGACTTTTCCTCTTTTATCTCGGCAAGTCTTGCGCTTATGCTCTCGCTTTCGGTTTTTGCTTCCTCGATCAGCTTCTTTTTCTCGTTTATGCTCGCGTACAGCTCGTCGTTTCGGCGGTATATTTCTTCCTTCTCCGTTTTGCGCTTCTCTATGTCATTCTTGGATGTTTCTATGTCGGAGAGCGTCGTCTTTACAGCGTCCTCAAGTGTTTCTATATCTTTCCTGACGGCTGCGAGTTCCATCGTTTTATCCATGACGGCGCGCGTTTTTTCGTCCTTTTGGCTCGTTACGCGTTCCATTTCCTCCGTAAGCGACGTTACGCGTTCCTGCAGTTCGTCGGCTTCCTTTTCGAGCGCGCGTATACTTTGCAGCGCCGCGGCTATTTCCTCGGATGAATCGTTTAGCTGCGCCTCTATCTGCAGAAGCTCAGCCTTGCGGCTCTGCTGCGTTTCGCCGCCGTCCTCTATGGAACGGTTAAGATGCTCGACCGCACTTTTAAGACGAAGTATTTCGTCCTCGTACTCCCTGACAAGCGGCTCGTAGGACGAGAGCTGATTATTTATCATGGTCATGTCGCCTTCGAGCTTGTTCTTCTCCTCTTTGTTTGAGCGTATTTTGTCGGAAAGGTCGCGTATTTCGCGCGTCAGCGTTTTTATTTCCGCCGCGCGCGACAAAAATCCGCTTTGTTTGTTCACGCTTCCGCCCGACATGGAACCGCCGGCGTTCAGTATGTCGCCTTCAAGCGTTACAACTCTGAATTTGTAGCCGAATTTGCGGCTCATCGCTATCGCGTTGTCCACGTTGTCAACCACGGCGGTGCGTCCCAAAAGGCTTTTCATAATGCCGTCGTAACGTTTGTCGGAGCGCACGAGCGAGCTTGCTATGCCGATGAAGCCGTCACAGTCCTTCAGTGCGCCGACATTGTCGAGCTCCTTGCCCTTTACCGAGGTCACCGGCAGGAAAGTCGCTCTGCCGGAATTGGTGCGACGAAGGTAGAGAATTGCTTGCTTCGCGTCTTCCTCGCTCTCCACGATTATGTTCTGCATCGCGCCGCCGAGCGCGGCTTCGATAGCCGTCACGTATTTTTTGTCCACGTCTATAAGTCCCGAAACGGTACCGTAAACCGATAAGCGCTTGAGTTCGTCAGCCTTAAGCACGGTTTTAACGCTTTTCGCGTAGCCCGCGTAGTCGTTTTCCATGCCCTCAAGTATCCTCTTTTTTGAAGTTTTTGAGTTGTAATCCACCTCTAAATCAGCAAGTATGCGGCTTATTTCGTCGTATTTTGCGCTTATTTTCTCGTAATTTTCACTGTGACGGCGCGTAATTGACTGCATTTTGTCCAATTTTGCAGCCTTTTCCGCTATTAAATTCTCGGAATGCTCGATGTCCTGCTTGGTGTTTTTTACGCCCTCGGCGAATGTATTTATTTCCGTATTTACTACTTCACGGCGTTCGATAAAGCTTGCGCGTAATGTTTCCATTCCGCTTATCTGTGCCCTTTTAGCGGATATTGTGTTCAGTTTTTCCACAACGTCGGACTTTAAGCTCTCGATCTCCTCAAAAAGCTCATCACGCCTTTTTTCAAGGTCTTCTCCGGCGCTTTTTTCACTGTCAAATTCGCTTAAAATGTCGTTAATTGCAGCATTTTTTTCACCGATTTGCGCTTTTAAACGCTCAATTTCGTCTTTGCGCGCCTCATTTTTATTGACTGCGTCCGTAATTATTTCATCGATACGTTTCGCCATCGCGGAATTGCTGTTTATATTCGCTTCCGCCACGGAAATGTCCCTCGATGTGGTCGTAGACTTGCTTTCGCTCTCCCGAAGCATCGCGTTGGCGTGCTCCGTTTCCTCGTCCTTCATTTTTGCCGCGTCGCTGAGAGAGGAGATCTTGTTTTGAGTTTCCGTTTCAGATTCGCGTTTCTCGTTAAGTTCGCGCTCGGCGCTCTCGTAAAGCTCCTGTGTCTTTTCGGCATCGGCTTTGTTTTTGTCTATCGTGACAAGGCTCATGTTTACGTCAAGGGCTTTGTATTCCTCGTAATACGTAAGGTACTTTCTCGCCTTCTCCGACTGTTTTTTTAGCGGCGCTCGTCTGCTTTCAAGCTCCGAGGTTATGTCGTTTATTCTTACAAGGTTTTCCTCGACTCCCGTCATTTTGCGGCGGGCTTCCTCTTTCCTGTACTTGTACTTTGAAATACCGGCGGCTTCCTCAAAAAGGCTGCGCCTGTCCTCCGCCTTTGTGGAAAGTATCTGTGACACGTTGCCCTGACCGATGATCGAGTATCCGTCACGTCCCAAGCCTGTGTCCATGAAAAGCTCGTGTATATCCTTTAAACGGCAGTTCGCGCCATTTATTCTGTATGTGCTCTCACCGCTTCTGAAAAGGCGGCGCGTCACAACGAGCTCGTCGAAGTCTATATTAAACGTTCTCGAGCTGTTGTCAAGTACGAGGCTGACCTCCGCAAAATTGACGGGCTTGCGCGTTTCGGTTCCGGCGAAAATTACATCCTGCATGTTCGC
>CANPXG010000076.1 GCA_947585795.1 uncultured Clostridia bacterium
AAATTTAAAATCACAGTAAAATACCGTATATTTATTCGCATTTATGAATAATTATACGGTATTTCGGATATTTTTTTCATATTAGCTCATCGATTGCTTCCTCGTAATCGTCGATGGCGTGAGCACCGACTATTCTCTTCACTGCCTTACCGTTTACAAACAGTATCACCGTCGGTATCGACACTATCGCGTTCTGCGCCGCGATCTCACCCTCGTTATCGACGTTTACCTTACACACCTTAAGCTTACCCGCGTATTCGCTTGCGATTTCCTCTATAACGGGCGCGAGCATACGGCACGGACCGCACCACGGAGCCCAAAAATCCACCAGCACCGGCTTATCCGACTTCAATACCTCACCCTCGTAGTTAGCGCTTGTAAGTTCTGTTTCCATTTTCCTGTTCTCCTTTCATAAAACGCGCTTTTACGCGTTTAAAATGTCGAGCTTCTTATATTCAGCACTCCCGAATTATACGCGGTCTGCCCCTCGAAGGCTGTACCGTTGTATGTATATTTTTCTACCGAGAGTCCCGTACCCGTCGTAACGACCGCCGTGATCACGCCTTCGCCGTTCTCGTCCTCACCGACCATAAGACTTACTTTGCCGAGCTGAACGTACTTGTTTATAAGCGTGTAATAGCCGCCGTCCTTTTCGACCTCCAGCACCCATTGGTTGCCGTCGTCCCAAATAAAGCTGCCGTCCGCGTCCTTGTCCGCCGACGTGTAGAGCTTGACCTGCGCGGTTTCGCCGCCGAGCATAACGTCTGCGCTCGTCACCACGGTGGGTGTCGCGTTCGCCGCCGTCTGCGAATTTTTTTCTATTATGTTACGCTCCGTCTGAATAGCGTCCTTCGGCGGCGCGGGAACGGGAGTTTCCGACGCCGAGGGCGCGACCGCGTTTCCCTCCTGCGGCACGGATGCCGTTTCCTCAGGTCTGTCGAGTACATTCCTCGGCAGCGCCGACGATATACTGCTTATCTGCGCTCTCTGACCGACAAAATATCCGCCGACAGCCATCACTGCCGCGAGCACTATTACGCCCGCCGCCTTTAATACCTTTTTCATTCTTCCTTATCCTCCATATCAACATATTTATTATCGATAACTTCACATACGGCGCGCGCGTTCGTCAAATCGGTGATTTCCGAAATAACTCTCGCCGTGTCGCTTACGGGACACGCGATCATAAAAGATACGCTGTCCTCATACACCGTGTCCTCGAGTATATATCCCTTCGACATGATTTCATGCTGCATTTTGCCGAGCAGCGAATAATCTACCTTTACCGAAACAATATCACAAAGCCTGCGTATTACTATTCCCGCAGCATTAAGCCCCTTTACAGCGCTCGCGCCGTAGGTATGTACAAGTCCGCCCGTACCCAAAAGCGTGCCGCCGAAGTAACGCGTCACGACGACCGCCGCGTCAACTATTCCGCGCTTGCGCACCGCGTCCAGCACGGGCATACCCGCCGTGCCCGAAGGTTCGCCGTCGTCCGAGTAACGGAAAATATTGTTTTCGTCTATTACATACGCGTAAACGTTATGCGTCGCGTCGGGGTAGCGCGAGCGTATCTCGTTCACGAAATCCACCGCGTCCTTTTCGTTATCCGCCGGACTGACGCTCGCTATAAACTTCGACTTTTTCTCGATAACCGTCGCCTGCGCGCGGCGGCTTACCGTCTTGTAAACGTCCTTAACCGACATTATGAATTATATACTCCTTTATTTTATCATACATTTTCGCATCCACCATAAGCTCCGCCTCCGTGCCGTTTTCCGAGTACTCCTCGGAAATGACCTTCTGCGTTTCGTGCAGCTCGCTCATGAGCGCGCCCGCGCTGTACGGAATAAGCGCCTTGACCTTTATCTTCCGTCCGGGAGCCGCGTCCGCGATCGCCGAAAGCAGCTTGTCTATGTTCTTTTTGTACTTCGCGCTTATATAAACGCGGTTTTTGCCGCCTTTAAGACTTTCCTCACCTGTCTTGTCACACTTGTTAAAAACCTCTATTATCGGTTTATTTGACGCGCCTATGTCGGAAAGCACCTGCTCCGCCACGGCGATTTGATCGTCTGTGTCCTCGCTCGACGCGTCTATGACGTGCAGCAGCACGTCCGCGACGACCGCCTCCTCGAGAGTGGACTTAAACGCCTCGATAAGATGATGAGGCAGCTTCCTTATAAAGCCCACCGTATCGACGAGCAGTATCTGTCTGTTATCGTCGAGAACTATCGCCCGCGAAGTCGGATCGAGCGTCGCGAACAGCTTATCCTCCGCGAAGACCTGCGCGTCCGTAAGCGTGTTAAGGAGTGTGGATTTACCCGCGTTCGTGTAACCGACAAGCGCGGCTGTAATGACACCGTCCTTTTTGCGCCGTTCCCTTATAAGCTCGCGGTGCTTTGAAACCTCCGCTATCTCCTCCTCAAGCGCGCCTATACGCCTGCGTATATGCCGCCTGTCGCTTTCAAGACGCGTTTCGCCCGGTCCGCGCGTACCGATACCGGCTCCCGTTCGGCTCATTTCCGCACCGAAACCCCTAAGACGCGGCAGACGGTACTTAAGCTGCGCAAGCTCGACTTGGAGCTTACCCTCTCGGCTCAGCGCCCTCATCGCGAAAATATCGAGTATGAGCATGGATCTGTCGAGCACCTTCACTCCGAGAAGATCCGTTATATTCCTCATCTGCACGGGCGAAAGCTCGTCGTCAAAAACGACCGCATCCGCGTCAAGCGTTTCCACGGCTGTCTTTAATTCCTCAAGCTTACCCTCACCCATGTACGTCGCGCTTTCAATATCTGGCTTATTCTGCACCATCTCACCGACGACAGCGCCGCCCGCAGTTTTCACGAGCTCGTAAAGCTCCGCCATGGACTGCTCCGTAGTGTCCGAAAGGTGGTCCTTAAGACCGCGGTGCACACCCGCGATTATCACTTTCTCTTGTTTTTCCTCGTTTTTTTCCATAGTAACTCCGTTCCTCGATATATATGCTTAGTATAACAAAAATCAGCCGTTAAGTATACCCCTTACGGTAAAAATTCAAAAAATTTTAATATATTGATAATATATGTAACGTTATGATAATTATTTATGTTGTAAATTTTAAATATTCGTGCTATAATTGTATTTAAATAAAAATACATTTGGGGGAACTCCGTTCATATGTGGCACATGGTTAAACATTTTCTGACGATAACGCGTCACAGACACAAGGTAATATATCACTGCAACAAATGCGGCATTTTGTGGCAGGGACTTCGTCACGACCTGTCCAAGTACAGTCCGTGCGAATTTTTTGCGGGCGCGAGATTTTACCTCGGTGACAGGAGCCCCACGGAAGCGGAACGCAAGGAATACGGCTACAGCGCCGCGTGGATGCACCACAAGGGCAGAAACAAGCACCACTTCGAGTACTGGACGGACTACAACCCCGCGACGCGCCGCATGGAAGCGGTCGAAATGCCGCTTCGCTACGTCAAGGAAATGTTTTGCGACCGCGTTGCCGCGGGCAAAATATACTTAGGCAAAAATTACACCAACGACAACCCCATAAACTATTTCAACAACGGCAACGCAAAATCCGCCATGCACCCGAAAACGGCGGCACTGCTCGAAAGCTGGCTCAAAATGCTTCAAGAAGAGGGCGAAAAGAAAACCTTCGCCCACATAAAATCGCTTAAGGAGAAAGATACGGAAGGGACGATTACATGAAAAAACTCAACAGAGTTTTATACTCTAATAAATTTTTCGCACTGATAATGCTGCTCATTCAAATAGCGGTATTTGTCGCGATGTTTATATGGATATCCGACTACTCGAAGGTAATTATCGGTCTTACCACGCTTTTGAGCGCAGTTATGATAATATTTGAGGTGAACCGCAGCGAGGAGGAACCTACCTTCAAAATGACGTGGATAACGCTTATCGCGATCATACCCGTATTCGGCGCGCTCTTCTACCTGTTCACGCGCGCCGGCGCAATATCGAAAAACATAAGCGAGGATTACCACGCCGCGCAGGACATAAACAAAAAATACCTCACGGAAAACGAGGACGTACTTAAAACCTTGGCGCTCGAAAACAAGCGCGAGAACGCCTTCGCCTCTTACCTTTCGCGCTACGGCGGCTCACCCGTCTACTCAAACTCACCCGTACAGTATTACAGCATCGGCGAAAGAATGTTTGAGGACATAAAAAAAGAGCTTATGAAAGCTGAAAAATTTATATTCATGGAATTTTTTATAATAAACCACACGAGCCGCATGTGGCGGGAAATACTTGACATTTTGCGCCAAAAAGCGCGCCGAGGCGTCGAGGTACGCGTTATGTACGACGCGATGGGCTGCGTGGGCACCTTACCGCGCGGCTACAACGAAGCGCTTGAAAAAATCGGCATCCAATGCCGCGTATTTTCACCGATAGTGCCGCTTATGTCCACGCACCAAAACAACCGCGACCACCGAAAAATAATCGTGGTGGACGGCGCGGCGGCATTTTGCGGCGGTATAAACATCGCGGACGAGTATATAAACGAGAAGCTTCGCTTCGGACACTGGAAGGACACGGGCTTTATGCTTCGCGGCTCGGCTGTAGCCGGCTTTACGGCAATGTTCCTCAACATGTGGAACATATACGGCGCGGGCGCGGAGGACGGCGGCAAGTACATCACCGCGTCGGAACCGAACCGCGTCAGCGCGGACGGATTTGTAATACCCTTCGGCGACACGCCGCTTGACAATGTCTACATCGGCAAACGCGCTTATATCCACAACCTAGACAACGCCTCGGACTACGTGTATATAATGACGCCGTACCTCGTTATCGACGACGAGATGTACGAGAGCATGAAATACGCGGCGCAGCGCGGCGTTGATGTCAAGATAATCCTCCCCCACGTACCGGACAAGCCCTACGCGTTCTACCTTGCGCGAACGTACTACAAGGCGCTCATAAACGCTGGCATAGAAATTTACGAGTACACGCCGGGCTTTATCCACGCGAAAATGTCTGTAAGCGACGGCGCGAGGGCGATCGTCGGCACCATAAACCACGACTACAGAAGCCTTTACCTGCACTACGAGTGCGCGGCGTACATGATGAACGTGCCTGCCGTCATAGACATAGAGCGCGATTTCAAGGACACGCTTTCAAAATCGCAGAAAATCACGCTTGACGACATAAAGCACTTCAACGTGTTCACGCGTCTTACAGGTCACGTAATGCGGCTTCTTGCGCCGCTTCTGTAGCGGCGGGCAAAAAATTTTCAAATTTTTGAAAAAAAGTATTGTAAATTCTTAAATTTATGTTATAATGTAATAGTTTGATATACATTCACGGGTAAAGGAGGTTTATTCCATGCAGACTGTATTTGTAATAGCGCACTTGATAGTTACGGTTATACTTATATTTGTGGTTATGGCTCAGGAGGGAAAGGATCCCGGAATGAGAGGTATACAAGGTGCGTCCTCGGATATGGGAGATTCGTTCTTCAAGAAGAACGGCGG
Source organism: uncultured Clostridia bacterium (assembly GCA_947585795.1). Lineage (GTDB taxonomy): Bacteria > Bacillota > Clostridia > UBA1381 > UBA1381 > Hominilimicola. The sequence continues at coordinate 5,502 of CANPXG010000076.1, forward strand.
AACCACGAAGGAGGCTATGTTCACGAAGCTGACGACAACATTGGCTATCCTCTTCCTCATTACAACAATGGTTCTCGTCATCCTCTCGGCGTAAATATTGAGGTATAAAAAATTTGTTTTGAAAAAATGCGCGGTTTAAATCGCGCATTTTTTGTTGCGTAAACGTATTTGAAACAAAGGATTTTTAACGGAATTTATAAAAATTTAAGATTATTTTATAAATATTTTATGTTTATTTTATATTCCCGCAAGGTTTATATTATACCATTAAATCATTCCAAAACGAAAGGGGATATATTATGAACGAAATTGTAAAAACAACAAACCTTACCAAGGTTTACAAGGACTCGGCTGCCGTCAGAGGTCTTAATATGCGCGTGAACGAGGGACGCATATACGGTTTCCTCGGTCCCAACGGCGCGGGAAAAACCACGACGCTTAAAATGCTCCTGAGCCTTATCCGCCCGACAACGGGCGAAATTGAGATCATGGGGCGGCGCATGGACGCGAAAAACCGCATTGAAATTCTTCGCTCTATCGGTTCACTCATCGAGTCGCCGTCGTTTTACGGACACCTCACGGGCGCGGAAAATCTGCGTATTCTGCAAACGCTTCTTGACGTTCCGAAAAAGAATATCGACAAGGTACTGCAAATCGTCAGGCTCGACAACCAGCGCGGCAAGAAAGCGTCGGCGTACTCGCTCGGCATGAAACAGCGGCTCGGGCTCGCGGGCGCGCTCCTGTCGTTTCCAAAACTATTGATACTCGACGAACCGACAAACGGGTTTGACCCGTCGGGCATACAGGAAATGCGCGAGCTTATCAAATCACTGCCGCGCAAGTACGGAATGACGGTGATAGTGTCAAGCCACCTGCTCTCGGAGATAGACCAAATGGCGGAGGACATTGGTATTATCGCAAACGGCAAAATGATGTACCAGGGCGCGCTTGACGATTTGCACAACCTCGACAAATCGAAATCGCTCGAGGAAATCTTTCTCGACCTCACGGGGAAGGAGCGAAGCTTATGATAAAGTTACTCAAATGCGAATTTATGAAAACGCGCCGCCGCTATGTGTTTGTGACCGCGCTCGTCGTAACGGCGGCGATGCTCGCGTGGATCTATCCGCGTCACCAAAGCGCCGATCTGCTGCGGCTCGGCTGGATGGCGAATTTATACGAACTCCCGCTTATAAACTCGATATTCATGCCGCTGCTCTCGATAATCGTATCATCGCGGTTGTGCGACATCGAACATAAAGGAGCCATGCTAAAACAGCTTGCGGTCACAAAAAGACGCGGTCAAATCTACGACGCGAAGCTTTTGTACGGGCTTGCGATAATGATGTTCTGCGTGGTTTTAAGCTGGGGAGCGACGATCGCGTTCGGCTATATCGCGGGCTTCGGGGGCGATTTGCCGATAAAGCTGTACCTTTTGTACCTGCTGTTTACCGCCGCGCCGACGATAGCAGTGTACATTTTTCAGCACACGCTGTCACTCTGCTTTAAAAATCAGGCGGTCACGTTCTTTTCGGGCGCGATAGGCACGTTTTTCGGTACGTTTTCAATGTTCCTGCCGCAGCTTTCGTGGCTCCGCAGGTCGCTTATCTGGGGCTATTACGCCGTACTGATGTTTGTCGGACTGTTCGACTGGTCGAAGGAAACCCGTTACCAATACGCGCATTTTGACGTTATGGGAATTGACTGGAAATTCTTTATCGTACTTCTTTTCATATGCGCCGCGTTGTATATCGTCGGACGTGAAATATTTAAGAGAAAGGAGCTGTAAATCTATGTTACTGAAATTATTGAAGGCGGAGCGAATGAAGCTCAAGCGTTCGCCGGTATGGCTCGCGTTTTTGCTGATGCCGATTATTCCGGCGGCTTTGGGAACGGCAAATTATCTGTATCAGCAGGAGGTTTTAACACGCGAATGGATCAGTTTGTGGACGCAGCACACGCTGTTTACCGATTACTTCTTCCTGCCGATAATGCTCGGTATTTACTGCGCGTATATAATGAGGCTTGAAAACGCGAACAACAACTGGAACAAGGTTTTCACAATGCCGGCGGGGCGCTCATCGGTGTTTTTGGCAAAGCTTCTGACCGCCGCGATGATGCTGCTTTTCAGCATGATATGGATATGCGCGCTGTTCGTTATCTCGGGATACATGGCAGGGCTTACGGATCCGCCGTGGCTCACGATAGCGCAGTGGTGCGTGTTCGGCACGCTCGGAGGAATGGTTATTGTCGCAATACAGATTTTAATTTCGATGAACATAAAAAGCTTCGCGCTGCCGATAGGAATATCGTTCGCCGGCGGTTTGTCGGGGCTTGGATTTCTTGCTAAAAACATGGGACACATATGGCCCTACTCGCTTATGTCCTACGGCATGAACTCGAACGCGCCGCAGAAAATCGCCGAAAGCGGCGGCTACGCACAATTTGTCCTTGTGTGCATTACGTATATCACAATCTTTACCGCAATTGGCGCAATCACAGCGTCATGGAAAGAAAAATAAGTACGGGCAAATATCCCCCGCCCGCCCTTAGCCTCCCTTGTCAAAGGGAGGGGGACCGCCGAAGGCGGTGGAGGGATTCCTTTTGCATAAAATCCCCCGTATGGCGGGCTCCCCTCACTACGGCGTTTAGCCTTCCCCTCGCTACGGCGTTTGTTGCTTCATTTGCCTTCCCCTTTGCTACGGCGTTTGTTGCTTCGCAACACGCCTACCACACGCTCCGCGTGTGGTTCACTTGAGGGGAAGGTGTCGGCGAAGCCGACGGATGAGGTGTAGCCGCGTAGCGGCGTCGTACGGGCGACCCTCGCGGTCGCCCGCACGGGGGTGTCCACGAGGGGGCAACGCCCCCTTTGGTCGCTTCAAGGGGGTGATTCCTAAGAGGGGGGAAATCGAAATCCCCCCTCTTAGGGTTTTTGGTTCTTTTTTTAAAAAGAA
>CANPXG010000077.1 GCA_947585795.1 uncultured Clostridia bacterium
CGAACGCGAAACGCCGCAGGATTTGCACACCTGACCTACCGTAAAAAATTTTTTCACAAAATCACTCCCAACTATTGACATGTTCATGAGTGAACATGTTATAATTATAATGAATATAAAGAAAAATGTCAATATGTAAAAGCTTTTAACAAATCAACAAGAAAAAAGGATCAAATCAAAAGTCTCTAAAAAAACAATTTATTAAAATCATAAATAAATTTACAAGGAGAAGTTAAAAAAAGATTTAAAGGCTTTATCTCGGCCGCGCTGGTTCTGTGTATGCTGATGACAATGATCCCGTCGCTTGCGTTCGCGCAGAATACGGACGGACCCGTTTTGCTGCCGACGTCCCGGATGGACGAGCTTTCGGAAAGCGAGGAAGCAAACGGTATTATCTATATGGGAACCGCGGGCGAGCGCGTCAGCGAGAGCGGTAATTATTTACTGACCGTCTATCGCGGCGGCAGCAGCGAGGACGAAGCATCAGTTCTGCTCAATACCATCGATGTTTCAGCCGCGATCAAAGAGGATCATGACATTCTTGAGGACGGCACGGAGTATTACGACCTCGGCGGCACTGTCATGGAGCGAAACGCGTACTATGACGCCCGCGAATCGGTGGATAATTACATTGAAAACTTAAACGAAATTAAAGACGAGCTTAAGAACAACAAGGAAAAGAGCGATGGCGAAGCTCCCGAAAGCGAGCTCGCGAAAATCAAAGAAGAGCAGACCGGTGAAGAGACAAGAGCTATAGCCTCAGACGGAGAGTTATTGTCCGAAAGTGATTTTCTGACCGAAATGTTTGAGAGCTACGGCGGCGCGGAAATTACACCCGAGGAATATCAGGCAAACGCCGCGGAACTGAACAAAGATGTGAGTGATAATCTGGCGGACTATATTGCCGTATCATCGTCAACTCTGATAACCTTTGCACCGGGAGAAACCGAAAAGCAGATAGAGATCGAGATCATGAGCGACCGCGAAGCCGAGGACGACGAGATATTCACACTGCTTCTGTCAGCTCCTATGGGCGCGGAGCTGGGCGACCTCAAGACGGCAAATCTGACGATCGAAGACGACGAGGAAGCGGAACCGGCGTATATGGGCTTTGAATCAGATATCCTCAAGGTTAAAAACGGAAAAGTAAAAATTATAAGAAGCGGCGCCGACTATTCGTTGGTATCCGCGGATATGGTTCTGGAAAACGGCGAGAGCACGACCGTTTACATAAAGCCTTACGAGACAGAGGCGGAGGTCGAGCTTGACATAACGGGCAGCGGCGAGCAGATCATAACTCTTGAAAACTTCAAGGGCTGCGAGGCGGGAGATATAACATCATGCAAGGTTCTGTTCGGCGAAAACTCAAAGGGAATGACCCTTCGCGAGATACGAAACGCTTCGGGTTTGCCCGAGCTTAAGGTACAAAAGAACGGTACAGCTCAGGCGGCGGATGTATATAGTGACGCGTCGTCGTTTAGTCTCGACAATGTTACAAATAATCTCACCGCAAACAATCCCGCATATAAGCTGCGCGTTGATTATGTGCCGGGTCAGTATGACGCGTATGGTCATCTTTACGGCAAAATCATGGACCCAAGCTACGTTCCGGAAGTATATGTCGGCAATTACTATTTTCCCGACGGATTTATAACGGGTCAGTTCAGCGGAGATAAACACTATCATCAATATTCAGACTGGCACAAGGACGGAGCCTACGACAGCCCTGACGGATACATAAATCTGGAGTATTATGATTGGCGCACATGGTACAACGGAAAGAGTTACACAATACTTCCAAATGTTAATCATGAGATTTACGCATATTATGCCGTAGACCGGAACAACAAGCCATATTGGAACTATTCGCCCGGAAGCGCCAACGGTTTATTCGAGATTTACAACAATAATATGGGCGTAACTCAAAGGGTATATAAAGCCGCTTATTTTGACAGAACCAGAACGGCTCTGACTGCTCTTGACGGTAATATGCCGCAGCGGATGTATGGCCAAATCAACGTATACGCTTCCGATGAGAACGGTAATAATACTCCCGATCCGATCATTCACCTTTACGGCATTGCGGCGATGTTCAGGAAATTTAATGTGAACCTGGAAGCATCCGGAACAATGAAGTTTAAAAACGGAAACGATACTGTTGATAAAGTTCCCTGTAATCCGACGCTCGGCGTTGGACATGAGCTGAGATATTACGACCAGACTCTTGCCATAGAGGGAACCTCCGCGACAGATGACGCCACGATGCCCGGTGAACTTATAGGCTACAAGGTCACGACCAATCACCTTGACGAAACAGGAAAGACGTCAGTGTTTTATTATATGGCGAACGAACGTAAGCCTTGGGAAGCGCAGAATATTTCTGTCTCTGAATCAAGCGTGCCTTCCGATGATATCCACTATGGTCCCGATATGACCAACATACACTTTGACGACAATTTCGTGAGTATTGTTGACAGTCATCTCCGCGGAATAACGGGCAGCGGCCTTAATTGGAAAACCGACTTGAGCTTCAAGCCGCTGTATGACTATAAAGACATTGTGGTTCAGATCAATTCATCGGCGGACGGAACCATGGAGGGATATCCCCCGGGAGAATATAACGATCTGCATGCGGGAGATGTGCTCAGTCTTTTGGGAATTCCCGCCGATCAGAGCAAGGTTTTTGCCGGAGTTAGAATAGAGGCGAGAGCCACAAATAACGTGAACGAAGAAAAGCTGATCGACCAGACAAAATGGTCCGACAACCAATCGGCGCTGTCTCTGACATTGGGCCAAAACGGCTGCCGCTATTATGTTCTGACTCCTGTGTTCAAAGAAAAACAGGGCAACTACATATCGTTTGCGCCGGGTGAAAACAGCGGCAATTTATCTGTAATGAATGTGCTGTCTCCCGAGCAGATCGATACGATCAACGCGGCTTATCCGAAATATCAGCTTGACAGAAATCAACTGATATACATCTGCGACCCGTCAGCAGAGGGCTCGACAGAGGCTGAAAGACTTGTGAATATGATATCCGCCGTGCCCGGCAAGATATACAGAATTCAGGCGGTCGGAAAAGAAAACAGCGACGGTACGTATTGGGCGCCCGTATATGAAAATGAATATAATTTTAGCATCACCCCTGTGAGCGGATATACAACGTACGTTGTCGCGTCAAACGAGCTGGTTTAAAACATTGTGAATATCAGCGCTGTTTCGGCGAACCACAGCGACGACGCGTATATCGAACTGCATGGCAATATAAAAAGCCGGGAGTACTCGGTACGCGAAAGCTCCGAAAACATGGGCACTATGCCGATGCAGGGAATGACGGTTTACGGTTCCGGTATGACATCGAATATGTGGATGACTTTAAGAGAGTCCAATGAAACGATAAGGACCATATATCCCGAGCTGCCTCAGACAAGCACGGACGAGAGCGGTTTCTTCTCTCTGCCGGGAATAGTTGTGCCCGACATAGACACGGCTTATGTGATCTATTACACAAACGGAGATATTGAAGGAATTCGCACGATAAGACCGCAGGATGTGAATAAGAAGAACGCGGATATAACGTTTTATAAAAATGCCACGGGTGATGATCCGGGACGCGAAGATTACCAAACGAACTATCAGGTCAGCGCAACAAAATCGGGATATATCGAAACTATGACCAACAATGTTATAACCCCGGTATTCACCGAAGGGTCACCGTATCCCACAAATGTAAATTATCGGTTTGACTCGGGTTCAAACACGATCGAGTACGGAACGGCGGGCAACAGCGTGCCCATTCTTGACGATTATCTGACCGTTTCGACCAATGTTAACTTAAACGGACGCCACGTCAGACAGGTGATATTCACTCTTGATAAAGTCAAGAGCGCTGATATAGATTATACGATCGACGCAAAGGTAGGGCAGACGTTGTTTGAGTGCGACTTTGGCGGAAAAAACATGCAGGATGTGTTTGAACCGGGCGACAAGATATATATAACATTAGTCGATGAGGAAAAGAGAGCGGTCAAATATCAGCTTCTTGACGAAAACGGAAACATCGTCACAGATTCAAGCGGAAATTCCGAATATCAGACCGAGTATGAGGATATAAAATATACCAAGGTATACAGCGGCCTGAGCTTTTATGTGCCGATGGTCGACGCGGTTCCGCAGACCTTCACGGTACCTGACAGCGGATTGAAACTTGATATTCCCGTTGTGGGCGATGTAATGGGCAGCGCAACTTCCGGCGTCATCAGTTTTAATAAGAACAAGTGGGATGAATCTGCGGGCATCGACGGCTATTCTCTGGTGTTTGACATAAACGCAAGTATTCTCGGACAACCATCGAAGCCGGCAACAGACGTATTTAAGGATGTTAAGCAAAAGAAGAACGAGGCGTCCGAGATTGCAAAGGATCCCAAAAATCTCAGAAATTATACTGAAAGCTACGGCTGGTGGGAAACTTATAGAAATGAAGAAGAGCGGAGTAAGCGGACTTTCATAGAGGCATATAGAAAATCGCTGATCGATACTTTCGGTAAAAACAAAATTAATGTTAATGTTACAGTGCTGATGAATTTTGATTTTGCGTACAGCGACACGCAAGACGCCTATATTTTGGTAGGGTCTCAGCTTGCCTTTGGAGGAATGTTCAAAATTTCACACACGTTCTACTCGACTATAAACAGTGTTCCCTTGTTTATGAAGCTTACGGGAGGCGTGACCGCTCAATTTCAGGCGAATGTACCCGAAGTCGACGACATGACCGCGGATAAATTCAGCGAGTACGAAAATCTGTATGACTCAATGCCGCCTCTTGACGTCGGACTGTTCTTGCTGCTTACCGGCAGGATCGACGCCGGCGTAGGAATTTGCGGCGTATTGTCGGCGCGCGGAATTTTGGAGCTTGACATAACAATATTTACATCCTTTGTGGATATAAATAACAACAGCGGAATTATGGCGACGCTGAAGGGCGGTATAGGCATAGACCTGCTTGTGTTCAGCTTTGAGTACATTGCCGAAATAGGCACGTCCGGCGCCGGAATATATGAGGATGAGACTGGCGGGGGCGACGGTACGAACGTCGCGTCGGTCGCTTCAATGCTTGGCGACGGAAGCATCAGAGCCTATAACACCGGCGATGGCGGCAAGGTCGGAGAATATTCCGATTCGGCACAGGCGGCAGACGCAGCGGGTTATACTACCCTGCTTAAAAACGCGCCCGAACGCACCAGACCGAAAATTGTCACCTTAAGCGACGGCAGAAAGTTTATGGTATATATCGGCAGCGACAGCGCGAGAGGGCTTGACGCCGACAAGAACTGCCTGTACTACAGTGTTTACGAAAACGGCGCATGGAGCGAAGCCTGGGCGGTCGAGAACGACGGCACGGCCGATTCTACACCGCAGCTCGCCGTAAACGGAAATAATGTACTGATTACCTGGGCGGACGCAACGCGGACATTTACCGAAGCGGACGATGAAAAAACAATGCTGTCACTCTTTGATATAAGCACCGCTTTGTTTAACGGCGCCGAAAACTCGTTATCGGAACCGCTTGATTTGAGCGCCGACGAAGACAGATATGAAAATATATTTATGGATTACAATCCGGTTATCTGTGCCGATCCCGACAACGAAGACGGAAGCGTGGCGGTTTATTACATAAAGAAAGACCTTGGCACCGCGGTGAGCGATGAGGATCTGGTTGATCCGAACAAGACATATCAGACTATCGCAATGACGCTCCGTTCCGACGAAAACGCGGGAGGTGAACGTTTTATAGATCTTGAGGGCGATCCGTTTATTATGAACTTTGACGCTGTTATGACCGAGATCCCCGTGAACGGCGAAAATCATATGTTCACGGTTTGCACATACGTGCTTGACGAGGACAACGATCTTTCAACATCCGAGGATAACGACATCTACCTCATGTTCTATGATGTAACAGCGAATAAGACATACGCGCCGATAAATCTTTGCAATGACTATTTAGTCGATTCGTCACCGCAGATCGAAAAGCTTTGGGATAAAGATTCCGAAGAAATTATTTTGACTTGGTTGACCCAAACGAGCAGCGATGACGGCGATTCGTTCACGTCCAAGCTCAGGACGGTCAACGTATCTTCGCTCATAGATCTGGCAAAAGAGAACGGCGAAAACATAGCCGAGATGATAACCGAGCCGAACTTTAATATTCCGGTAACTTCGGTGGTTCTTTCCGAGAGCAAAAACAAGGACATATCTCTCACGGAATATAAATTCTTAAAAGGCGGAGACGGAAACACATATCTGCTCTGGACGGATAACGGCAGCATGGACGAGAAAGATTATTCTATCGAGCTTTACGCGGCGGTGGAGTACGCACCGAACGGCGGCGGAACCGACGGCTGGAGCAAGCCGGTCAGAATAACCGACTTCTCGGACTATGTTCCCAACACGGTTATTGATGAGTTTACCGCTACAGTGGGAAATGACGGCGAGTTTACTCTGCTGAGCAATATGTATACTCAGAATATAGACGAAAACGGCAGACCCGTTTATTCCGAAAACGATTTGGTTGAATTCACGATCGACACAAGCAAAAAAATCGCGGTAGACCAGGAGTCAGGCACGGCGGCTGTCTTCTCGGATCCTCTGCCCAAGGCGGGAGAGAGTACGGCTGTTTCGTTTGATATAGTAAACAAGGGTCTTATGAAGCTTGACGGATATGAAGCGGTCGTGACCGTTGGCGGAAAGATATTCGGCACCGCATCAAGCGCCAACGAGATCAAGGGCGGCGAAAGCGAGACGGTTACGATCAACGGCGTAATGCCCGACACCCTTTCCGCCGAAACGCCGCAGACAACAGCAGCTCCGAATTCAAGCGACGGCGCATGGTTTACGGATGTTCCCGAAAACGCGTGGTATTACAATTCGGTCAAATACGCGTATGAGAACGGTTTGATGAAAGGCGTAAGCGACACCGAATTTGAACCCGATAACAATATTACACGCGGTATGTTCGTGACGGTTCTCCACCGCATGGAAAACTAGCCGAAAGCAAACGCCGGGACCGCGTTCAATGATGTGGCGGCGGACGCGGACGCTGTGGCATGGGCGAGCGAAAACGGTATTGTAAACGGCGTTTCCGAAGCGGAATTTGCGCCTGACGACGCGATCACGCGCGAACAGATGGCGGCGATGATTTACCGCTATTCCGAATATAAAGGCGCCTCGCCGACGGAAGCGGAAGCAATGCAGCTTGATTACGCGGACCTTGCGGATATTTCCGATTACGCGGCGGAGGCTGTCATGTACTGCAACTTGACGGGTATTATGATCGGCGATGAAAATAATAACTTTGCGCCGCTCAGTAACGCTACGCGCGCGGAAGCCGCGGCGGTGTTCGAGAGAGTGCACGGAACGGTAAAATAACTTAAGGAGAGAATCAAAATGACTGACTGCGACAACAAAAGACCCTGTCCCTGTACTTATGACTGCCCAAGGCACGGTAAATGCTGCGCCTGCGTGGCGCACCACAGGGACAATAACGAAGGCGTGCCGGGCTGCTTCTTTTCAAAAGAAGCGGAGGCGACCTACGACAGAAGCATTGAAAACCTGGCAAGGGATAACGGGCTTTTATAAGTCTACGGCAAGAAAAACACGGATAAAATTTAGACAGGAAACGAATAATGATGAAGAAACAATGCGGGCTTTTGCAGAATATTTAAAGAACCATGAAGGAGATTAGAAATGCGAAAAATAATTACATTATCTATAACGGCCGCCCTGATAGCAGCCTGTCTGGCAGGCTGCTCCCCAAATGAGAATAATCCGGTGGAAAGTAATCCGGTGGAAGGGAAAAAAGTAGCGTATATCATGTATATGTCCTCCTCTCCCATTTTTGAACTGTGGTCGGAGTCATTTACAAAGACGGCGGAAGCCCTCGGCATGGAGGCGGACACCTTTTTCTGCGAGGATAACGACGAGGAATGGAAAAACAGAATTTCACAATGCGCAAAAGACGGTTATGACGGACTGCTGGTGTCACATGGCGGAGTAGATTATTCATGGGAATTTCTGACGAATGTGTTGAAGGAATACCCGAATCTGAAAATAGCAACATTTGACACCTCTTTCAGAGA
>CANPXG010000078.1 GCA_947585795.1 uncultured Clostridia bacterium
GCGGTGCAGGCGTTCGAGGTCGCTATGAAGCGCAGAAAGAAGGTCACAAGCGTCGATAAGGCGAACGTGCTCGACTCGTCGCGCCTTTGGAGAAAGATCGTAAACGAGGTCGCGGCTGATTATCCTGAAGTAGAACTTGAACATATGCTTGTCGACAACTCGGCTATGCAGCTTGTAAAGGATCCGGCGCAGTTTGACGTAATGGTTACGGAAAATATGTTCGGCGATATTTTATCCGATGAGGCTTCTATGATAACGGGCTCGATAGGTATGCTGCCCTCGGCAAGCCTTAACGAAACAAGGCTCGGTTTGTATGAGCCGTCGGGCGGCAGCGCGCCCGATATTGCGGGACAGGATATAGCAAATCCTATCGCGACTATTCTGTCGGCTGCTATGCTTTTACGCTATTCGCTCGATATGAAGGACGAACCTGACGCAATCGAGGCGGCTGTTTCAAAGGTGCTCGACAAGGGATACAGAACGGGCGATATAATGTCCGACGGCATGAAGAAGGTCGGCACAAAGGAAATGGCGAAGCTTATAGCGGAAAATCTGTAAAACAAAATCTCTTGAGGCGCTTCCTCAAGAGATTTTTACATATCTTGGAAAAATCGGTTCTTAATATTGACTTGATATTAACTTTGTGATATAATATAAGCTTAGGTAGGACTACACAATTTTAAAGCATCAGGAGGTCAGCATTATGAATATTTCATCAAATCTAAGGGCAATCGACATGATAAAGGGAGAGATTCTTTCGGAGATAGCCAATCTTTACAAGGCTCTCGCCGACTATGACGAGATAGGCGAGTACGACAGCATTACGAACAAAATCGCTACCGTCATAGCTATGGATTACATACTCGCAAGACGGCTTGGCGTAAGCTTTTCGGGTATTGACAATAAAATCTCGGAGCTGCTTACAATAGGCGAAGAAAGCGGACATGAGCTTGAAATTGAATTTTCGGACATGTCGGAACTGAAAAAATATTTAAAAAACCGTTAATAAGACACGCCGCGAAAACGGCGTTTTGGAGGAGCTTATATGAAGAAGCGATATGGCAGGATCGTGCGCGGGTACGGCGCTTTGACGCTGTGCGTTGCCGCTGCTCTCATACTGTGCGGCATTTTGACCGTGTTATTTTATGACGCGGTCTATCTTGGCGCTGCCGAATGCTGCGCGGGCGCCGGCGCGCTCGTGACAGCTGCTGTTTTGGGGAAAATACGAAAGGTGCAGATGACCGACTTTTTGCGCAGCGTGCGAACAGATCACGGCGCGACGGCATCGAATATTGTTTCGAGCTTGCCGTCACCCATGCTTATGGCGCACATTGACGGCACGGTAGGCTGGTACAACGAACGTTTTTCCGAGCTTTTTTCGGGGAAAGACTTGTTCGGAAGCACTGTGGAAAGCATTTTCCCGCAGCTTAAATGGGGTGAGATTCTAAAAAAAGGCGCGGGTTTTGACGTAAACGTAAAGCTTTTTGACAAATTTTATACCATTGTGGGCAGACTTGTCAAAGAAAAAATATCACCGTCGGACAGCGACGAGGACAAATACGCCGTGTATATGTACCTTTTCGACAAGACTGACGAAACAAAGCTTCGCACGCTTTACCGCGACGAGCGCGCCGACGTTGCCGTGATCAGTATAGATAACTACGACGAGGTACTGCAGCGCGTGACGGATATTGAGGAACAGTCGGTAAACTCACAGATACGAACCATTATAAACGAATGGGGCGCGGAAGGACACGCGATGGTGAAAAAGACCGACCGTGACAGGTATTTCCTTGTTTTTGAGCATAAGTATCTTGAAAAGTATATAGAGAATAAGTTTGATATTTTGGACAAGGTACGAGCCGTAGGCGAGCAGATAAAGATGCCGCTTAGCGTGAGTATCGGTATAGGTACGTCGGAGGGAGTGCTCGAAAATGAGAATAGCGCGAGAAACGCGCTCGACATGGCGCTCGGACGCGGCGGCGACCAGGTGAGCGTCAAGGACGACACCCAGTACAAGTTCTACGGAAGCAAAGCGCGCGATTATGAGCGCAGCACGAGAGTTAAGACGCGCTCGCTCGCCGTGGCTCTGAAGGACTTTATAAGCGGTGCGGACAAGGTCATCTTTATGGGACATTCCGGCGCGGACTACGACTGCTTCGGCGCGGCTATGGGACTTCAGAGGGCGGTACGCACCATGAACAAAACGCCGTACATTCTTTACGACAACAATTCTCCGGCGATCAGGGAGCTTTACGAGGAGCTTCGGGCTGTGCCGGAGTACAAGGGAATGTTTATAGGCGCGGAGGAAGCGCTTCAGGAGCTTACGTCAAATACGCTCGTCGTAATTCTCGACACGCACAGACCGTCCATGCTGCCGTGTCCGCAGCTTGCTGAGAGGGCGGCAAAGACAGTGCTTATAGACCACCACAGACGCTCCACAGATTTTATAAATCCGTGCTCGCTTATCTACCATGAGCCGTATGCCTCGTCTACGTGCGAAATGGCTACCGAGCTTTTGGAGTACATGAACATAGGAAGCTCGCTCACGAACAGAGAGGTTGAGTGCCTTTACACGGGAATACTTATGGACACAAAGAATTTCCTTGTAAAAACAGGCGTGAGAACGTTTGACGCGGCATCGTACTTAAGACGGCTTGGACTTAACACCGTCGATATAAAGAAGCTGTTTAACGTAAGCAAGACCGATTACGACCACAGAGCCGACATAGTCAAAACGTCGAGAATTATCGCTCCGCATATAGCCGTGGCGCATTGTTACGGGAAAATACCGAATATAAGAGTGGTAGCATCTCAGGCGGCGGACGAAATGCTTAACATAGGCGACACATACGCGTCCATAGTGGTATATCCGCTTGAAGGAAGCGTCGGAGTGAGCGCAAGGTCTTTGGGCGACGTAAACGTGCAGCTCATCATGGAAAAACTGGGCGGCGGCGGTCACAGCACCGTCGCGGGCGCGCAGATAAAGGACAAAAACGTTGATATGGTGGTTGACGACGTTATAAACGCCGTCAGCGAATACCTTTCAAATAACGGAAATTAGAGTGGAGGTAAGACAATGCAGGTTATTTTGAAGCAAGACGTAAAAGGTCAGGGCAAAAAAGGTCAAATGGTAAACGTATCCGACGGATACGCGAGAAATTACCTTCTGCCGAGAGGACTTGCCGAGGTTGCGAGCAAGTCGAATATTAACGCGTTAAAGGGCAAGCAGGAATCGCTTGAATACAGGATGAAGAAGGAGCTTGAGGAAGCCAATGCCACAGCCGAAAAGATGAAGGAGATACAAGTTCTTATAAAGGCTAAGGCGGGCGAGAACGGCAAGCTGTTCGGTTCCGTAACGTCGAAGGACGTGAGCGAGGCGCTGACGAGCCAGCACCATATAAAGCTTGACAAGAAGAAGTTCGTAATGCCGGAGGGTATAAAGTCGCTCGGCGAAACGACTGTGGACGTAAAGCTTCACTCGGGCGTTACGGGCAAGCTTAAGGTAGTAGTGGAAAAGCTGTAAACTTGGGAGGTAAATATGCCGGAAACATCATCAAATACGGTTGATGTGATGGGCAGGGAACTGCCGTACAGTCAGGACGCGGAGCTTGCCGTAATAGGCAGCGCGCTGACAAACTCCAACAGCGTGGCGGAATCCGCGGAGATAGTGAAGCCGTCAGACTTTTATTTCTATCAGAACAAAGAAATATACGAAACGATACTGGAACTGTTTAATGAAAATCTTGCGATAGATTTTATCACCGTTTCCAACCGTTTAAGTCAGAAGGATAAGCTTGAAGCCGTGGGCGGCGTTACTTATTTGAGAAACGCCGCGACAAACGTTCCGACTACGCGCCATGTCACGTATTACTCGAATATAATTAAAGACAAGTCCACGCTTCGTTCGCTGATACAGCGCGCGAACGCCATATCCGATATGGCGTACAGTGAGGAGGATAAGGTCGACCGCGTCGTTGACCGCGCGGAGCAGCTTATTTTTGATGTTTCCGCGTCACGCGAAAACGGTGAAATACTGCCAATAAGCGATATATTTATGGGCAGTTATCAGGAGCTTGTCGAAAACTCGATGAACGAAAGCGGAATAACGGGAATATCAAGCGGCTTTACAGAGCTTGACAGACGCACCGGCGGACTTCACGGCGGTGAGCTCATTCTTATCGCGGGACGCCCGGGTATGGGTAAATCGTCTTTCGCGGTAAATATAGCGGAGAGCGTAAGTATTTTCCGTAAGAAAACGGTCGCGCTGTTTAACCTTGAGATGCCGCGCGAACAAATCGTAAACCGTATAATCTGCTCGCAGGCGTATGTAAATTTAAGTAAGATCCGTACCGGTGAGATAACCGGTGATGATTGGGAAAAAATCGGCTCGGTCGTTGACAGAGTGGCTACCGCGCCTATGTATATTGACGATACCGCATCCATAACGGTAGCGGAGATAAGGGCGAAGTGCAGGCGCTTAAAGCAGACGAGAAAGCTGGAGCTTGTGGTGATAGATTACCTTCAGCTTATGCAGTCAAGCGGGCGCGCCGATAACCGTCAGCAGGAGATAGCGGAAATTTCGCGTTCGTTAAAGATACTCGCGAAGGAGCTTAATGTGCCCGTGATCGCGCTTTCACAGCTTTCGAGAGCGAGTGAGAGCAGGAGCGATAAACGTCCCATGCTTTCAGACCTCAGGGAGTCGGGCGCGATAGAGCAGGACGCGGATATTGTAATGTTTTTATACCGTGACGACTACTATAAAAAAGATACCGACGAAAAAAATATCGCGGAATGTATTATAGCCAAGAACAGAAACGGTGAAACGGGTACGTTCAGGCTCGGTTGGAGAGGCGAGTATACAAAGTTTTCAAATATCGAATACAGGGAAGAAGAATGATTTTAAATGTAATTAAAAGCGCGGTAAAGGAATACGATTTGATTGAAAAGGGTGACAGCGTGCTTGTCGGTCTGTCCGGCGGTGCGGACAGCGTGTGCCTTACGCACGCTCTGTGCGTTCTTTCGGGTGAGCTTGGCATTACCGTTTACGCCGCGCATTTAAATCACGGTATACGCGGCGCGGAAGCGGACCGTGATGAAAATTTTGTAAAAAATTTTGCAAAGTCGCTTGGGATAAAATGTTTTGCCGAAAAAGCGGATATTCCGCAGCTTTCGCGTGAGATGGGAATAAGTGAGGAAACGGCGGGACGAAAATTCAGGTATGAATTTTTTGATAAGTTGTGTGAACAATATAATATAACAAAAATCGCAACGGCGCACAACAAAAACGACAATGCCGAAACAATTTTGATGAATTTCATGCGCGGCAGTGCTGTGGCGGGACTTTGCGGTATACCGCCAAGGCGCGGTAATATAATACGTCCGCTTCTTTGCGCCGACAGAGCGCAAATCGAGCGTTACTGTGCGGATAACGCTCTTATGTACGTGACGGACAGTACAAACGGTGATGATGGTTATACGAGGAATAAGATACGTCATACGCTTTTGCCGCTTATTGAAAAGGAGTTTAATTCTAATTTTATAAATACTGCCGCGGATAACGCGTCTATTTTTAAAGAGGACAGTGACTACCTTGAAAGTGCGGCGAAGGAAAGGTATCTTTTGCTTGCGGGTGACGGTAAAATCAGCGCGTCAGCGCTTCTTAACGAGCCGCCTTCAATGGCAAGGCGCGTTGTGCGGTATATGCTCCGCGACGTGTACGGTGGGCTCGGTAACGTCACGTCGGGGTACGTCCGCGATGTACTTTCGCTTGCCGCGAAACAAAGCGGCGCGAAAATAGTATTGCCGAATGACGTGACGGCGCGTAACGAATACGGCACGCTTGTGATAGAGCGCGGAGCTCGGGCGGTGAAACCGTTTTGTGCGGAGGTAAAGCGCGGTGAAACGGTTTTTATAAAAGAAATTTCAAAGACCGTCACTGTTACGGAAGCGGTAAAAAGGCAAAACGACGGCGCGGTATATCTCGCGTGCGGCGATAATGACAGAATCGTTATAAGGAGCAGGCGTGAGGGTGACAAATTTTACCCGAACGGTATGACGGGCGGTAAAAAACTCAAGGAATACTTTATAAACGAGAAAATACCTAAGGAAAAACGTAACTCCGTGCCCGTGATTGAAATTAACGGGAGAATAGCGGCGGTAGGCGGGAGAGTGGACAGGAATTTCCTGTTTACCGACAGCGGAGTTAGGATAGAATTCAAGTCTTTGGAGGTAGAGGATTGAAAAAGAGATTTACGGGAATAGGAGTATGGCTGGCGCTTATGCTCGCCATATATCTGATATATTCGATAGCCGTGAACCTGATAACGGCAACGCCGGAGATGGATTACTCCGAATTTGTAAAAGCCGTAAAGGCGCGCAGCGTCACGGAGATGACGATAACCGGTAATAACGTTACGGCGCAGCTTGCGGACGGTCGGAAGGCGGACGTGGAAATACCGTCGCTTGAGATAATGCAGGAGGATATAGGCAAGGAAATAAACGAGCAGATGTCTGACGGCACGCTCCGTCAGGCGGCGCACGAGTCCAAAATATCGTGGATAGCCATAAGCAATATACTTTCCACCGTTATAGTGATCGCGTTCATGGTAATACTTCTCGGCAGACGAGGAGGCACCGGCGGCTTTACGAAAAGCAACGCGCGCCTTCTGTACGATAAACCCGGTATCACGTTTAAGGATATGGCGGGCGCTGACGAGGCAAAGAGGGAACTGGAGGAAGTCGTTGAATTCCTGAAAAATCCCGCAAAATTCACCGCCCTCGGCGCGCGGATACCGAAGGGAGTGCTGCTTGTCGGCTCACCCGGTACGGGTAAGACGCTTCTTGCAAAGGCGGTGGCGGGCGAGGCTGATGTGCCGTTCTTCACAATGAGTGGTTCGAACTTTGTCGAGCTGTACGTGGGCGTCGGCGCGTCGCGAGTTCGTGATTTGTTCAGTCAGGCGAAAAAATGTAAGCCGTGTATCGTGTTCATAGACGAGATCGACGCTGTGGGCAGACAGCGCGGCGCGGGACTCGGCGGAGGCAACGATGAAAGAGAGCAGACGTTAAATCAGCTGCTCGTTGAAATGGACGGCTTCGGCGACAACGACGGAATAATCATTATCGCGGCTACAAACCGTCCCGACGTGCTTGATCCGGCACTGCTGCGCCCGGGACGCTTCGACAGACAGGTCGTGGTGGATATGCCCGACTTAAAGGGACGAGAGGCTATACTTAAGGTTCATTCTGAAAACAAACCGCTTGCGCCGGATGTGGATCTGCTTGAGATCGCAAGGGCGACGATAGGCTACTCGGGCGCGAACCTCGAAAACCTTATGAACGAGGCGGCTATACTTGCGGCGACTCGTAACAGAACACAAATTACCCGCCGCGACATAGAGGACGCGAACTTAAAGGTGATGATAGGCTCTGAAAGCCGTTCGAGAATTATAAGCGACAAGGAAAAGAAGCTTACCGCCTACCACGAGGCGGGACACGCGGTGATTACCCGCCTTATTTCGGACGATACGCACGTGCATAAGGTGTCGATCATGCCGCGAGGCAGAGCCGGCGGATTTACGCTGTCTGTGCCGGAGGAGGATAAGAAGTATACGTCGAAAAACGAAATGCTTACGCGCATAATGGAGCTTTTGGGCGGCAGAGCCGCGGAGGAATTAATGCTTGACGACATAAGCACGGGCGCGTCAAACGACCTTAACCGCGCCACCGAAACGGCGCGGCAGATGGTGATAAAATACGGTATGTCCGACACGTTGGGACCTGTTTCTTACGATGACGGAGGCGAAGTGTTTATAGGACGCGACTTTGCTCATTCAAAGCCGTATTCCGAAAAGACAGCCGCTGAAATCGACAGCGAGGTAAAGAAAATCCTCGTGGACAGATACGGCAAAACAAAGCAAATTCTGACAGATAATATGGAAGTACTTACAAAGGTAGCCGAAAAGCTTATCGTAAAGGAAACCATAGACAACGATGAATTTGAGGAATGTTTTAATATAGAAAAAG
>CANPXG010000079.1 GCA_947585795.1 uncultured Clostridia bacterium
TCCACGGGTTTGTCCTTATTCGGGACTTACACCCCGACTTGTTCTTTTTTGACAAATCCTAAACTTTTCAGCTTTTTTAGCCGGCGCTCCAAGTCCGTAACATCAATACCCCACACATCATACGCAACCGCGGTGTTCACAGCGTCGATGCACATTGTCTTGACGTTGCGGTTAATCTGCTCATCCCGCACAGCCTTTTTGTACCTCGCCGCTGTGCTGCTGCTGATTTTTCCGAATAAGTCGCGGATTTGATTGTTGTCGATTTCGGGGTATTGGTAATAAATACGTATCGCCGTTTCAATGTCCGCAATCTGCTTGATTTTCATTCCCTATCACCTGCCTTTGGATCGGCGCGTTGCGGGTTTTACAACGTCCATTGCGAAACCCGCAACACCACAAAATATAAATAAGTTAGCTCTTTATGCCGCATCTATTTCCTTTCCGCCCCGCGGCTTGAAATTTCCTTTTGTCTATGCTATAATCACCGTAGAAAGGTGGTGATTATAATGACAGTTCCCGAATTTTTAGATGTTTCCACAAGTTTACCGGATAAAGCATATTTAGCCGTAGTACGCGAATCCGATAAATTCAGCGGAACATATAAGCCTTCAGAAACACCAACGTCAAGTATTATTGAATTATTCGATGTCACACA
Source organism: uncultured Clostridia bacterium (assembly GCA_947585795.1). GTDB lineage: Bacteria > Bacillota > Clostridia > UBA1381 > UBA1381 > Hominilimicola. The sequence continues at coordinate 656 of CANPXG010000079.1, forward strand.
CTATCACGGTATTTATATAAACAATTACGATCAGATTTCCATTCCGCTTGATACCGTAAAAAGCATTTATATCGAATAACAGCCCGTTGCCGATACCTCGCCGTATCGGCATAACTGCGTCACACAGCTTTTGGCGGAAATTTCATCGAATGATGTTCCAGTATTTCTATTTCTGCATCAGACATTGTTGTAATTTCCCAGTCACTCGCCGTAAGTTTACGATAATCCAATTTAAACCCCGATCCACACGCTCCGTGTGTCAGCGAATAAATTTCCTTATTCCGCAAAGCGATTTTGAAATCCGTGTAGCTGCTCAATAGGCAATCATTTCTATGCCCCGGCATAGCTAAAAGCCTTAAACCTTCAGTAATATCCACTTCCCTCACTCCTTCCTCATGCCGTGTCCGTCGCGAACAACCGCTTGCAAATTTTATTACCCTATGCTATAATCACATCAAGGAGAGTGATTATAATGGATATATCTGAAATGTTATACAAGTCAACCGTCTTTATTCAGAACTCTGATTATCCTGATCAAAACGGGACTGGTTTTTTATTTCGTTTTAACAACATTCTCGGGCAAGCCGTAGATGTTATCGTGACCAATAAACACGTAGCCGAAGCGTGTAAAAATTATACCTTTTACTTTCAATCAACCGTCAAAGACGAAACCGAGGCTATAGAATGTTCCTTCCAAGAATGTGAATGGCTTTTCCATAGCAGCGCTGATTTGGCAATATGCTTATTAAGTCATATAGTGGAATTATGTAATTCCGATAAACCCAATTTATTGATTATTCCCTTTACAACGGACAACATCCCTACACAAGATTATGTTAATAATATGTCATGTATAGATGATGTTTTAATGGTCGGTTATCCGAGCGGTGTATATGATGCCGCCAATAATCTTCCGATGATGCGTCGCGGGATTACGGCAACCCCATATAAATATGACTTTAACGACCAACCGGAATTTATGATAGATGCCGGTATGTTTAAGGGGTCAAGCGGTTCACCGATATGCTCCGCACAGCCTATTCCTGATGATACCCTACTTGAAAATCGACAACATTATCCGTTGCTCGGAATAGTCTATATGGTTCAAATGTTTCCAATCGCTAAACTTAACGGCACAGCCCTAACAGTTCCAAACGGTCTTGGAAACGCAATTAAATCCCGCTGCCTCCTTGATTTCATTCCGGAACTTGAAGAACGTATCAAGTTTCGGAATATCCGCAATCAAGGCACTGATATACCGGTTCATTGTGGAAATTAGGTTCTGTATAATAGCCCGTTCCTACAGTATATCTGCCTCCGCATTTAGGACAAACTCCGAACTTTATATTTCCATTTTGCACATATGGCATATTCATCTGATGTCTTAGCGTTTCTCGTACAGTTTCGGCATCTGCCAATTTAATATTTTCGGATGCCTTACTGTACATTTTTTCTACCGCTTTTTTGATTTCTGCCCATTCCTTTAATGTCATTCCGCTTAAAAGTTCGGATATTGTTTCCAATTTACTATTCTCCATTTTTCTCACCTCCCTCATGCCGCGTCTGTTGCCTTTCCGCCTCGCGGCTTGATTTTTCATTTTGTCCATGCTATAATCACCGTAGAAAGGTGGTGATTATAATGGCTACATGTCCCTTTATGAATTTTAATAAAAGTCCTAATGTAGTAGCTCCTTCACATTGCCGCGATGACTGCGCCATAAATATTTACGGTCAATGTGCCTTTAGCATAATTGCAATAGATTTAATAAAAAATCTGCGTAAATCTAATCCTTCTGAGAAAGAATAAAGCTACAAAGGTTTATCATTGTATTTGTAAGATTACATAAATCATCATCAGCATTACAGCACTGAGATTTCTCTGCCAATAGTTGCAGCTGTTGGCAGAGAATTTCTTTTATATCCAATTCCGGCACTTCCCTCACCCCTTTCTACGTCGCGTCCGTTGCCTTTCCGCCTCGCGGCTTAAGCACTATATGTGCTCGTTATGTCCAAAAAAAATTTCTTGGACGGTCTTGCCGAAAAATTCAGCAATTCTGATTTTTACTTCGTCTCTTGGCACGCGTTCGCCGCGTTCATACATAGCCCAGGATGATTTTGTTATACCTATTTCTGCAGCTATGCTTGCCTGCGAGCGATCACCACGCAAATTTTTTAACATATCACCATACGACATATTAACACCTCCCTCTTGAGCACATTTTGTGTTCTTTTCTTGATTGTACACTATATGTGCTTTTTTGTCAATACTAATTCCGGAAAATTTTATACAATTTTCATGTTCACAATTTGTGCACATTGTTTATTGTAATTCGTGCACATTTTGTGTATAATATGTTTGAGGTGATTTATATGCCCATTTTATCTGCGCGACTAAGGGAACTAAGACGGTCAAAGGGACTTTCACAGCAAAAATTGGCTGACTTTTTAGGCACATCAAAAAGCAGTGTCAATATGTATGAACGTGGCGAACGTGAGCCCGGTATTGAAATGATTGAAAACATCGCGGATTTTTTTAACGTAGACGTAGATTATTTATTCGGAAAATCTGATATTCCAAATAGAGCGTTAGCTACGTCTGCAACTGAAATAGATCCCGATCAACAAATATTAGATATGTATAAACAGCTTGACATGGAAGATAAGGCAGAAATACGCGGCGAAATGAAACAAATGCTTAAAGCTGATAAATACAAATCTGTTATAGCCGGCAATATATCTGACGACATACTCAGCGAATTATGGCAAGAAAGACCAATACCTACAAATTCAAAATAAGTTTTATATTCCCCATAGACGGAATTATAAATAAATTTATTATTTACTACACATAAGAAAGGAGATGTGCCGCCGATGGAATTGCCTTACAGCATATCGGAGTTAAAGAACATTTGCGACGATAAGCATATAATTTTTACACGTCATTCGCGCAGACGCTGTGCCGAGCGCGGTATAACGATTGATGATATTGAAAAAACTATTATGACGGGTGAAATAATAGAAACATACGCCGACGATAAACCGTTTCCCAGTTGCCTTATCATTGGGAATGATGATAAACAGATATACATTCATGTTGTGTTAAGCAGCGATAAACAATTCATATACATTATAACGGCATATCGCCCCAATGATGAAAAATGGACTGATAATTATACCGTAAGAAAGAGAGGTAACGAATAATGAAGTGCTTTAAATGCGGACACGAAACATTTGAAACAACCACCACGGACGTAACGGATTTAGATAGCTGTCTTGTAGTTATCAGGCACGTACCGTGCAGTGAGTGTGAGTTTTGCGGCGAAGTTTATTACGACGGCGAGACAGTTCGTCAGCTTGAAAAAATAACAGATACGGCAAAAACCATCTCTAACGAGATTTCTGTAATTGATTACGAAAAGCATGAAAATGCGGCATAAAAAATTCCCCGACCGCTGCCAACAGTCGTTGAGTGGGGTTATAAATAAATTTATTATATATTTTACATGAAGGGAATGATAAATATTGACGGTAAATTACTCACGACAAGCGATAAAATTTTTAAACCGACAGGACAAAAGCACAAAAGAACGAATAGTGAATGCGATCAATAACCTGCCGAACGGTGATGTTAAAAAATTTCAAGGCAGCGCTTCCAAATATCGGTTGCGTGTCGGTGATTTCAGAGTAATATTCGACAGGCAGGGAAATATATTATATATTGAGAAAATAGGCTCTCGAGGCGAAATTTATAAGCAAAGATAGGAGTGATTATTATGTCAAATATAAAAGAAAGAATTTTGGGAGCTGTAACTGTTATGAGCGAAAAAGACGCAAACGCTCTTTGGAAAATTATTATTGATAATTTCCCGTCATGGGATGATATAGACGAAGTTGAGCCGGACGATGTTGACATCGCCATGCTTCGAGAAACAGAGGTCAATCCCGACTGCAAAATATTTGTTTCAAACGAAGAAGCTATGAAAGAGCTGGGTTTACAGTAAAATAAAAAATCCCCCGACCGCTGCCAACAGTCGTTGAGTGGGGTTATAAATAAATTTATTATATATTTTACATGAAGGGAATGATAAATATTGACGGAGCTTAATCGAATAAAAGAACTATGCGCCGCGCAAAAGATACGCCCTACACATCATGCGCTAAAACGAGCCGTAGAACGCGGTATAGATCTTAAAACCGATATTGTTCCGGCGATTATGAGTGGCGAAATAATTGAGGAATATCCCGATGACTATCCGTATAAAAGCTATCTGCTTATAGGAATAACCGCTAAAAACAAACCTCTACACGTGCTTTGTTCCGTAGGTGAAGGAGAATTGTGGATAATAACCGAATACTTCCCGAATAATATGGAATGGGAAAGTGATTTTAAAACAAGAAAGAAGGTTTTATAAATGAAATGCTTATCATGCAAAGGCGAGCTTCACGACGAATATACGAATTTTATCGCGGATTTGGGCGAATGTATTATTGTTGTACGAAATGTGCCTACACAAGTATGTGCTCAGTGCGGCGAAAAATCATATTCTTACAGTGTTTCGGTCCGTATTCAGGAAATTGTAAATCAAGTACGCAGCCTTGTTTCCGGCATCGCAGAAGTAAACTACTCGGAAGCAGCATAAAAAATCCCCCGACCGCTGCCACGGTCGAGGAATTACATAGGTGTTATGATACAATGCAATGAACTACCTGTTATCAATATATCATAGCACCACCTATTTGTCAAGGAAAGGACGGTGTTATTTTTATGCCAATTTATAAAATGGACGGCAAAAAAGACGGTCTGCAGAAGTACCGCGTCCGGATAAACTACACGGATAACTTCGGTGCGCAAAAGCAGCTTGACCGCGTAGCCTACGGCAAAGACGCCGCAAAGGAGCTTGAAAGCCGCCTCATGCGCGACCTTAAAGAGGAAACGGTAATCAAAATTACAGTTGCCGACCTATGCGACGAGTACATCCGCATTAAAAGGAATGAGATCCGCGAAAGCACTCTTGACCGAAACAATAAAATCATTAAAAGCTATATTGTTCCATTCTTTGGCTCGGCGCGGCTTGACAAACTGACGGTGCCACAGTTTCAGCGTTGGAAAACACACATAGACGAATACATGACGCCAAAGAAAAAGCCTCTTTCATTGGAGTATAAGCATAAAATATATTCTGTTTTTCGCGCCGTGTTGAACTATGCCGTTAAAATGGAGTACATCGACAAAAATCCTCTGACAAAGCTCGGCAATTTCAAAGACGCGAATATAATAAAAAACGATATGGATTTTTACACGGCAGATGAATTTTTGCGCTTTATTGCCGCCGCGCGCGAGCAAGCCGAACGGTCGGAACAAGTAACCGGCAGCCTTTACGAGTGGAATTTTTATGTTTTTTTCTGTATTGCGTTCTATGCCGGCATGCGTAAGGGTGAAATAAACGCGCTGAAATGGACGGATATATCGGATAACACAATCCACGTAACGCGTAGTATCGCGCAAAAATTAAAGGGCGGCGACCGCGAAACGCCGCCGAAAAATAAAAGCTCCGTTCGTGATATACAAATACCGCTGCCGCTGAAAGACGTTTTGACCGAGCATTATAACCGACTGAAAATACTTGACGGCTTTTCGGACGACTGGCGGATATGCGGCGGCGTCAAATGCCTACGTGACAGCACGGTCGAAAAACGTAACCAAAAATACGCATCTGCGGCAGGGATAAAGAAAATCCGCATACACGATTTCAGACATAGCCATGCTTCCCTTCTTGCTAATAGCGGTATCAACATACAGGAAATCGCTCGCCGCCTCGGTCACAGCGATATTAAAATGACGTGGAATACCTACTCCCACCTCTACCCGAAGGAAGAGGACAGGGCAGTATCGGTACTGAATATGATAGGCAAAACCAAAAAATTATATAAATTACGTGTAAAAAACGTGTATACAGAAAAACAAACCGCATAAATACGCGGTTTGTTTTCGTTTTGGTGGAGATGAGGGGATTCGAACCCCTGGCCTCTTACATGCGAAGCAAGCGCTCTCCCAGCTGAGCTACACCCCCATAAGTAAAACCGCCGCGTCTGCGGCGGCTTTGGCAGGGGTACAAGGACTCGAACCTTGGGCACGCGGTTTTGGAGAAATGGTAAAAATTAACATACCAGTATCATAAAATATAATAAAAATAATACAAACTACACTATGAAAAAAATACAGAATATGCAAAAGACGACATCCTGACGACGGTACGCCAGAATGTCATCTAAAGTTTAGTGGTCATATATACTAACCAACTATCTTAAGGCAATGGGGTGATGATAACTTTTTCCTTCCCGAATGTAATACGAATAGTGCCGCTTTTTATCCTTTTTATACGCTGAATTGCGGAATACGGCAAGCATACGCGTCTTGGTATATACATTGGGATTATTATTACTGCAGTTGCCTTTTTATAATCGACTGTCATGCAAAGCCCTTCATAATATACGTCATATTTTGCATTTTTACCCACCACCTTTTCAAACCTATCGAAACACTCTAATAGAGGCTTTGTCTCTAGTGTGAGAACATATACCTCATTATCCCGTAAATATCTATTCACTGATATTCCTCCTTTTTTAACGTAAAATGCCACCTCACCGAAAAGGGTGAGAAATATAGCTTTTATCTGTATTTTAGCTATGTTACGGCGAGGCGGCATTTCATTTGTTTTTTATTTTTTTGCGCAGTCGATAACGTATGCTTTATCGCCCGACGATATTTCCATGTATCGTTCTTTTCTGATAATAGTTACATTATCACCTTTGAGACATGCTATTATAGGCAAGACTTTATTTGGCAGTACGAACGAATCCGGGATATATTCGGGAAGCCGTATGCGTTCATATGATTCGCCGTTCAATGCTGTCATATGGTTGCCGTTAAAGATAATACCGTCAAATATTTTTCCGTTCAGCGACTTAATTATTTTCAAAATATTTTGGTTTAATAGCCGTCTGTTAATTGTCATTTAATACGCCTCCTTTCTCAGCTTGCGTTATTATGGAACAGCACATCATCTAACTTTTGTGCAGCTTCAATTTCCATTGATTTCATTACATGTGAATATATATTCATGGTAGTTGAGAAATCACTATGACCTAATCTCTGCTGTGCCACTTTAGGACTTATTCCCTGGCTAAGCATGATAGACGCATTTGTATGTCGTAAATCATGAAAACGAATATGTCTCAGATTGTTCTGCTTCAATAGAGTTCGAAATTTTTTCGTGAATGAAAACGGTTTATAGGGGTTGCCATTGTGCTGGCAAATGACAAAATCATCATTATTGTATCCGACAGCGTATTTCAG
>CANPXG010000080.1 GCA_947585795.1 uncultured Clostridia bacterium
GCGTGATACAATTTCAGTATGCCTTACGGCAAATTTTACATAAAGGAGGTCGATTTTATTGACCAAACTTTTGAATTTGCCTGCTCTCTCCCGAAAGGTTGCCGGCTAAAGGCATTGTTATTGCAGTCTTGGCTGCGTAAGCGGTAAACGCCCCATAGAAATGGCACTGCTTACATGGCGTTCAACACGGCTCGTCCGTGGGGAACCCTGCAAGGCGGAGAGTAAACAATCAAGCGAAACTCCCTGCGCTGTCGTGGGCGCGCATAACGCGCGAATGCAAGCAGTGGCAGCGCAACGGGAGGGTCGATGCCGTAAGACATATTGAAATTGTACCACGCGCCCCTTCCCTTATGCCGTGTCCGTTGCAAACAGCCATTCAAGCTTGTATTCCGGGAATAAAAACTTTGTGATTTGAGAAACCTCTCTAAATCCCCAGTCGCATTGTCCTGAAAGTCTGTTTTGTACTGTTTTTACATCCACTTTAAGAAACTCGGCTAAATCCTTGTTGGTAATTCCCTTTGTTGAAAGAGCTCTTTTTAAATTAGGGTACATTATTTTTCACCTCCTGTTGCCCTGCGTGGCTATCTTGGTTATATTATATGCCCTATATGGCAACTTGTCAAGACTTTTTTGCCTTTTGTGGCAACTTTTTTCTTGACAACGAAAATTTTGTGTGCTATTATGTTGTTAAGAGGTGAAATTAAAATGTTTCTGTTGACGTTGGAAAAGTTAATGAATGAAAGAGGACTCAATAAACATTCATTTTCTCTGCAGTCTGGTATACCATATAAAACGATCGATAATTTTTGGAAAAAGGGTTATGACAATGTAAAATTGGGTACTTTGCGTAAAATAGCGGTTTTTTTCGGCGTAAGTCTTGATTATCTTGTTTGGGGTGAGGAGCGTAAAGTCACTCCCGAACAAAAACTTGCAATACAATTTACTAAATTAAACGAAACAGGGAAAATAAAGGCGCTTGAATACATCGAGGATTTATCAGAAAACAAGAAATATAAGGATGCGCAGCCGTCCATATCTGACGACATACTCAGCGAATTAACGCAAGAAAGACCAATACCTACAAATTCAAAATAAGTTTTATATTCCCCATAGACGGGATTATAAATAAATTCATTATTTATTACACATAAGAAAGGATGAAATATCATGAAAAAAGCTCTTATTACAGCAGTTATTTTAAGCGGAGTTATGCTTGCGGGCTGTGGTACTCAATCTGATATTACGGCAAGGCTGGATAACATCGAGCAACGATTATCCACCCTTGAAGGGAACGGTACAACAGCTCTGACATCCGTTGCAAATCCGGCAAATGCCGCTGTGCAATCTACGGATACGGCAGATAATAAAGTTCTCGACGTGCTTTCGTTTGAGTTAATCTCAACAGACCCAAGCACGTCGACCGGCAAGGCAAAGCACACATATAAGGTGACAAACAACGGAAGCGCACCACTGTCATATATTTCGGTCGACTTCGCTTATTATGATGCGGACGGAAATGCCCTTGATACTGATGGGCGATTTAAAGATATAGTCATAGAACCGGGCAAATCAGTTAATATGGACACTTACGGCGGCGACGAAACAACAAGCCCAAGCATTGCAAGCTCTAAAGCAACTTCGTATTATTATTACTTAGTTACTCCTCTCGTGGACGGAAATAATAAAGTAGAGGTTAATTGCGAAACAGGCAAAGTAAAAACATCTTATCACGAACAATAAAAAAATCCCCCGGTTGCGGGAACAACCGAAGGGATTGAAACGAGAAAAATTTTAAACAAAAGGAGATGTGCCGCCGGTGGAATTGCCATACAGCCTATCGGAATTACAAAGTATCTGCGACGATAAGCATATAATTTTTACACGTCATTCGCGCAGACGCTGTGCCGAGCGCGGTATAACGATTGATGATATTGAAAAAACTATTATGACGGGTGAAATAATAGAAACATACGCCGACGATAAACCGTTTCCCAGTTGCCTTATCATTGGGAATGATGATAAACAGATATACATTCATGTTGTGTTAAGCAGCGATAAACAATTCATATACATTATAACGGCATATCGCCCCAATGATGAAAAATGGACTGATAATTATACCGTAAGAAAGAGAGGTAACGAATAATGAAGTGCTTTAAATGCGGACACGAAACATTTGAAACAACCACCACGGACGTAACGGATTTAGATAGCTGTCTTGTAGTTATCAGGCACGTACCGTGCAGTGAGTGTGAGTTTTGCGGCGAAGTTTATTACGACGGCGAGACAGTTCGTCAGCTTGAAAAAATAACAGATACGGCAAAAACCATCTCTAACGAGATTTCTGTAATTGATTACGAAAAGCATGAAAATGCGGCATAAAAAATCCCCCGACCGCTACCAACAGTCGTTGAGTGGTGTTATAAATAGATTTATTATATATTTTACATGAAGGGAATGATAAATGTTGACGGTAAATTACTCACGACAAGCGATAAAGTTTTTAAACCGACAAGACAAAGGCACAAAAGAGCGAATTATTGATAATTTCCCGTCATGGGATGATATAGGCGAAGTTGAGCCGGACGATGTTGACATCGCCATGCTTCGAGAAACAGAGGTCAATCCCGACTGCAAAATATTTGTTTCAAACGAAGATGCCATGAAAGAGCTGGGTTTACAGTAAAATAAAAAAATCCCCCGACCGCTGCCACGGTCGAGGAATTACATAGGTGTTATGATACAATGCAATGAACTACCTGTTATCAATATATCATAGCACCACCTATTTGTCAAGGAAAGGACGGTGTTATTTTTATGCCAATTTATAAAATGGACGGCAAGAAGGACGGCTTGCAGAAGTACCGCGTCAGGATAAACTACACGGATAACCTCGGCGCACAAAAGCAGCTTGACCGCGTCGCCTACGGCAAGGACGCCGCAAAGGAGCTTGAGATCCGCCTCATGCGCGACTTGAAAGAGGAAACGGGAAACAAAATTACAGTCGCCGACCTGTGCGACGAGTATATTCGTGTTAAAAGGAACGAGATCCGCGAAAGCACATTGGACAAGCAGGCAAAACATCTGAATAAGTATGTTATTCCTTTTTTCAACGCGACGCGGCTTTCAAAGCTGACCGTGCCGCAGCTACAGCGATGGAAAACATACATAGAGGATCTACGAACCACAAAACAAGAACCACTGTCGTTATCGTATAAACAAAAACTGTTTTCGGCGTTTCGTTCAGTGTTAAACTACGCCGTCAAAATGGAGTACATCGACAAAAATCCGCTGTCAAAGTTGGGTAATTTTAAGGATGCTAACGCTGTCAAGCATGATATGGATTTTTATACGGCAGACGAATTTTTGAAATTTATTGCCGCCGCGCGTGAGCAAGCCGAGCAGTCGGAACAGGCATCCGGTAGTCTGTACGAGTGGAATTTTTATGTATTTTTCAATATTGCGTTTTACACAGGTATGCGTAAGGGCGAAATAAACGCGCTGAAGTGGACGGATATATCGGATAACACGATCCATGTAACGCGCAGCATAGCACAAAAATTAAAGGGCGGCGATCGCGAAACGCCGCCGAAAAATAAAAGCTCCGTTCGTGACATACAAATACCTTTGCCGCTGAAAGACGTTTTGATCGAGCATTATAATCGGCTGAAAATGCTTGACGGATTTTCGGACGACTGGCGGATATGCGGCGGTGTTAAATGCTTACGCGACAGCACAGTCGAGAAACGTAACCAAAAATACGCATCGGCGGCAGGACTAAAGAAAATCCGTATACACGATTTCAGGCATAGCCACGCGTCATATCTGGCACACTATGGCATTAACATACAAGAAATCGCACGCCGCCTCGGACACAGCGATATTAAAATGACATGGAATACCTATTCGCATTTATATCCAAAAGAGGAAGAACGTGCGCTCACCGTACTAAATATGATAGGCAAAACCAAAAAAAGATATAAATTACGTGTAAAAAACGTGTATACAGAAAAACAAACCGCATAGCTATGCGGTTTGTTTTCGTTTTGGTGGAGATGAGGGGATTCGAACCCCTGGCCTCTTACATGCGAAGCAAGCGCTCTCCCAGCTGAGCTACACCCCCGTATGTACGGTCAAAAACCGCTTCGATGTGTATTATACCACACTCCGTATTCATTTGCAAGTATTTTTTTGTTTTATTAATAATTATATATTTTTACCCCCTTTTTGTACTGTTTCTTACCGACTTTTGTACCGTTTTTCACCGCTTTTTGGATGTTTTTGCAGGTTTTTTATGTCCTTTTTTACCATTTTTGCGCGCTTTTTTCACCCTTTTTATAATGTTTTTACCCCTTTTTTGCATCGTTTTTCACCGCTTTTTGAATGTTTTTTACCGCATTTGGGCGGTTTTTTACCCACTTTTGCGCAAGTTTTGTTGCTTTCGCCGCGCGGTCACCGTCAGGTGCCTAAGTCGAAGATAATTTCCAAAACTCTCTCCTGTTTATCCGCCGAAAGAGAACGAAAAACATTTAGTAATTTTATCTCATTTTTGGAAACGTCGTCCGCCGAAAGTGTCGTCTTGATTTTTGTCGTTTTGGGGTATGGGGTAAGTTAAAAGCACACCCGCAAAGATGTGCTTGACATATTATTTTTTTAATGATATAATCAGGGTAAAGATAGGGACGGCAAAACGGTTGTTTCTATATTAGTAGTATAATTAAATGCGTAGAAATACATTCTACCCAAATAACCGCCTTACCGATATAGGGCGGTTATTTCTTTATTATCCATACAATAAGCAAAATTAAGATAAGATTTATCGTTATTTCACTCATAATATTTCCTTTCCGAAACAACCGCCTACCGCCCGCTGTCAGTTACCCGAGCCTTTCGGCTTGTTTCATTGTATCACATAATGTCGTTTATCACAATACCTCGTCCTTGCAATTTCCGTTGTTTTGAGTGTATAAAGTAAAAAAATAAAAACGCGGCAGGTAGCAAGACCGTGCCGCGTTTTTGTTACAGAAAGGGATCAATTTTTTATAAGTCCGTAGAAGGTATTGCCTACGGTTTTGCCGAAAAGCTGTTCTCCCGACGCGCTTCCCGAATTTGATGTTATCGTGTACGAGCCTCCCGCTGTCATTTCGGGCATTGTCACGAACATCCAGCTCCATGACGTTTTGGGAACGAACGTAAAGGTGCCGTCCGATGTTGTGATCTGTACAGGAGTTCCCGCACCGGCGGAGCTTCCGCTTTTAAGAGCATAGCCCTGTCCGTTAACGGTCGGGGTCACAGCCATATCGCTCGTGCCCGCGCCGATAAGCGTTCCGCCCGTTATTGTAAAGTGACAACTGCTCGAATCGCCTATATCAAACACGCCGTTGCCGCCGCTTGTCGGACCGTTTTCAATCACGATGCCGCCGTTCATTTCAATACTGCCGTTCGAGTCGACACCGTCGCCGTTCGCTTCAACATAGCACCGTCCGCCCTTGATGTACAGCATGCCGTAGGGCGATGAGTCGTCGCCGCCCCAACCGGGTCCCCAGCCGCCCGTGCCGCCGCCGGTATTGCCGCCCCCGCCGCCTTGATTGCCGCCCGGACCACCGGTATTACCGCCGGGACCTACCGTCAATTCGATGTCACCGATTGATGAAAGTGTCGCGCCCTCTTGGTAATCGCCCGCCGCGTTTATGCCGTCGTCGCTCGCGACGAGGTATGTCGTGCCGCTGAGCATATTTATAACCGAGCCTTCGATACCCTCGTATGAGGTCGTAATATCAATATTAAAATCATCATCCAAACCGTTTTCCGTACCGAGCGTCAGCGTGTAGTCCGCGTGAACGCCGTCGTCACCGGTCGCGAGAGTGAATGTGCCGCCCGTAATCGTGACGTTCCAATTTGAATGAATACTGTCGTCCGCGCTGTCAATCTTAAATTCGCCGCCGCTTATATTAAGCTCCGTGTTCGCCTTAATTCCTTTGCAGCTGTCGGCATCGTCGGGTACGGTCGTAGTGTGACCGTTGTTTGTCACAAGGGTAATGCTGCCGCCGGAAATGTCAATGTCACCTGTGGTGTACTCCGACTTCGTAACGGTCGTGCCGCTTGTTGTTTCGACAAGCGCCTTGCCTGATTGTATGCCGTCGCACTTCGCCTTTGCGTCGATCGTTCCCGCGTCAATATCCGCAAGCTCATACGCCTTGATGAAATCGCCGTCTGCTGAGCCGCCAAGCGTTCCGTTCGTCATAACGAAGCTGCCGCTTGTCGTGATTGCGTCGTCGGACGCGGTAATATTAACAGTGCCGCCCGATATTGTCACAACGCCCGCGACTACCACCGTTTCCGTTGTCGTATTGCCGCTGACCGCGTCCGTCGTTTCTCCCGCCTGTATGCCGTCGTAACCGCTTCCGTCGGTCGCGTCCGTGCCTGTCGCCGTTACCGTTATGTCAGCCGTGTCGGAAACGGTCACGCTTTCCGTTGCCTTAATGCCGTCCTCGCCGGAGGTGATGTCAAGCGTTCCGCCGCTTATTGTGATTTTGCCGTTGATAAACCGGTCTGCAACAACCAAGTCATTTTCTATTACAGGCAGCTTTACCTCGTTCGCCTTAATGCCCTCCGTGCCGGAGTTTATCGTAATATTACCGCCCGTTATTGTGCAGTAATTATCCGCCTGTATTCCGTCGCCCGCCGCGTCAATGTCGAACGTGCCGCCCGCGATCGTGACGTAGCCCTTATCCGCTTCGATCGCGCCGGTATCGACAATATCAGTGTCGATCGCGTCGGACTTAATGCCGTCGCCGCCTGTGGAGGTTATTTTAACAGTGCCGGTTTTATCGGTAAATTCCACGCCGTTGTCACCTTTGACCGCGTTATTCACAGCCGTCACATCAAGATTGGCATCCTTTTTAATTTTCAAATCCGCGCCGCATACCAAGCCGTTTTTGACGTTTCCGTTGACTTTGAGCGTGCCCGCGCCGCCTATGTCGAGGTCGCGCTTTGAGTAGAAACAGCCCTTCGGATCCTTTGATGTGGTATAATTTGTGTATGCCGACGTGTCGGTAAACGTGTTTGTCGTGCCGTCGGCAAGCGTTATTTCTATTTTGCCGCCGCCCGCGTTAAACGGCGCGCTGTTTGAGCAGGTCACGTCTACGCTGTCCAAAGTAATATTCACCGCGTCATTTTTGCCGAGCGCGTCAGATACGACGATTTGACCGTCGCTGAGAGTTCCCTCTATGGTGTAGCTGCCGACTGATGTTATAGTAACGGTAGTGCCGTTGACCGTAACGCCGCCGATGCCGTCCGCGTAAACTTCGGTTCCGCGCAAATGTATTATTCCGTCATTTGCGGGCGGCGTACCGGCGTAGTCGGTTTTAGCGAAAAGCGGTTTTTGGTCGTCGTTCCATATGTAAACCGAACCGCCGTAAAAGCCGTTAAGCTCCGCCGTGTAAGTCTTGCCCGAAACGGCGCTGTCTATATGGTAAGCGGCAGCTTTTTTAAGCGTTTGCCCGCTGTACTCCGCGCCTATCACGTATATCCCGCCGTCCTCCGGCGCGGTAAACGATACCGAAAGACCTGCTGCCGTTTCCGTAATGTCGATGTCAGTGTTGTCCGCCAGCGCGGCAGTGCCGAAAATCAGTGTCGCCGCGTATAAAAACGCGATCATCCTTTTAATCATTTGGTCGTCCCCCTTAATGTTTTCGTCCTTTATACCACATGAACATTAAAATTACATTAAAGCCGTAAATTATTACGCGGAAGCTCTTGACTTTTGAATTTTTTTGTGGTAGAATAGGCGGTAGTTGTTCATAGGGGTGTAGCTCAGTTGGTAGAGCAGCGGTCTCCAAAACCGCGTGCCCAAGGTTCGAGTCCTTGTACCCCTGCCAAAGCCGCCGCAGACGCGGCGGTTTTACTTAT
>CANPXG010000081.1 GCA_947585795.1 uncultured Clostridia bacterium
AATTTCTCGACGACTGCTACCTCGCCGGAATTTCGCCGGTGAGCATAATCCACGGCAAGGGCACGGGCGTGCTCCGTAAGGGTATACAGGAGAATTTGAGGAAGCACCGTTACGTCACCTCGTATAGGCTCGGCAAATACGGCGAGGGCGAGGACGGCGTGACGATCGTGGAGTTAAAATAGGTGAGGAAATGGCAAAGGATAAGAAAAACGTGACGAACGCGATGCGGCTCTTGAACGCCGCGAAGATAAAGTATGAAACAGTCGAATACGAGGCGGACGAGGTGGGGGAGCATTTCGGTGAAAAGATAGCCGAAATAACAGGCATACCGCCTGAAAAGTCGTTCAAGACGCTCGTTGTGCGCGGCGACAAGACGGGGATTGCGGTGTGCTGCATACCCGTCGCGGACGAGGTCGATTTAAAAAAGCTTGCGAAGGTATCGGGCAACAAAAAGGCGGAGATGATACACGTAAAGGAACTTTTACAGCTTACGGGATACATTCGCGGCGGCGTGTCGCCGATCGGTATGAAGAAGAAGTACCCGACATATGTGCACGTGTCCGCGAGGGGGCTTGATACCATCGCCGTCAGCGGCGGCAAGTGCGGCTGCACCGTGCTGCTCTCGCCCGACGATTTGCAGAAGGCGACGGGGTGTGTGTTTGAGGATATTGTGAAATGAGGGAGTTGTAGGGGCGGATATTATCCGCCCGCATTCGCGATACATTGGAAACGGGCGGATGATATCCGCCCCTACATGAGGCCCCCTTGTCAAAGGGGGCTGTCACGCGGAGCGTGACTGGGGGATTCCTTTTCAATTTACACAGTGAATCCCTCCACCGCCTCCGGCGGTCCCCTCCCTTTGACAAGGGAGGCTAACGGTCGCCCGCATTTATATCGTTACAACCCACAAAAAAAGGAGGACAAAAATGTCAATATTCAAATCGGCGGATATACTTATTCCGCAAAATGTAGATTTCACGAAATGGAGCGTTGTGGCGTGCGACCAGTACACGTCAGAACCGTCGTACTGGGAGGACGTGCGGCGCATCGTGGGCGGCAGCCCGTCAACGCTCAACATCATATATCCCGAGGTGTACCTCGGCGAGGAAAACGGCGAGGAACGCATAAAAAGCATAAACGAAACAATGCGGCGTTATATTGACGACGGACTGTTCCTCGAAATACTTGATTCGCTCGTTTACGTCGAGCGCACGCAGTCTGACGGCAGAACGCGGCGCGGCATTATAGGCGCGCTCGACCTCGAGGAGTACGACTACACAAAAGGCTCGCAATCGAAAATCCGCGCCACCGAGGGCACGATAGTCGAGCGAATACCGCCGCGTAAGCGCGTCCGTCTTGGTGCGCCGCTGGAGCTGCCGCACATAATAATGCTGATAGACGACCGCGAAAAAAATATAATAGAGCCACTTGCGGATAAAAAGACGCGGTTCGACAAGCTTTACGATTTCGACTTGATGAAAAATTCGGGTCACCTTACTGGCTACCTCGTTGACGACGAGGTAAAGCGCGGCATACTCGCGAAAATCGAGAAGTTGGGCGACGAGGACGAGTTCAGAAAGAAGTACGGCGTAGAGGATAAGGGCGTTTTGATGTTCGCGGCGGGCGACGGCAACCATTCGCTCGCGACGGCAAAGTCGTGCTGGGATGAGATAAAGAAAGACCTCACCGAAAAGGAGCGTGCAACCCACCCCGCGCGGTACGCGCTCGTGGAGGTAATGAATATCCACGACGACGCGCTTGAATTCGAACCGATACAGCGCGTGATATTCGATACCGACCCCGAAAAGCTGCTTGCGGCGTTTAAGTCATATTACAAAACGGGGAACAAGGGACAGCGGATAGATTACGCGTACGCCGGTAACGAGGGCAGCATATACGTGGAAAATCCCTCGTCAAATCTTCCGGTGGGTACGCTCCAAAATTTCCTCGATAAATACCTTGCCGAAAACGGCGGCAGGATAGACTACATTCACGGAAACGACGTTGTGAAAAAACTCGCCGCCGAGGAAAACACTATAGGCTTTATGGTTCATGCGATGGGTAAGAACGAGCTGTTTGAAACGGTTATAAAGGACGGCTCGCTTCCGCGCAAGACATTCTCTATGGGCGAAGCAGCGGACAAGCGGTTCTACCTTGAAGCAAAACGGATAAAATAAAAATAGGGGACACTAAAATCTTAGTGTCCCCATATCTATGCCTAAAAATACTTACCGCACCATCTCGTCCTGATGACCTGTCGCCTTGTGCGACTTTATAATAGCCTCGACCTCGTCAATGGAGCTTATGGACATATCGCCGGAAACCGTGTTTTTTATCGCGCTCAGCGCGTTTCCGTAAGACATAGCACCCTCTATATCCATACCCGCGAGTATTCCGTAAAGCACGCCCGCAACATACGCGTCGCCGCTGCCCACACGGTCAATTACTTCGATATTCTCATAGGGCGGCTCCTCGTAGAAGTTGCCGTCATAATAAATACGCGAACCGAAGTTGTGCTTTGTCGGGCTTACGACCTCACGCTTTGTCGTCGCGACTATCTTACAGCCGTATGTATCGGAGTAGCCCTTCATGATCTCGTCGAGTGTGCCCGTTCTTTGCAGCATCCTTCTCGACGTTTCCTCGGAAACGAACAGAATATCGACGAGAGGGAATATTTTCTCGATTACGGATCTCGCTTCCTCCTCGCTCCAAAGCGTCGCGCGGTAGTTTACGTCAAAGCTTATTGCAACGCCGTGACGCTTCATGAGCTTGATCATACTCAGAGCCGTTTCACGCAAATTGGGATCGAGCGCGAGCGAAATCGAGCTTATATGGAAAACTCTCGGCTTCTCGTATATATCGTCGGGAATTTCCGACAGCTTCAAAGAACATACCGACGCGTTTGCTCTGTCGTACACGACAGCCGACTTTCTCGGATAAACTCCACTCTCATAGTAGTAAATACCCAAACGCTTCTTGTCGCTCGTGTCCCACACGACATAGCGGTCGGAAACGTTGCCGTAACGGATACGTCTTGCTATAAAGTGTCCCATTTTGTTTTTCGGGAGCTTCGTAACTATCGCCGCGCGTATGCCGAGATTAGCCGCACCGGACGCGACGTTAAACTCCGAACCGCCGCAGTTTTTCTCAAACGTTTCACTCTGAGAAATCTTGTCCTTGTTCGGCGGCGAAAGACGAAGCATTACTTCGCCGAAACTTATCAAATCATATTCCGCGTTTTCTTTGATGAAATCCATAAAATCTCCTCCAATCTTTTTTAGTCCGTACCGCGGATAATATCCGCATTTTCATGGTTTAATTATACAATATTTACGCGATTTAGTCAATATTTTTTGGTGATTTTTTGCATTTTGCTTGATAATTTACCGGTCGCATGGTAATATATACACGGGGGTGTAAAACTATGCTTGATAAGAAATTAAATCTGCTTTTAAAAATATCGGCTTGTTTTTTGGCTGCTTCGCTCATATTTTGCGTATCGGCGATACTTTACAGCAAAAGTCTTACATCTACCGACGAAACGGAGGAGGTGCGTCAAAGTGCCGCACCGACGGTTACGCCTACGGCAGCGCCAACGCCGCTTTCGGCGTCCGACACGGACGAGGAACGACTTGTCATCGTGCTCGATCCGGGACACGGAAAACCGTCGTCCGAAATGAGCGACGACGAAAAACGAGCCGAAGGCTATGAGTACAACGAAAACGAAGGCGGCTGGGGTGAGTGGCGGCACTATAAGGACGGCACATTCGGCGACGACTGTCACGGCGAAGACTGCACGCACCTCGCGCCCGAGGGCGGCTCGTGCTGGTACCCGATCGGTAACGGCGACCGCGACACGGAGCCCGATATAAATTTAAACAACGCGCTCGCGGCGAAAGCGCGCCTTGAGGAACTGGGATTCGAGGTACGAATGACGCGCACAACGAACGACGAAAACCCGTCAATGAACAAACGCGTATCGTACTGCTTCCCGATGGGCGACATAACGCAGCCGCCGGACGCTTCGGCGTACATATGTATACATTCCAACGCCGGCGGCGGACGCGGCAGCTCGTACATAGCGCTTGAACCGCCTTACACGCAGAAGTACATAAGCGCGGACTTTACCGAACGGTCAAACGAAATGGGACGCTCTTTAAACGCGGCGGCAGCCACGGCGGCGCAGCTTGGCGAAAACGCGCCTATAAATTCGCCGTATCTCATACTCTTTAACAAATGTCCCGTCCCGATCGCGTATCTCGAAATAGGATTTTACGACGATGCGTCGGATCTTGCGCTGCTTCGATCCTCGTCCGACGAAATAGGACGCGCGATAGCGAACGCCGCGTATGAGTTTTTGAAAAACGGCGTGTAATTAATTGCGAATAAACTGTAATTTTCTCTTGTTTAACACGGAAAATGGTGGTATACTGGTTAAGGTAAATTATATTCAGCTTGATTTTTGAAAGGAGCCAATGATAATAAGATGGAATACGTTGAAAACAAAGTAAAAGATATTAAAATAGCGTACATAGGCGGAGGCTCGCGCGGCTGGGCGTGGGGACTTATGAGCGACCTTGCCGCGACCGAGGATATGTGCGGCACGGTTTACCTCTACGACATCGACTATGACGCGGCAAAGAAGAACGAAGTGATAGGCAACAGGATAAAGGACGTAAAGGGCTGCAAATCGCCGTGGAAGTACAGAGCCGTAAAAAGCGCGCGCGCCGCGTACAAGGACGCGGACTTTGTGGTAATATCCATTCTGCCCGCCACGTTTGACGAAATGGAAAGCGACGTACACGCGCCCGAAAAGTACGGCATATACCAGTCGGTCGGCGACACCGCAGGCGCGGGCGGCATAATAAGAGCGCTGCGCACGATACCGATGTTTGAGGAAATCGCGGAGTGCATCAAAAAATACTGCCCGAACGCGTGGGTAATAAACTACACGAACCCCATGACTATCTGCACAAAGACGCTCTACCGCGTATTCCCCGAGATAAAGGCGTTCGGCTGCTGTCACGAGGTATTTGGTACGCAAAAGCTGCTCGCGGCGGCTCTTGACGATATGTGCGGCATAAAGGACGTAAAGCGCGGGGAAATAAAGGTAAACGTCGTCGGCGTGAACCACTTTACATGGCTCACGAGCGCGCAGTACGAGGACATCGATATATTCCCGATATACCGCGAGTTCGCCGAGAAGTACAAGGATACGGGCTACGGCGACGCGGCGGATAAAAACTGGATGAACAAGTCCTTTTTCAGCCGCGAGAAAGTAAAGCTCGACCTGTTCCTGCGCTACGGCTACATCGCGGCAGCGGGCGACAGACATCTTGCCGAATTCTGCCCCGGCAAGTGGTACCTCAAAGACCCCGAAACGGTTGAAAAGTGGGGATTCGGTCTTACCACCGTAAAGTGGCGCAAGGAGGATTTAAAGCGCCGACTGGAGCGCAGCGAGCGTCTGTATAAGAATGAAGAAAAATTCGAGATACGTGAAACGGGCGAGGAGGGCGTACAGCAGATGCGTGCATTGCTGGGACTTTGCGACCTCGTTACGAACGTAAATATACCGAACCGCGGACAGATACCGAATTTACCCATGGGCGCGGTGGTTGAAACGAACGCGGTGTTCCGCGCAAACTCCTTAACGCCGGTGTTCGCGGGCAATATCCCCGAGGAAATTTACCCGCTTATAAGCCGCGTGTCGGGAGAGCAGGACAGAGTGCTTGACGCGGCTCTCGCTCGCGACCTCGACGGCGTGTTTGCGTGCTTTGCGAACGACGCGAACGTTGAACTCCCGCTTGACGACGCGCGTAAGCTGTTTGACGAGATGATCAACAACACGAAAAAATATTTGAAGATGTATTTCTGATTGGGAGGATAAATATGAAACCGTTTATGGACAAGGACTTCATGCTTTCAAACGACACCGCGAAAAAGCTCTACCACGGCTACGCGGCGGACATGCCGATATTCGACTATCACTGCCACCTTTCCCCGCAGATGATGTACGAGGATAAGCCGTTTAAGAACATTACGGAGATTTTTCTCGGCGGCGACCATTACAAGTGGCGGTACATGCGCTCAAACGGCATTGACGAGGAATACATAACGGGCGGCGCGAGCGACTACGATAAATTCAAGGCGTTTTGTTCATGCTTGCAGTACGCCGTCGGCAACCCGCTTTACCACTGGACGCACCTTGAATTAAAGCGTTATTTCGGCGTTGAGGAAATCGTGACGGAAAAGACGTGCGACGCGATATGGGAAAAATGCAACGCCGTTATCTCTGACACTAAAATGAGTCCGTCAACGCTCATAAATTCCTCGAACGTCGCGGTAATATGCACGACCGACGATCCCGCCGACAGCCTTGAGTGGCACAAAAAAATAGCGAAAAAGGGACACATAAAAGCGAAGGTTTACCCCGCGTACCGCCCCGACTTCCTGATAAATATTGACAAGGACACGTTCCTGCCGTATGTGGAAAGACTGGCGAAGGTGTGCGGTAAAGAGATAAAAACGTATGACGATTTGATAAGCGCGGCGTGCGAGCGCGCCGACTTTTTCCACGAGGCGGGCTGCCGCATAAGCGACCACGCGCTCGACGGCGTGCCGTACAACACGTCGCACAGTCCCTCGGACGTTTTCGCAAAGGCAATGCGCGGCGAAGCGGTAACAAAGGACGAAGCCGAGGCGTACAAGACAGGCGTGCTTACGGCTCTGGGCAAAAAGTACAAGGAGCTTGGCTGGGCGATGCAGCTTCACATCGGCGCGCTCCGTAGCAACAATTCGCGCATGTTCAAAAAGCTCGGCGCGGACACGGGTTTTGACTCAATCGCCGATTATGAGATAGCGGCGGATTTGAGTGCGCTGTTAAATTCAATGGAGGGAAAAGACAACCTCCCGAAAACGATACTTTACACGCTGAACCCGAAGGATAACTACGTCCTCGCGACCATGCTCGGCAACTTCCAGTCAAGCGAGACGGCGGGCAAGATACAGTTCGGCTCGGGCTGGTGGTTCAACGACCAGCGCGACGGTATGACGGAGCAGATGAAGGCGCTTGCAAACCTCGGTGCGCTGAGCCGCTTTGTCGGCATGCTCACCGACTCGCGCAGTTTTCTGTCGTACACGCGCCATGAGTATTTCAGACGAATAATGTGTAACCTGCTCGGCACGTGGGTCGAAAACGGCGAATTTCCGCAGGATTACGACACACTCGGTAAGATCGTGCGGGATATTTGCTATAATAACGCGGTACGGTATTTTGATATGTAAATTTTGGCGTGCGTCTTTGCTCGGCGTTTGTTCGCAAGCGAACACGCCTACAACACGCAAAGCGTGTTGTTCGCCGCACGCCGTCTGAAAGCTACGCTTTCAGCCAATAAAGAATGGAGAGGATAAAAAAGTTCCCGAGGAAACTTTTTTATCATTGATGTTTGCTGACGCGCATGTCGTCAGCAAACTATACGAAACGGCATAAAGCCGTTCCGTACACACGTGGTTTTGAAATTATGCATCGTAGGGGCGAACCGTGTTCGCCCGTATGGCTTCCCCTTGTTACGGCGTTTGTTGCTTCGCAACACGCCTACCACACGCATAACGTGTGGTTTACTTGAGGGGAAGCTGTCACGAAGTGACTGATGAGGTGTAGCTGCGAAGCAGCGTTATTGTGTTATATTCCAAATTATACACCTCATCCACCGCTTCGCGGTCCCCCTTCCCCTCAAGGGGAAGGCTGCCAACCACCCCACTAAAAAGGAGAAAATAACCATGGAACTACTAAAACGCACCTCATCCCTTCCGAAACACACGGAGCGTGTGCTGCAATTCGGCGAAGGCAACTTCCTCCGCGGCTTTGT
>CANPXG010000082.1 GCA_947585795.1 uncultured Clostridia bacterium
TCCAACTTCCTGCTCATGCACGCTATGGGCCCGAACGTTGCCGGAGTTATCGGCTCGGCTGTTGCGGCGGGCGTGTTCCTTGCGATGTTCAGCAATATTTAATAAAATTCGGATAAAGGAGTGAAAAATATATGGCAAAGGGAAATAAAGCGGTAGAAATTACCGAAACAGTCCTCAGGGACGCGCACCAGTCGCTTATCGCGACGCGCATGACGACGGAGGAAATGCTTCCCATAGTAGAGAAGCTTGACGATATAGGCTTCCACTCGCTCGAGGCGTGGGGCGGAGCGACGTTTGACTCGTGCCTTCGTTTCCTTAACGAGGATCCGTGGGAAAGACTTCGCAAAATAAAGGATAAGGCTAAGAAAACGCCTTTGCAGATGCTTTTCAGAGGTCAGAACATTTTGGGATACCGTCACTACGCGGACGACATTGTACAGTACTTTGTACAGAAGTCTATCGCGAACGGTATCGACATTATAAGAATATTCGACGCGCTCAACGATACGCGTAACCTCAAATGCGCGATCGACGCGTGTATAAAGGAAAAGGGTCACTGCCAGGCTGCGCTTTCGTACACGATCGGCGGTCCCCACACAACGGAGTCGTTCGTTAAGCTGTCCAAGCAGCTTGAGGAAATGGGCGCGAACTCCATTTGTATAAAGGATATGGCGGGACTTTTGCTCCCGTACACGGCATACGAGCTTGTGAAGGCGATAAAGGAAACGGTTAAAATCCCCGTGCAGTTACACACGCACTACACGTCGGGCGAAGCGTCGATGGTATACTTAAAGGCTGTCGAGGCGGGCGTTGACGTTATCGACTGCGCGATGTCGCCGATGGCTATGGGTACGTCCCAGCCGCCGACGGAGCCGATGGTTGCGGCGTTCCAGGGTACGCCTTACGACACGGGCTACGACCTCGACAAGCTTGTTGAAATTTGCGATTACTTCAAGCCGCTGCGTGAAAAGTACCTCGCAAGCGGACTTATGAACCCGAAGGTAATGGGCGTTGACGTTAACACGCTTAAATACCAAGTACCGGGCGGTATGCTCTCGAACCTCGTTTCACAGCTTAAACAGCAGGGCAGAGAGGACGCGTTCGAGGAGGTTCTTAAGGAAGTACCGCGAGTAAGAGCGGACATGGGTTATCCGCCTTTGGTAACGCCGTCGTCGCAGATTGTCGGCACACAGGCGGTACTGAACGTTCTTATGGGCGAGAGATACAAGATGGTTTCAAAGGAAACGAAGGGTATCGTAAGAGGTGAGTACGGCAGAACGCCCGTGCCTATAAGCGACGAGATAGTGAAAAAGGTTATCGGCGACGAGAAACGTATAACGTGCCGTCCCGCAGACCTTTTGGAGCCGGAGCTTGACAAGATGCGCAAGGAGTGCGCGGAGTGGACGGAGCAGGACGAGGACGTATTGTCTTACGCGCTGTTCGGACAGGTTGCCGTTAAATTCTTCGAGTACAGACGCGCACAGAAATATAAAATCGATGCGGATTTGCTGGACGAGGAAAACAAAGTTTATCCCGTGCAGTAAAGAATAAGGAAAGGGTTGCATACGCAACCCTTTTTTAATACTTATTTTTCTCCCGAAACAGCCTTTAACCGCTTTTCGATTTCCTTGTATTCCTCCGTATCACGCACCGACTCAAACGGCTTACGCGTGTCCATAAGCTGCAAAAGACGCACCGAATCTATATAGTGGTTATGGGTTATCTCCGTCTTGCAGCGGTTCACGAAAATCGGCTCGTACAGCGCGCCCTCCGCGGCGAATTTGTCGTAATACTCCGCCGCTTCGGCGGCAAGACGCAAATACTTCATGCCGTTTTCAATATCATCGTTCCACAGATACAGCTCCGACATACGCTCGTAAATATGCCGCCACGCGCCGTTTGACGGCGACTTGTGACCGCCCGTGAAAATCGCGCTGTAAACCGCAAGCGCGGTTTCTGCAAAGTGAATTTGCTCGGCATAGGTAAAATCATCGTGCAAACCCATGTAGTCGTTCGACGAGAGATGAATAAGCTGTGATACGATCTGCTCCGCCGAATGCGCAAGGTTTTTCTGTGCATGCACGATTTTTTCCTCACCCTCACTTATCAGTTCCAGAAGCCGATTCTTTTCAACCGCCCGGTCAGGCAGCGAATTTGCGAGATTTAACGCCTCACTCTGCTGTCCGTTGTCCGAGTATGATATGCAAAGCGTTTCTATCGCGCACTGACGTAACGTTTCGTCGCGGCAGTCCTCGACTATCCTCTCGCAAAGCGGTATGATCCGCGCCAAATCACGGTCACAGCGCCTTTTGTGCGACAGCGCGTGAACAAGCTCCCACATAAACTCGTAATTTGACGGATATTCCGCGATGGCCTGTTCCATAAGCTCCGCCGCCGATTCATAATCGTAAATGTGCTTGTACTCCGTAAGCTTTTCCCTGTATTCGAGCAGCTTTTTGTCCGTAATCTCCGGCTTTGTCGAAAACAGCTCATCCGTGCTTACGCCGAAAAACGCCGATAATTTAGGCACAAGCGTAATGTCGGGCAGAGCCGTACCGTTTTCCCACTTTGATACCGCCTGCGCGGAAACGGTCAGATACTCCGCCAAACGCTCCTGCGTTATGCCGCGCTTTTTGCGCAGCTCTCTTATTTTAAGTCCGATATTCATTTTATTTTCCTCCAGAATTTTATTTAACAGCGCCGTTATGGTTATATTATAGCGCTCAATTACGTGAAATTCCATACCTTATTGCGACTATTCGTATCAACCGTGGGTTGAAAAAACGCGCACACCGTAAATATTGACAGAAAAAGGAAAGAGTAGTATAATCTAACTGAATAAAAATTATGATAAGGAGAACGGTCAAAATGACAATAGGATTTATCGGAGCAGGCAACATGGGCGGCGCTATCATCGGCGGAATTATAAACGCCGGTATCGCCGACAAAAACGACATAATCGTGTCGGACAAAAGCACAGCCGCGCTCGAAAATATAAATAAACAATACGGAGTTTCTACCGATAAGGACAACAAAAACACGGCGCGTCGCTCAGACATGCTGTTTCTGTGCGTGAAACCGCAGTTCCTCACCTCCGTGACGGACGAGATAAAGGACAGCGTAAAGGACGGCGCGGTAATAATATCGATCGTCGCGGGACAGTCACTTTGCGCGCTCGGCGCGGCACTGGGAGAGGATAAGAAAATCATACGCGTAATGCCCAACACCCCCGCACTTGTCGGCGAAGGCATGGCTGCACTCGTTTCAAACGACAACGTATCCTCGGACGAGGAAAAGAAGGCTATGGAAATTTTTTCAAGCTTCGGAAGGTGTGAAAAAGTCACGGAAAATCTTATGGATGCCGTAACAGCCGTTTCAGGCTCGTCACCGGCGTACGTGTTTATGATGATCGAAGCCATGGCTGACGCTGCCGTGATCGGCGGCATGGCGCGCGACAAGGCGTACACGTTTGCGGCACAGGCTGTTTTGGGCAGCGCGAAGATGGTACTCGATACAGGAAAGCACCCCGCGCAATTAAAAGACATGGTCTGCTCACCCGCGGGCACTACGATAGACGCGGTCGCCGCGCTCGAAAAGAACGGCTTCAGAAACGCCGTGATCGAGGCAATGCGCGCATGCATGGAAAAATCACATCGGCTCGGAAACAAATAAAAAGACATTAAAAATACAACAAAGCCACCGTTTCTATCAGTTTCGGTGGCTTTGTTGTATATGAACGTAACATTGTATTCAAACAATGTTACACTTATTATACACCAAAAGTTCGGAAATTTCAATAGTAAATTTCAACTTTTTTTAATACTTTTAAAAATGACTGTTTTTTAAACATTATCAAAGTACGAAACGTATTTTATCGGCGATTTTTCATTGAACATATACTCGTACAGGTCGATAAAATAATCATCGGTCATACTCGCTATATAGTCCGTGACGATTTCGTTAAAATCACTGTTTTTTGTATATTCATTGCCGTTAAAGCGGTTCGCGCCGTTTACAAAGTCGATATGGTGACTGAAAATCGGCGACGACTTTACGTCATTTTTCAAATCGGCGAGCAGCTTTGAATAGATCCTCTCAAACATCGGACAAATACTTTTATCGTACACGGCGGAAATTTTTTCGTTTTGGTATATAAGCTCATAATTGTCGTTTTTACTGTCTTTAAGCGCCTTATAGTGAGCGTCGTCAAGACGCAGATACGGTTTTCCGTAGCTGTTTTCGACGATATTCACTATAAGATTGTTAATGATCATGGCGTTATACCTTCCGATTTCGTTTTCACGGAAAATATCCTCACTCGATATAAGCTTCGTCTTTATCGCGTCCTGCCTGTCCTTACCGATATACGCGATCATATCCGACACGCGCACGACGCATCCCTCCAATGTGGACGGCACAAGGCGCTTTATCGCTGACCTATCCGTATAGCACTTCTCAACCTTCTTATCGAACTCATCAAAGCCCGAAAGCGGCGCGGGAGCATACTCCTTACATTCAAACTCACCGTTGTGGCACAGTATACCGTCGAGTGTCTGCAAGCTTATATTAAGACTGAAAATCTTATCGAGCACGCGGACGCTGTGGACGTTGTGGTTAAAGTACCTGCCGGTTTCGGCGTGGTAGAGGTCGTTTAAAAAACGCTCGCCCGCGTGACCGAACGGAGTGTGACCTATATCGTGCCCGAGCGCTATCGCCTCTATCAAATCGAGGTCAAGCCCGAGCAGCTTACCTATATTGCGCGCTATGCGCGAAACGAGCTGGACGTGCAGCGCGCGGTGCGATATATCGTCATTTTTATAAAAGGAGAACACTTGCGTCTTATCGGCATACCTGTTGTAGTACGGACTGTGCATTATTTTTTCCGCGTCGCGCACAAACGAACCGCGCCAAAGCGTCGCGCGGTCATGCTTGGGATTTCTGCGTATAGCCTTATCCGAAAATCCCTGCCCGCCAAGCTGTTCCTCGTTAATTCTCTCCTGAAGCTCCTTGGAAAGTCTTTCGTATCCGTGCATATTTTACCTCCCGATATAATCTTTACTACATTATTGTACCATAAAATCCGCAATATCACAATATCGGATTTGTAACAATAAATTAACAATAAAATAGTGACAAAAGCCGAGAAATGTGGTATAATTATATAAATTATATGTTGAACGGAAGTATACGAAAAAAAGGAGTGGTAACATGAAGAAGCTGTTTTGCGCTGTAGCGGCGGCGGTCATGACCGTTTGTATGTCGGTCAATGCTTTCGCGGCGGTGTCGAACGTATCTGTAAGAAACAGCACGCTCAGCTCAAAGCCCGTGACGTACTCGTACGACGCGGCAAAAACGAGTGAGGTTTCAAAATCCATAAAGCCGATCATGAACAAGCTTGACGACGTAAAGAAACGCGGCACGGCGGTGCAGATGATTACGGTAAGAAGCGAGAGCGCGGACTACAAGAGCGTGTCATTCGCCTTGAGATTATCACTGCCAAACTCAAGCACGGCGGAACCGCGTACAAGCGAAGCGCTTGACTATTACAATATAGAAGTTACTGACCTGCAGGGAAATAAAATATATTCATATAAGGACGAAAACGAAACGAGCGAAAATGAGGCGTACAAGGACATACCTCTCGGAACGTTCAACACGTCGCACAGCAGCGAAAGCAGAACGTACAATATACATATATCGGCAAATAAAGAGCTTGCTCAAAAGCTCGCGTCGGAAGCGGATAAGCTCGACTGGAGCATAGTTTCAAACGCGAATGCTGACGCGGTTTCCGTTACGGCTGCTCCTACACTTACATCATCACCCACACCGTCAGATGCACCGGCACCCGTGCCGTCCGCGGCGGCATCACCATCTCCGTTAAGCACTACAGCTCCAACGGCTGCGCCCGCGTTCTCACCGTCCGCAAACACGGATAAGGACGGGAATGTAACGATGTCAAAGGGTACATACTTGTGCGGCAGGGACATTAAGCCCGGACGGTATTCCATGACGGGCGGCGGCAAGGTTGACGTTTACACGTCGGAAGGCTCGCTGAAAACGTCCGTATCGCTAAAGGCGTATGACGGATTTATAATAAATCTTCTTGACGGAGAAAGGATAGAGGTGGAAAGCGACACGGTGTTCGCTCCGTACACGGCGGCAAGACCTACGTCAACGCCGAGGGCGACGAGTACGCCAAGGCCTACGTCAACGCCAAGACCGACCGCGACTCCGAGAGCTACGGCTACGCCCAAGGCGACAGCGGCTCCGTCAAAGAGCAACCCGAAAACGGGCGACAATACTCCCATCGCGGCTGTTTCGGCTGTCGGTATAGCAGCGGCGGCGCTTGCAGTTTGCATAGCGATAAAGAAAAGAAAAGGAAATTAATACGGCTTGAAAGGACGTGTATGACCGTGAAGAAGCTTCTTACAGTTGTGCAAGTCCTTTTAATTTTGGTTTTTCTTGCCTGCGGCGGATATACCGCGAAATACTTTTACGACTCTCACAAGGCGCAGAAGGGCTTTGAGGAGCTTAAGGAGGAAACGCTTTCGGACGCTGCCGGCGGGGAAGAGAGCGAGCGCGACGAAAACGGAATGTTAAAAAAATACGCCGAGCTTCACGCTCGCAACTCCGACATGACGGGCTGGCTCACGGTTGCGCTCACGCCGATAGATTACCCCGTCGTGCGCAGCGCGGACAACGAGTATTACCTGCATAAAAATTTTGATAAGGAGTATCAGTTCAGCGGCATACCGTTTGCGGACTGTCAGTGCGCGGACGGCGCGGTGAACACGATAATTTACGCGCACAACATGAAGGACGGCACGATGTTTGCCGCGCTCGCCGATTACGAGGACCGCGCGTTTTATGAAACGCATAAAAATATTAAGTACGATACCTTGTACGATGAGGGAGAGTACGAAATAATAGCGGCGTTCACAACGAAGGTGGGCGCGAAAAATGAGTTTAAGTATTACGAGTACGCGGATATAGGCGACGAAAAAAAGTTTAACGAGTACGTAAACACGGTAAAGACGCTGTCGTTTTACGATACGGGCAAGAGCGCCGTGTGGGGCGACGAGCTTTTGACGCTTTCGACGTGCGCGTATCACACATCAAATGAACGTTTTGTCGTTGTGGCGAAAAAAATATAGATGAAAATACTTGATATTTATTGCAAAATGTGCTACAATCATTAGGCGCACCGATTTGCCCCTGTAGTTAAGTGGATATAATAAGTCCCTCCTAAGGATTAGTCACCAGTTCGACTCTGGTCGGGGGTGCCACGTCGCGCCGCGCGGCAGTTTTACAAACCCTTTGCGGGAAGCAAAGGGTTCTTTTTTATGCCGCGCGGCGCTCCTTTTCCGCAAAAAGCCGTCGCTTCGTTCACCTGCTCGCTTGTAAACGCGCTCGCGACGGCTCACATCGCTTTGGACTTTTTGCGGTTATTGCCGCACACATCGGCATTATAGAACCATTGCAATAAATACAAAGGGTTCTTTTTTATGCCGCGCGGCGCTCCTTTTCCGCAAAAAGCCGCCCTGCACTATCAAAGCGGCTCTTTATATACAATTTTATGGGGGGGGGTTGCGTAGTTACCGTTATTTTTCAGAAAATCCTTCGGCGACTTACCGCCGCTGTACTTCGTGAAGTT
>CANPXG010000083.1 GCA_947585795.1 uncultured Clostridia bacterium
TATAATTCATCACAAAGATCAAGCAGTCTTGGGAACAGCTTCATTGCGCGATAATATCTCTCACGGATTTTTTCCGGCTTGACGCCGTGTCCGCCTTTTTTCACGCGAGATGCAACACGCTTTACGTTTATTTCCGGATCAGTTGTTAGCACATATATACAAATTATCTTGTAGTTGTTTTTCTTGGCTCTCTCCATAAGTTCATAATTACGCAAAGTAGACAACACGGATTCAAATGTGAAATCCAAGCCGTTATCCACCATATATTCGCGCGTAGCGGTTGCCAACTGTGCAGCTTCCAAATCACTACAGACTTTTTCTTTTTTTATATCATCTGCATTAATATAATATCCTATTACCGATATCTGTGAGGTAATTGTACTTTTTCCGGAACCGTTTGGACCTGCCATAACCATAAGTTTTGGGGTTGTCATATATCATTACTCCTTTCTTGTAACGATAATTGGTTTGCCTGTATTTTGATCTAAATAGGTGAATTGATGCGATAAACCTATATTATTTGGATCGGCAATTGCACGTTTTACCGACGCATCTAACATATTAACATCTATTATTGGTACTTGCTCTGTATTATTGGTTGAAACAACATTAAATGGGAATCCGCGGTTTGCTATGAAACGTTTTAAAAATACATTGATTGCCGTGCTGATCGGTATCCCAATTTCATCAGCGATTTTTTCGGCATCTGATTTCATTTTATCATCTACTCGTGTCGATATGGTTGCCATAATTACCTCCTTTTCTATCAACTTCACCTAATTAGCCATTATATAGGCACAACCTCCTTTCTTATAGTACAATGGCAATTATATTATATGTCATCTCTGACAATATTAATATACCATAATTTTTTTATTTTGTCAACAAAAAAATGCAAATATAATACAATTTTATATTTTTGTAATACATTTGCATTTTTTTTATTTTCGCGCGATTGACATTATATACCGTTTGTGGTACAATAGGACCAATCATGAAGAAAGGAACTGACGAAAATAAATATTACAAACAGGGGTAAACGACCACGAGGTTGACCTGTTCGAGGGGCAGTACGACGTTCCGAACGACATGGCGTACAACTCGTATGTGATTAGCGACGAGAAAATCACGGTAATCGTTTCGTCGGCTAAGTCGTTTGACATGATGAAAAACTTTTTCGGCACGGTTTTTTTCGGCGATGAAAACAGTTATACGGGTGTGTATTTTAAACAATAAATCGGAGGTGGAATAATGGCGTCGAGTAAAGAATATTTAGACTTTATTTTAGGGCAGTTATCAGAATTGGATGAGATTACATATCGGGCTATGATGGGAGAATTCATCATCTATTACCGCGGTAAGATCGTAGGCGGTATCTATGATGACAGATTGCTTGTAAAGCCGGTAAAATCGGCGGTAGCTTGTATGCCGTCCACATCTTATGAACTGCCGTATGAGGGAGCAAAAGAGATGCTGTTGGTGGACGAGGTCGACAACAGAGAATTTTTGGCGGGCTTGTTCAACGCCATGTATGATGAACTGCCAACGCCAAAACCGAAAAAAGCAGTAAAATAAATACAGTGCGGAAAAATTTTACTATGCGGGAGAGAAGCCGATGAAAAAGAAGGAATTTATACATATCGCGAGGCTGTTAAATGAAAAACTTAATATCGTGCCGCTGCTTTTCGGTTCGCTGGGGCTACAGCAGCGGCTTGGCATAAATCTGAACGCGGACGATATTGACGTGCTTATTCCCGAGATTTTTCTGAATGAGAAGTGGGACAGTATCGCCGGGCTGATGAACGGTACGGGGTACGCTCTTTACGATTTGCACGAGCACGCGTTTGAAAAGTTGGGCGTGAGCGTCGCGTTTGCCGCAATCGAGAGCCTTGCGCCGTTTGCGGGCGTGGATGTGAAACAAATTCCCGTTATCGAAGAAGCGGGAGTTCGATATTACTTGCTTGACTTGCGCGACTACTTAAAAGTGTATACGGCGTCGGCAAAGGACGGATACAGAAAAAATGTGAAGAACAAACAGGATGAGCAAAAAATAGAGTTGATAAAAAACGCCTTATCGGCAAACAGCCGCGATATAACGACTTAACATACCCGCCGCAGGCTGTATGCAGAAAAATAGTACAATTTTTTGTACATGCATTGTGATATAATTTATACGTTGAAAAAATGCAATTTTGTGGCATGATGTGTAAAACAAAATTTTATATGAGAGGGGAATTATTATGGAGGGTAAAGAATTAAACAAGGAATTGATATGCAAAACGCTGGGGCAAGGGGATGATAAGAAAAAATATTATGTTTATATGCTGTGTGACGCAAAAAATAAGCCGTTTTATATAGGAAAAGGCGAGGGCGGGCGAATATGGCAGCATGAAGAGGACGCTCATAAAAAAGAAGAAGAAATTAAAAACAAAATTGATGAAGAAGTCAATAAATTGGAAGAGAAACTCGATAAAAATCTTACGAAGCCGCAGAAAGAACAGCAAAAAAAATTCTTTCGTGAAAGGCTAGGAAAAGAGCTCAAAGGAAATAACGATAAAATAAAAAAAATAAATTCACTCGGCAAAGATGTCACTAAGGTTATAGTGAAATGGGGACTTACAAATGATGAGGCATACATGGTCGAATCAGCGCTTATAAATATGTATAAGTTTATAGGCGGTAAAAATTCTCTGACCAATATTGCGAACGGACATATGAGCAAAAAAGAAAAGGAAAATCGCTATTGCAAAACCGAAGTGCAAACCCTTCAGAGTTTTGCGACAAACTGCGTCGAACCGGAAAAAAGCTTAACAGATATTCTCAAAGCGTATTTCGGTAAAAGCTATACGAAGAAAACCGCAAAAGACGGATGCGGAATATTATTTGTAAAGATTAATAACTTTTATCCCATGTGTGAAGCTATCGAAAATGCTGCGGATAAGGATGCCGCAATAAGGGACGCGGCAAGCGGATTCTGGAATGTTGCTGAAAATAGGATTAAAAATATCGAATATGTTTTTGCGTTATATCAATCGCAGATTGTAGGAATATACTACGTAAAAAATGCAACATGGGTCAGGAAACGCAAGCTTGGAACGATTAAAATAGCCGGTAACAGTGCCAAATCCGATGAAGGCAATCTGCCGTTCGTGTTAGACCGGATAAGAGGTGATGAATATAAGCTTGTAAATATAATAGACGGTAATTGGGATAACTATGATGGCATTAAAGGGACATTGTTAGAAGACAACCAAACAACATTAAAAGACAAGCTAAAAGATGTACTCGGTCCGGATAGAAAAGATTACGCAAAGGCATTGACCGATATGGGCAACAAGTATGTGTTCATTCCCAAGCCGGAAAATGAAATTCCCCAGGATAATGCTTTCTGGAAAATTAGAGATGCTTTTCTCCATAAATATATAAACATTCCCGCCACGCAAAATTCCATATATTACAATTTTAAAGCTAACGGCAAATTTAAAAAGAAAAATTAACCCACAAACAGGTCGGGAGCTTCCCCGACCTGTTTCTTTATCCGTAAACGGTGTGCAAAAATTGTATATTTATATTCCGTACACGTTATTCCTTATCACGTTCATTACTCTTTCGCGCATGTCCGCAGGCTCGAGTACCTCACACGTGTCGATGTAATGCCCCGCCCAGTAGCTCAAGCCCTCAAGGCTGCCGGTGACGGTGAGGTCAAAAGTTTTGCTGTCACCGTTCGGAGTGATACGCGCGTCCTTGCCGAAAAAATCAATCACCTGATCGAGCATGCCGTTGCCGCAGCGTATGACCGCCTGCCCGACCTCGCCGCCGTACATAAACACTGACCTGTCGCGGTACTGCTTCGGCGAGAAGCTTTTCGGCGCGGGAATATATTTGCCGCCGACTATCTCAATATCCTTTATCTTGTCGATCCTAAACTGACTCACCGTGTTTTCATGGCTGTCGCATTTGCAGAGCAGATAGTAGCGCTCGTTCGCGGCGACCATTTCATACGGGCTTACGATATACTTTTCCTCGCGGCGCGGCTTCAGCTTTTTGTCAAAGCCGTATTTCATATATGTAAACGCGACCTTTATGCGTTTTGAGATCGCCTCATCAAGATAGTCGATATTCAGAAAAACCTCTCTGTTATCGGTTTTCCTGCCCGCGTTCGCGATGGAAAGATTTCTGTATTTATGGCGTTTGCCGACCGGCAGCAGTTTTTGAAGCTTTTTTATAAGCTGCGCCGAATGGACACCCGATATACCGGGATTAACGCACACGCTGTCGGTGAGCAGCCGTATTTCCGACACGTCGAAATCGCGCGAGGCGAGGTAGTATCCGCGTCCGTTTTCGTCGGGTATGGAAATATCGTACCCCATTTCCGTCAGCACCGCGACGCAGCTGTAAACCGTGCGGCGGTCAACGGACAAATCATAGTCGTGCTTCATTTTGTGAATTATATCGCTCATTTTGAGGATATTGTCGCAGTCGGAATATTCGTTGAGAATTTCCCACAGGCATATCGTGTTAGCCTTTGCAGTAAGCTTCATTTTTCTCAGCTCCTTTTCTTTAATTAATTCTATCATAACACATGTACAAAAATTTGTACAGTACGATTTTTTGTATATGCAATGTGATACCATAAAATCAAGGAGGGATTTTTATGGGTACATTAAGAAACACGAGCATAACAAACACCTTCGGCGACGGTTATGTGCAGATATATACCGATGACGACGGAAACAAATACACAATCAGAAATACAAGTATGCATAATGTTTTCGGCGACGGTTATGAGAAAATTGCGGAGGATAAGCACGGCAACCGTTTCAGAATTACAAACGGCTCGCTGACAAATGTGTTCGGTGACGGACATGAAATAAAGGTCACGCGCGAAAGCCCGTCCTCGTATTCGGGCGGCGGCTCAAACGAATATACAATCCGCAATACAAGCCTTCAAAATGTGTTCGGCGATGGCTATGAAAAAATAGCGGAGGATGAGCATGGCAACCGTTTCAGGATTACAAACAGCTCGCTGTCAAACGTGTTCGGTGACGGGAACGAAATCAAAATCACCCGCGAAAGCTCACCGACACAGTCATATTCGGGCAGCGCCGATAACTGCGGAACCGGATACCACGCTCATGGCTCGGGCGTGTCGGGCGCGGGAGGATATACGGCGCATACGGAGGTCAACCCCGAAAATACGCCTCCGCGAAGCTCTTATCATGTGGGAATGACACAAGATGAAATGGACGAGATAAACAAATCGACACTTAAATCCATGAGAAGTGCATGGAAAAGCGTTCTCTTGATATGCGCCGCGTATGTTATTGCGTTCCTCGGATTGATCAAGCTTGTAACAGCGCCCGTAACAGGCGTTCTGATGCTCTTGTCGGCGGCAGGAATATTCATTTTTTCAACAAAGTACCACCGAATTTATGCAATAGCGGCAATGATGATGGCGATAGTTCTTGGAACGATTATTGCAATATTTCTTTTGTCAAAGCTGCTGGTATGATGCAACGAATTTTTGTACGGTAACACACACCGCAAAAGACTTCCAAAACCGAGGCATTAACCCCCCTCAATCCGTCGTCTCGCGCTTTACGAGTACCGGCGTCACTATCCTGTGCACCGGCGCCGCAAGCGGCTCGGGGCGGCGTTTTTTGCGTTCGTTCATCTGCATTACAAGAAGCTCCATAGCCTCGCGCGCCATTGTGTCAATCTGCTGGTCAACGGTGCTTATGGGAATTACCGCCTCGGCGGAAATCGGGGAATTGTCGAAGCCGACAATTCTGTAATCGTCGGGAAGAGCGCCGTGCTTGCGTATTAAAACGTTCAGCATAATATTTGCGTATGTGTCGTTCGGCATGAAAATCCCCTTTTTTTGATTTGGATATTTCGCGTCAAGCTCGTCTATAATGCGTGTGATTTTCTCCTTCGCCGTGTTATGCTCCGCGCCGAGGTCGACTATTATAAGCTCGTTTTTAACGCCCCTTTCGGCGCATATATCCTTGAACGCTTTAACTCTGCCGTAAGCGGGGATCTCATCGGTCATGTCGGAATTGAGGTGGATAAGAACATCGCAGCCGTTGTCAATCAAAAGCTCGGTCGCCTGCTTCGCGCCCGCGTAGTTGTCGGTGTTTACGCTGCACACGTATTTATCCTCGCGCTCTATCGTCACGATAGGCACGTTGTACGACGCGAGCTCCTCCGAGGGAATTGTATAGCTTAAAATTATCATGCCCTCAATCTTATACGCCAAAAGCTCCGAAATATATTTCCGTTCCGTTTCCTTATGCTCGTTGCCGACAAACACGAGGAATTTATAGCCGTACCGCTCATAGGTTGACAAAATGCAGTTGAGCATCGCGGCGTGATAATGGAAATACAAATTCGGAATAATGACACCGACATACTCCGTCTGCCCGTTCGCGAGAATGCGCGCGACCTTGTTTTCCTTATAATCGAGCGCCTCGAGAGCGTCGGCTATCTTTTCCTGATTTTCGAGAGTGATAGAGTCGGGGTTGTTGAAATAGCGCGATATTGTCGTCTTTGAAAAGCCCGTGTATTCGGCTATATCCTTGAATGTGACGTTCTTTTTCTCCATAATATTTAGTCCTTTCATATCCATCCTTACCTTATAGATTAACATATTCCTGTCAAAAAATCAATAGAATAACCGGTTTTGTAACCGGTTTTGTGGAATGTGTATAAAACGCGTTTTCGATTTTTATATACTTGTTACGAAAAAGAAAAACAGGGTTGACAAACGTATATGAGGGGCATATAATAAAACCATAAAGTAACCGGTTACTTTACCGGTTGCGAATGTGATCGAAATAAGTGTTTAGAGAGAAGGAGGAGTCATGAAAAAGGCGGTTTTATTGGCGGCGGCACTCGCTGCCGCGGCACTGGTCGGCGGCTGCGCGGATAAGGAAGTAGAGCCGGGGAGCGTTGTCGGTTACGACGAGGGAGAACAATATATCTCAATGTGGACTTACACGATAGAGGACACTCCCGAGGGCGAGGCGTGCAAGGAGGCTATCGGTAAATTCAACGACGCGTTTGACGGAAAATACTTCGCCAACGTTGAATTTATACCGAGAAATGACAACGGCGGCGGATATTCGGACAAAATCAACGCGTCGGTAATGTCGGGAGATTTGCCGGACGTGATAGCGGTGGACGGCCCCAACATTTCCGCGTACGCGGCGAACGGCATTATTCAGCCGCTTGCGGAGCTTACGGACGAGGAAAAGGGCGTTTATCTTGAGTCTATCATAGACCAGGGAACGGTGGACGGAAAGCTCTACGCGCTCGGTGCTATGGAGTCGAGCGTGGGACTGTACTACAACAAGGACATTTTATCGGAGGCGGGAATAGAAGTCCCCGACGCCGACCACCCATGGACGTGGACGGAGTTTACGGAGATCCTTGAAAAGCTAAAGCCTATCACAGAAACGAAAAACGGCTATCCTATCGATATGACGTTCCCTGTGGGAGAAACGAGTATTTACCTGTACGCGCCGTTTATATGGGCGAACGGCGGAGATTTGATAAGCCCCGACGGACTGACGGCGGACGGATATTTCAATTCCGAGCAAAACGTAAAAGCGATGGAATATTTTAAGATGCTCGC
>CANPXG010000084.1 GCA_947585795.1 uncultured Clostridia bacterium
CGGGCGTCAACCGCTCCACCTTCTATGCGCATTATGAAAATTTATACGACCTCTTAAAGGAAACGCAGGAGCGCGCCGTCTCGGAATTTTTTGAAACGCTCGGCTCTACTGTAAACGCCGCGGACTTCTCCAAAATGTCGGCGGACGAACTCATCTTCATCTCTCCCCAATACCTTGTGCCGTACCTTACCTTTGTCAAGAAGAATCGGCGGCTGTACGAAGTCTACAACAATTCGGGCGCATTCCAGATCGGGGAAATGGATAAACAGCTCATTGAAAACGTGTTTGTTCCCATCTATGCGAAGAACGGCGTGACAGACAAGCGCGTCGTAGAATATATGTCGCATTACTTCATCAGCGGCGTGACCGCGATTACGATGGAGTGGGTAAAGCGCGGTTGTGAGGACGATATTCTCTTTATATGCGAGGTGATCGCTATTTGCGTGCGGCCGTATGCGAAGAGCGGCATCTGAATTTTTGGGCGGGGAGTGTTTTTGCCATGAAAAGCGGCAAAGAGGGGAAATTCAAGAAAGAAATTGACAGGGTCGTGCACGACTATGCACACAGGACCTTTCTTTCCTCTTCGCTCTCCATGGCGGCGACCGCCGTATTCGGGAGCTACAATCTCTATTTAGGCTTTGCCTACCATGCGGCTTGGAACTTTGGCATCGCCGTCTACTTTTTACTCCTTTGTGCTCTGCGGGGATATGTCCTCTTTTCGGAGAGAGCGCTGTATAAGCGTTGCCCCTCGGAGGAGGAAAGAGAGGAAAAAAAGAAAAAGCTCTACCTCGGGGTGTATTCCATAGGGAATCAAGAAAAATCTTAATTTTATATCGGAATACACCTTTGGGCGAGTCAAGGAAACAGCGAGGAATTATATCCCGCTGTTTTTCTATATATAGGAATCGTCTAGGAATCGTCTGAAAACTTATTTGTTCCGGTCATAGCCGTTCGACAACAAGTCGGGCGACTATTTTCATACAATAAATAAAATATCGAAACGGCAAGTTCGGAGTAAAGAGTGGAGAAATTTCTCTGCTCTTTTTTTATACGAACATTGGAATGAATGCGTCGCCAAGCAATGCGACGTATAATTTTATTTGAACGATTAGGAGGTGCAAATGTTATATAAAGAATGGCTATCAGAGTGGTTGGCGGTGTGTGTTCGTCCCACGGCGAAGGCTCGCACTTATGAGAAATACGAGCGTATTTGCAGAAGGCATCTTACGCCAAAACTCGGAGAATATGAGATGGAAATGCTTTCGGCAAGCGTTCTACAGCGGTTCGTCGCGAGCATGATAGCTTCGCTATCTCCAAATACCGTCAATGTTGTCATCTCGGTTCTGAAAAAATCATTGAAACAGGCGGTGGTTTACGGCGTAGCGGAACGGCAATATTCCGATGGGATCATCCGCCCGAAGCTCGAAGAAAAGCGGGTGGAATGTTTCACCAAAGAAGAACAGAAGAAAATCGAGGAATACATATTGCAGAGTAAAAAGCAGAAGCTCGTAGGCATTTTACTCTGCCTGTATTCGGGGTTGCGCATCGGTGAACTGATGGCTCTCACATGGGAGAGCATCGACTTCGCGGAAGGACTTCTTGCCGTCACGCAGTCATGTCATGACGGTTGGGGTGAAAGCGGTTATGAGAAGCTACTTGAGATGCCCAAGACAAAAACCTCGGCGCGAGTTATTCCCCTGCCCAAGCAGATCATAGGCGTTTTGAAAAAGGCGAAGCGGGAATCACCCGGGAAATATGTGATTGGCGGGGATAGTCTTATTTCGGTTCGTTCCTATCAGCGCACATTCGAGTTGCTTTTGAAAAAGCTACAAATTCAGCATCGGGGTTTCCATGCGCTTCGCCATACCTTTGCGACAAGGGCGCTCGAATGCGGCATGGACGTAAAAACGCTGTCGGAGATTTTGGGGCACAAGAATCCTACCGTCACGCTCAATCGTTATGTTCATAGCCTCATGGATCATAAGCACATGATGATGAACCGCCTTGGGAGATTTCTACAATAAAAAGGCGGGAGATTCTCCCGTCTGATCTGTTCATGTAATATTCTATTCCGTGTATCTTTCTCTCTTCGCGCAACACCATTATACTATCAACACGTAAAAAAATCAAGGGTTTGGGGGGGATTTTACGCATTTTCAAAAATTTTTCCATGAACACGGAGCGTTTTGTGTACACGGAATAGAATAATCCGTGTACATTTTCGCAGCTTAAAAGTTCATCGAAAAATATCGGAGGTATTACCATGAAAAGGAAATTCTTGACAACGCTTTTGGCTCTTATTGCTTCGCTCTGCTTATGCTTCGGGCTTGCGGCTTGCGGTGTCGAGGGAGAAGTAAATGAGCACACTCATAATTGGGTTTGGAAGAACAATTCTTCTGAGCATTGGCAAATTTGCGAAACGGACAATGTGGAAAAAAGCGGAAGCCGTTCTGCACATTTTGACAATGATGAGGACGGAAAGTGTGATGAGTGCAAATACTCGATTGAGGATGATGGTCCCGTTGCCCCTGTCGAATACACCGTTACTTACAACGCTAACGGCGGTTTGTTTGAAGATGGCGAAGAAACAAAATCGGTAAAGGTAAAAGAGAACGACAGATTGGAAATACCCGAAGAGCCGACACGAGACGATTTTACGTTTGTACAATGGTGTACGGACAGTTCTCTTGATACGAAATGGAATTTTGAGAGTGATATTGTAACTCATGATACAATGCTTTATGCTCAATGGGAAACGGTGATCGTCGAGCACAATGTCACGTTTATTCTGAATTATGAGGGTGCGGAAGAAGTTGTAAAATCCACAGAAAACGATTTGATAACTTATATTCCTGAACGCGCGGACTATGTATTTAACGGTTGGTGGTTAAGCGATGGGCAGACGGAAAGCGGAGAATATATCCTTGCACAAAAATATGATACCGCTGAACCTGTGACCGAAGATGGTTTAGTCCTTGTTGCGGAATGGGTGGAAAAGTCTACGGTTTCCTCCCAGCTTCCTGCTCCGAGCGTTAGCATTAACGCTAATGTCTTTTCGTGGTTGGAGGTGGCGGGTGCTGTTTCATACGATATCCGTGTTTACGAATCTGGCTCGCGGGAGGAAAAATTAAAGGAAACCGTTCATGGAACAAGTTGGACTTTCCCAAGTGGTTATGACGCGGGGTATTATACTGTTAAAATCAGAGCAATGGGAGATGGAAAGACAACCGTCAATTCTTCCTATGTTTCTAAAAGTTACGGGCATTTGATTTTGAGTGCCATATCGAAAATTGATTTTGATATAACAAGTTCTATCTTAACGTGGACGGCGGTTAGGAACGCCACATCTTATGTTTTGTATATCAATAATATTGAGGTGGAGACACTTTCGTATACAACGTTTGATCTTTCCGATTATGAAGCTGGAGAATATTCAATTAAGATTGTCGCCCAGCGAAACGGTTATCAATCTTCTACCACAACCAAAACCATACAAAAGTTGAGATTAAAAACTCCGAATATCCGACTATTCGTAGATAAGCAAAATGATTGTTACGTCGTTATGTGGGATAGCGTCGCAAATGCAGACACATATTTACTCGATTTCGGGGGGACGGAAGTTAAAGTAACCGACGAAACATCTTATAGCTTCGACAATTCGGCTTCTTTTTGGAAAGGAGCGGATTCTATTACGCTGTCGATGACTGCATTTGATAGCGATGCGGATTATTTGGTTTCAAATCCTACCGCGGAGCTAACGGTTACACAAATTTACACGGTTACGATTGAAAAAAATATTGATGAGGCGGGAACGATTACTACTTCTGGCGCGATTTATATTCCTCAAACATTTAAGATTGTCTTTGATCTTAACGGGGCATCTGGGAATGTGAGCACGCAATATGTAACGGCGAAAAATGCAATTACATATCCCACGATCCCTACAAGGAGTGGGTACGTATTCCGCGGTTGGTATACAACAAAATCCTGCTATGAACTATATGATTTTACTGCGGAAGTGACGAAGGATATTACTTTATATGCAGGTTGGTACGAGATAACTACAGAAGGAGATGGAAATTATATATTAGATATTATTTCCAATTATTATTCAAGCTCAAAGGCATATTCTGTTTCGACATCGGGTACGACTTCCTCGAACGCAAAATATATGTATTTCCGCGCATTAACGAGAGGAACATATACGTTATATTATAAAAACAGTTCTTCTACGACGAATAACGGAACGTATTTGAATGTTTATAATGCCACGCAAGGGAGAACTTTATACTCCAATTCGAGGATCAATTCGACATCGTATACGTCATTGCAAATGACGTTGGAAGCGGGAGATGTGGTATATATTCGTAACTATGCCTACAATTCAAGTTATTCTGCAACATTTTACTTTTATATAACTGGCGCAAGCAAACCGTCAGCAGGCGGATTGGGTACGGGGCGCTATTTGATTAAAGGAACGAATGACAGCACATCGTCCGATCCAAAAATAATCGCAGACCTTAATACGCCGATTACTTTAACGGCGACAACAACAGACGATAGATATATTTTTGACGGATGGTATAATGGTGATACGCTTTTAACTAAAGAGTCTTCTTATAGTTATACTGTTGTATCACAAAATCCCAACTTAACAGCGAAATGGATTTATTATTCTGTAACGACACAAAAGAATTTGGAGGATGCGGGTACTATAACTTCGCATAGCGATTCACCAATTAAAGTAGGCGATAGTGTAACAATAACCGCTAGAACAAATAGTGGGTATACTTGGCTTGGATGGTATGATGGCGAGAATATCTTAACGGATGAATTGAGTTATACGTTCACCATGACCGCAAAAAGCGTTAATTATACTGCCAAATGGACGTATTATACGTTAACAACCACAGCGAACGACGAACAGGCAGGATATTTCAAACAATCTTATGGTGAAACGAAAGTAACGGCAGGCAATACAGTAACACTTACAGCAGTTACCAATAAGGGATATACGTTTGTTGGTTGGTATAAAGGCGGAGAAGAAGTTGCGACTACGCTTTCTTTCCAAATCACTATGGGTAAGGAGAATGTTACTTATGAGGCGCGGTGGTGTAAAGTCACTCTCTCTGTGAATGATGCTTCGGCGGGAAGCGTCAGACAACTTAGTAGCACCTATAAGGTTGGTGATGAGGTAACGCTTACAGCGGTCACTAATACGGGTTATACCTTTGTTGGCTGGTATAGAGGGGAAGAGGAAGTTGCGACTACGCTCTCTTTCCAAATCACCATGGGTAAGGAGAATGTTACTTATGAGGCGCGGTGGTGTAAAGTCACCCTCTCCGTGAATGATTCCTCAGCAGGTAGCGTCAAACAATTGTATAGTACTTACAAGGTGGGCGATGAGGTAACGCTTACAGCAGTTACCAATACGGGTTACACTTTTGTGGGGTGGTATAAAGGTGAAGAAAAAGTTGCGACTACGCTCTCTTTCCAAATTACTATGGGTAAGGAGAATGTTACTTATGAGGCGCGGTGGACTTATTATACTCTAACCACAAATAAAAATTTGGATGATGCAGGTAGTACTACAATTTATAATGAGAGAAAAATTGCTCTTGGAGAAAATGTTACACTCACGGCTACTACATATACGGGATGCAAATGGCTTGGTTGGTATGATG
Source organism: uncultured Clostridia bacterium (assembly GCA_947585795.1). Classification (GTDB taxonomy): domain Bacteria; phylum Bacillota; class Clostridia; order UBA1381; family UBA1381; genus Hominilimicola. The sequence continues at coordinate 5,685 of CANPXG010000084.1, forward strand.
GAGACAATCGTTTAACTGAGGAATTAAGCTACACATTTGAGATGCCAGCAAGAAATCTCGTTTATACGGCAAAATGGGAATATTTTACCGTTACTGTAGAAAAAAATATCGGCGCGGCAGGCTCTGTTTCAGTTAAAGATCTTGATTCAAGTTATAGTAGTTCCGTATCAAGAAAAATATTGCCCGGCTCGCAGGTGCAGCTTACAGCAAGTACAAATGATGGATATACATGGATGGGTTGGTATAAAGGAGAGCAACTTATTACCGCAGATCTTTCATATTCTTTTAGCATGGGGCGTGAAAATTATAATTTTACCGCCAAATGGACTTATTATACGTTGACGACAAGTGGAAATATGGAAGAAGCGGGGAGCTACACTGTGAAAAATGAAGAGAAGATCACTGCTGGAACATCTGTAACTTTAACCTCTTCTACTAAAGATGGTTACAATTGGTTAGGTTGGTATATCGAGGATAGCCTGCAGACAAAAGATGTAAAATATACTTTTGATATGCCACATGATAGTTTAATTGTAGAAGCAAGGTGGAATTACTACACTCTCACTCTCGAAGCAACGGAAGGTGGATCGGTTAATGATATTTCTCCAGCTTATACCGTTTCTTTTAATCTCAACGGCGCAGGCGGTTCAGTGGCAGCCCAAACTATAACGGAAAAGCAAGGATTAGTTTATCCAACAGTTCCTACAAGAAGTGGTTATGTTTTTCGTGGTTGGTTTAAGGATCAGTCTTGTACCGAAATCTATGATTTTACAAGCACCGTAACAGAAAATATAACTGTATATGCTGGCTGGCAAGCTATGTATACAGGAAGTTATTATAGTAGAACGATTGGGAGCATGAATGGATATTCATCTACTGTAACAACGAAGGCAGCCGCTTGGGGAAGCGGAATATTCAACTATTATCTTGTGTATTTCACTTGTTATACGAGCGGCTATTATTATTTTCACTATAAAGCATCTTCCTCGGTTAGCGGGGTAGGGGCAGAAATTACTTTGCGAAATCTGAATAGTGATGCTCTCGAGGTTTACGAAGCATATTTCACATCATCCTCATATAAAACGGAATTGGTTATAGCTAATGCCGGAGATGTATTATGTCTTCAGTTTTATTCATCGAGAAATGTGGAATCAATTTCTCTTTCATATTATTTCGATAAAAAGGATATGCCGTCTGCAGGAGGAAAAGCTCAAGACAATGGATTCAAAAATGATGGAAACAGAATAACTGCCAATGAATATGTAACTATTACAGCAGTCCCTCAAGAAGGTTATGCTTTTTTAGGATGGTTTGATGGGGGCAGACTAGTTTCTAAAGAAATGACATATTCATTTGTAATGCCAGAAGAAGATGTTTCCTATATCGCAAGATTTGAAAAAACTTCCGAAGTGAATATGAGTTGTGATGAAGAACAAATAGAGCGTAAAAAAATGGTTGGGCATAATATTATTTTAGAGGATAAAATGCTTTGCGTCATCAAGCATAGAACAAATAATAAACGCATAGAATAAGACGGTAACGTTAAGTACGGTCATCATGATTGCTCGTGGTTTAATATGACTCCCTTGGAATTTCGATGATCTGGTGTCTACTTCGGAAGATTTGGAAGCAGGTAAAAATAATCATTATCATAAAAAAGCCCAGAATCCGTAAGGACTCTGGGCTTTGACTTTATATTCGGTCAAGCGGTCTGCGTTCGGTCGGGGATGTAGAACTTGTCCGCGTTGAGGATGATTTAATTGCCTTATACGAAGAAAAATGCTATAATATCCGTATGCGCAGAGGGTATCGGATATTGTCGGTCGAGGCGGCGGACATATATAAGAACGAACAGGAAAACGGCGCGGTCGTCGGGTATCGGCTTCCCGAAAAGGGCGACGCGCGTTTTCGGTTGTTCAAGATACTCTTGGACGATTCCCT
>CANPXG010000085.1 GCA_947585795.1 uncultured Clostridia bacterium
CGAAGCCTGAGCGTTAAAACCTACGGGAATTGTGTGATATGAGAGATTGCTCTCCATTCCCGTGAAATCTTTATAAATCACTGCAAATGATGGTTTTCTGTCTGAAAAATAGCACGAATGGCCACCAAAATCCGTACAGGGATCATCGCTCTTTAAATAAACTCCGTTATTCTCAATCTTTCCGGTAACCCACTTTTTAACATATTTTGTAACATCAAAGGAAGCCTCTTTTGTGTTTCCACTTTTTGTGTTAGCGTAATCTACTACTTCATCATCATAGGTAACATTATTATATGTCGCAGTATCGTTTGTCCAAGATGAAGTAATAGGATATGCCTTAATTTCCATCTCAGAAGTTGAATACATCGGATAAATATTAAGTTTTGCGCTGACTATATTTTTATCGGCATAATTCTCAATATTTTTTAATTTAACAAGACCGCTGTATGTGCCTGATGTTGTTTTACCTACATCAAAATGTGTGGATTGTCCTCTTACCTTATCCGGATGAGTGTCCAAAACTTCAGCCGTTTCAATATTTGAGTATCCGCTTAAAGACACCTCAGGGTCAATCGTTATCGGAAAACTCCTGCCGATAGAATGAATGAACCAATAGTCAACCGTGAGTCTAACATTAAGATTGCTTCCTTTTTGGCTGGCAATCTCAATTTTAATCTTTGTGCTTGTGTTGCCCTTTGCATCCGTCATATAGGGAGCAAGAATTGTATATACTTCTTCGTTATTCTTGTTGTAGAGAGTTATTGTATAATCATCCGTCTGCTTTGCAGTAAGATTTTTGATTTTGTATGTGAGGTTAAATTCGTTCTGAACATCGGACGAATTGAGTATAATGTTTTCTTTTATTCCGGTTGAAGTTACAAAATACTGCAAATCAACATTATCATATACATTTTCGTATTTTGCTTCAGATGTTAGATTTTTAAGGGTTGTAAATTTCTCGTTGCCCTCAAGCTTTTCATTGTTATTGATAATTTTAATTTTGCTTTTATTCGCGCTTTCATAACCCCAACTGATTGAATAATCATCCGAGGCCAGCTTTACCATATTGTTGGATTTAGCTTTATTTGAGAACTTTACATCAATATTACTGCTTTTGTTCGTGTAATCAGCTTGCGCCGCTTCATCGGCAGTCGCGGTTGAGTTTTCCGCTTTTAGGCTGTTGTTATACTCGACCCAGTTATCCTTATCATCCTGATAATGTACAGGCGTCCCGTACTCAGCTATCATCTTCGTGCCGTCATCAAGCAAAAATTCCTTTGAGGTTTGCGTCCTTTCATCGGTCAGCTCTGCTATGATATTGCCGATCTCCTCTGTTTCGCCATGAACATCATCAAAGGATGAATATGTTATGTCTTTTTCATTTTTATCAATCGTTTCAGATAACGCCTGTGCAGGTATTGATGATAATATTGTCACACATAGTATTATAGACACAACAGATAGTAATTTTTTGATATTTCTATTCATATTATTTCCTCCCATAAAATAAGATCTGAAGTTACGGTAATTAGCCGTGTCCTTTTCCGTTTTAATGCTGAAGCTGTTAGAACAAGAAAAAATGGTCCGACTTATTTTTGCTTTAAATTTTTTAGCTTTAAAAAATCAATATAATATGTTGTACATTGGACTCGCCTCCCAAAAGTACTATTATGTAAAACTATACTATGAAATAACTCAAAAAATAATAGATATTGTAGTAAACGGTAAATTTTGGGGAGTGAAGTGTAAATACACATTAAAAACAGCGTAAAAAATCCTCTGTTCAATTGATGAACAGAGGGAAACAAGTAATATTTTTAATTATTTTGTAATTCAAGGGTAATGTGTAATGAGAAAATATTATTATCACACAACAAATCTAAATTACCATTGTATTTCTCTATAGCCTTTTTAATAGAATATATGCCAAATCCATGATTAGTTTTATCTGTGAATCGCTTTTTTATCATGACTAATCTGCGTATCGGCAGTTTGAAGTAGTGCTAAAAGGAGATTTTTCTGTTTAGGGGATCAGCTTATAATTATTTCTATAAATTCAGTTTCACCATAATTATCTTTGGTTAAATCTACATCAGAAATTAGCAGTGCGATATTAACATTCAATATCTCTGATATTTGGTCTAATCGTTGAAGCGACAGCTTTACTTTTCCACGTTCTACTTGGCTCATATAACTTTCTGAAAAATCTAATTTTTCTGAAAGCTTTTCCTGTGTTAAGAAACTCTTTTTTCTATAATGTGCGATTCTTCGACCAATAGCTTTGTAATCCAACATAATATCACCCGAATGAATCGACTTATATACAGACAAAAGATAAGACGGAACACTTTGTTGAATCATCGGAGCAAAACGCCAATGAGTATGCTGCTGACAGAGTTGAATCCGGCTCAAAGCGTACAGCGCAAGAAACCGTCCATCAGAGCAAAAAGGCAGTCAAGAAAGGTGCCGATAAGGTCAGGAATAAGGTAGAGCGCAAGATTGAGAACAGTATAAAAAACAAGGTCGAAAATACTACGAAGGACACAGTGCAAAAAGCATCTAAGGACACTGCGAAAAAGTCCGCAAAAAAATCCGCCAGGGCTGTAAACAGCGCTGGACGAAAAAGTGTTTGTACTGTTGAGCAGACCACATCCAAATCTATCAAGCAATCTGCCAGATCCGCAGGAAAAACGACTATCAAGACAGCACAGAAAGGTACAATTAAAACCGCTAAGACTTCCATTAAAACTGCCGAGAAAACTTCAAAAGCGGCTATTAAGACATCTAAACAAGCGGCGAAAACCGCCCAAAAAACTGCAAAGGCGGCTGCGAAGGCGGCAGAGTATATACGATTGAAGGCAATTCAAGCGACGCCTGTCAGGAAAACTCATATCCATTAGGTCATTACGAAATCCTCGGCTACGGAGCGCCTGCATATTAAAACCGCTATAAAAAATATACCGTCCGTTTGGGCGGTATATTTTTTGAAACAGGATAAACAAAAATGCGGAGTACTTCCCCTCGGTTAAAACAACAGCAGGCGACATAAAGCTGTCGCCTGCTACAGTCCGTAGAGCTATTTAGAATTAAATAAAAGCAGGGTTGATAGAAACACAGCAGGACTATCGTGGGAAGACGATAAAATTAATCTGCTATACGATAAAATTAATCTGCTATTTAGAATAAATTGTCTTGAATAATCTGATCAAAAGGTTATATTAACAGACAAATATATTTTACCGTATGGCAACAAGCTAAAGTTAAAATTTACTTATTGCCTTAAAGTTCTTCAAAGTTTAAATGGATTTTAGATAATCTTCTTTTTCTTCAAAGACTTGTTGCTGATTAATCTCTTTGAACATTACACAGTAGATTCCACTTTTACTTTTAATGCGAACTTGTCTTGTCATTATTACCACCCAAATTAATTGTAACATAAAAGAGCGATTGTTGTCCAGTTATTGCAAAGACACGGAACCGTCCCCAGTTATGTTCCTTTTTCTGCTTTTTACAACAATTTTATTGTGTTAACTATAAACGCGATAAAAAGTAATATAAAAACGATAATTCTAGAAACAGAAAAATCTTTATTAATTACGAATATATATACGCAATAAACTATTAACCCAACAAAAAACACTAATTCTAAAAATATCAATATGAAACACTCCATTTCAAGTTATAAATTTGTATTGAATTCTTTTTAAATTTAACACTTACCTTTAACCACCGAGTATTAATAATATAAAAGTAAGCGGTTTTAGTAACTTTTTTATAATTAAAAGAAACATTTAATATAATTGATTTTTTGTTTTTATATTTATTTATCAATGATGAAGCAATCGATGAAGCTAATGATGATACTCCACAGACAACTCCCACAACCTTTGATACTGTGGGTTCAGGTATAAAGCAAGCAATAATGCCAACTATTCCGTAAGCGTAACTAAGAAAATTATAATAATTAGATATATCTTTCCACGGCAACTTAATTTTTATTTTATAGCTATTACTATTGCGCTTTATTGTAGCTGTTATTTTATATCCGTCCGAATCAGCATAATTTATGGGATTGTTTTCACAATAAGCAAATAGGTTAGTACTTAATGGAGAACCAGTTCCAGTATCACAATAAGCATCCGCATTTAAGAATCTGCCTGTTTGAGGGTCATAATATCTGCTTTGGAGATAATAAAGTCCTGTTTCGATGTCGTATACATATCCCCTGTAACGGATAGGATTAAGCTCCCTTAAAATCGGCTCTCCGTATGTACCCGATATATTTCCCCAGCTATCATAAACATATGTTACGAAAGAATTTCCGTTTTTGTCTATGATCCCAACAATATCTCCTTGCAAGTTCTTTACATAGTAGTACATTGTACCATTATAGGACATTGATACGGGACTTCCGTCAGTATCATAGTAAAAGAACATTGTAGTGCTTCCCTTTGTAAGTCCTACAAGGTTATTGTTATCGTCATAGTAATAATAAGTCTTTGTTCCGTCAACATTTTTGCAGGTTCTCATGCCGTTAATATCATATTCAAATGATACCGCTGTGTCATCTGACAGCGTTATACCTGCAAGCTCTCTGCCAGATTGCCACCTCATTTTCATTCCGTTTCGGTAGTTCAGGGGATTGCCTATCGCATCATATGTGATGGTTTCGCCGTTAATTCCTGTCAGCTTATCCTTCCATTTCGAATCATTGTAATAAAAAACATTACCATACTCTTTACCTGAGGGATAGCCGTATGTCGGATCAAGCCTTTGGGTGTGTTGTGCTAAAATATTACCATTGCCGTCATAAGAATATACTGCATACTTTTTATTGACATAATCATATTCTGTTTTAAGCTGATTCAAGCTGTCGTAAGTGTACTTTGCAATTAATTTGCCGTTTTCTTTTATGGTAGTAATATTCCCGTTAGCGTCATAAGTGTAATCATAATTTGCCAGTGTTTTTCCGTCATAGCTTTGAGTATAATTTGAAACTAATTCCGTTGTTGAACCGCTTTCAGCGCCTACGGCGTACTCATACGAGGTCTCAAAGCTCTTATTTGTGCTGTTATTAACCACATTGATTGACTTGGTTCTTCCTAAGGAATCAGTATATGTTGTTACTTGAGAATCACCGTTATCCATATAACTGTTATCCGAATCATCAGTTCCGCTTGTAACAGTTCTTGTTTTACCGTTGATATTCAGAGTTTCAGCAGGATTACCCGAACTGTCATATCCCGATGAATAAGCTATGAAGTTGCCGTCATTTGATGTAGTGTTCTTTCTCAGCAGATTTCCGTTGCAGTCGTACTGATATTCTGTAGTTTGACCGGATTTACTCTCAACAGACTTCGTTACAAGACCTTTTTTGTTATAAATGTAACTTGCTGCTTGATGAGCATTGGACTCGTCATTATTCTCAAAATATGAAATACTCGTTATTCTATCATAGTTATCATAAGAATAGATAAGTCCTTGATTGTTACCGTATTTGGTTTTTGTAAGATTACCGTTGTTGCTGTCATATGTATTAGTTATCAGAGCCGTATCGCCGATTACTGTTGATACAAGATTGTTGTAGACGTCATAATTAAAATTATAGCTAAAACCATTGTGAGATACGGCTGATAAATTATTAGCGCTGTTATAAGTGTATGTATTTGATGTGCTGCCATTTGAAATGCCTGTCAGATTTCCAACGGAATCATATGAATAATTTGTAGCATTACCATTGGCATCGGTAACCTTTGTTGGGTTTCCTGTTGAAGCATCGACGGTATAGGAAACTTCATTTCCCCTTGCGTCAACCTCGGATGTAACATAGTTGCCTGTTGAATCATATGTACTGCTTGTGGATATAAAGGGTTTAGATGTATCAATTACTTCTTCATCATTGCTGTTTTTAATTACAGAACCCTGTTTTGTGGAAAGAGTATTGCCATAAGAATCATAGGTAGATACAGATCCATCATACGGATAGGTTACTTCCGCATCCGATTCATCATCGGTATCGGGATCATTGCCGCCTTCATCTGATGCAGTTGAATCAAACGCAATATCGCCAATATTAAGCATTGCGTTCTTTAGATACATTATATTTTCATTATACTGATATACAAAAGAAAATGCAACGGTTTCTATAACTTTATTTGGTTGTTCAGGAGTAATTGTCGCACCTATACTCTGATATAAGCTTGTTGCATCGTTAAAGGGTACATAGTGGGTTTCTATATTGCTGTTTGCATTATCTCCCTCATAAAAAATTTTAAGTGCGATACCGAATGTTCTTTTTTCTTCACTTAGAGGAACTGAGTCAGCCTTTGCTTCACCTGAAATATTAAACGAAACGTTAGCCTTGTTAATATTTACATACTGATAAACAAATCTGTCGCTTGTGCCGTTGCCTTCTATTTGCTTTATGTTATTTGCGCTGGCGTTGCTCCAAGCGTCGGTTGTTGAGAAGTCGCTGTTTTGCAGAGCGTTGTAATCATTCATTGCATTGCCCTTTTCAAGCTGAAGACAATCAAACCATGCTGTTCCCTGAGCGTCTTTAATTCCACAATAAATATTAAAGTGGTCTGTATTAACAGGAATGGTTGCAGTTGTGCTGATTCGCTGCCACCCGTTACTGCCGACTATACCGGGACTGCTTTCTTCTTTGATAATATTTCCGCTACCATCAAAGCATTCAATTTTAATGAATGCACCAGTAACACCACTTGCATTGGAAGTAGCGTTTATATTGTTTGTTTTAACATATGATGAAAATGTTAGAGTTTTGCCGAACAAATTGCTATCATCATACTGGTGCTTTGCCATGGTGTAAAATTGAGTTTTACCCGTATTCGTAATTCTTATGGATTTGCTCCCTAAATACTGTACATTTTCGCCGTTTACCGTCTCTGTTGAGGAATCATAGCTGAGTTGTCCGCCAACGCTGCCTGCGCCGTCAACTTTGCTAAAGTATTTTGATGATGGCTCTCTTGATTCTTCAACATAGTTTCTCGTATAGGATTCACTTCCTCCTGAAATGGATAATGAATTATCCTCAGAATCTCTGGTGTTTTCTATATATCCGTTTGCATTTAATATTGTTACCGTTTTTCCATAATTGTCAAACGTATATATTTCGCTTAATCCATTTCTGTCCGTTATTTTTGTAGTATTGTCATCATTGTATGCGAAGCTTAAAAAGTTTCCTGACACACCATTGCTTCCGTATTCAGTAATCTTTTTCACCTGATTACTGCTGTTATACGTGTAACCGTATTTTTGCTCCTTTACATAATCGGAATCAACATAATCCCTCTGTTCTACCTTGTTGAGTAATCCGTCTGATGTATATTGAGTATAGCTGAACCAAGAGGATTTATTGTTTGGAAATCCAACGCAAGCCAT
>CANPXG010000086.1 GCA_947585795.1 uncultured Clostridia bacterium
CCTCTTTGAACCTATCAATCTGTATCTGCGCTTCGGCTATGGTCTTTTCAAGTTCTGCCTGTTCCTTTTCATACTCGTCAGATAATATATCAAAGCGCTTTTCGGGGATTTTTCCTGTTGCATAGGACTCATAAAGTTTTTTGATTATTCCGTCCAGTTCCGAGCAGCGTTTCTTGTCACGCTTTAATTGCTTATCGTAAGCCTTTAAATCCTCCGACTGTTTTATCTCTGAAGCCTCGCGGACTTTTTGTATAAACTCGTCTTTATTCGCTATCGCGTATTGACTTGTCAGTTTTATTGTTTCCAAAATCAACTCACGGAGCGCAATCGTGTTTATATAATGTCCGGAGCATTTGACGTTTCCCTTACATTTTGTTAGATAGTAAGTCGAGCAGTCGTAATGGTCGTGCGGAAACAGTCCCGTTTCAGGATCTACCTTACGCTCGTCCTTCCAGTGTCCCGTCCTCGCTCGATGATTATACATTTTCGCTCCGCAGTCGGCACAATAGACAAGAAAAAATCAGGAGTTATGACTTGAACTCCTGATTCCTGTTTATAGGCTAATTGTAGCTTTTAAACGAGCCGCAGCCTTGACGGCTTTTGGGGAAATAATATGTATGATAATAATTACAATATTGTTCCCCTCTGCTATTTCTGTCGGTAGGACTCCAGTATATACATCCGCCTTTATCAGCGCAGTTATATCCGCAAAACTTACCTTCAGGAATTTTTACCGTTTTTTTCATGCACTTCTCACACATGATTTTTTACCTCCATTCTATTTTTTATATAAACCTTATCGCGGTTTATTACAAGATTTTTGCTTATGATACAAGCCTTAAATGATACTATTTCTTTACAGTCCAATATCAACGGAAAATATAGCCATGCAACAGATTTTGGCATATGTGTTAAAATTTTCCTTATATATCGTAAGTCACCATTAGATAATGTATATTGATCATGCGGGTGACTGTGTATTATCCCGTAAAACTCAATTCCTGTTTTGTTCCATTCCGCTAATATATTATTTAGCTTTTCAATATCAGGATAATAGCAAAATTCACTTTCGCCCGCTATGCCTTTATCCGGCTCAAATTCGGTTATTATGCAATTACGCCCGCCTAAAATGCCGCCCGCCTCCGGTGGAAACGGATTAAAGGACTTTGCTATTTTTTTGTAGATATGATCTGTAATAATCATTTTATCGAAAAACTCTTTCTTTTGTTTGCCCGTTTGACAGTTGCTCTGTAGAATGTATCATTCCATCAATAGGATCTTTTAATAACTCTTTATAACTATCAAATCGCATATTTAATCCACAACTTTTACATTTAAAACCCCCAACATTTATAGTACCGCAAGAGGTACATCTCCAACCATTACAATTTTTTAAATATACATATTTTCCCGAATCTTTATCGTTAAAAAACAAATCATAAGCTTGACCTAAATCGATATGTCGTTCGAATATTTGTCCGTTTTCAAAAAATCGTATGTCTGCGCTATAGCATGTATTTGAACTCGGGCTATTCACTTTTCCGCAGCTCGGACATGTCCAAGATTGAGAGAGTATCTGTCTAACGGCTGCCCGTTGTTGCTCAATCTCCTTTTCTTTCGCTTGTTGATAATTTGCTCCCTTGAAAAGCCTATATATAATAAATATAACAAACCCAATTATACTGCCGATTAATGCTCCTCTTGACCAATTTTGCATTAATTTTCCTATTGCCGCACCGATTATCGCACACACACCAGTTGCGGCAATAAAAATACATATAAAACTTCCAAAGCCTTCTTCCTCCTCTTCATCTGCCGAAATTATCCACAAAAACCATAATACTACGAGAATTACAATAGCAATAAATATTTTAAGCATATAATCACCTGCACTAAAAATATGTTTTAATACTTATAGTGATATTATACGTCAAACTTTTATATTTGTCAACATATTTTTTACAATAAGTATTAATATCTACTTAAAATGCATTTAATTAATCGGGAAAAGGAATTATACTTGCTGTGATATAAATTACTATAAGTGATTAATTGGAGGGACTATGGATAAGAAATTGCTTGGTAAAAGGATTCAAAAATACCGTGTTGAATCAGGGTGTACGGCGGAGCAATTTGCGGAACAAATTGATTTATCTGCTTCTATGATACGAGAAATTGAAAGAGGAAACAGGCTTCCAAGTCTGGGAACTTTAGTGAAAATAGCTAATGCATTAAATGTATCCACGGATGAGCTATTGTGTGACAGTGTAAATAAATCATCATATATTGTTAACAATGAAATTTCCGAGAATTTAAAAGAACTTAATGCGGAAGATACCTCATTAGTAAAAAATGTTATAGAAACACTGATTAATGAATTGATTAAAAGAAAACAAAAATAGTTTTTTGATGTATTATCTCGCTATAGGAATATCTAAACTTCTTCCCGTTCGGTCAGCCGGACATAATTAAGTCGCAAAACGGCGTAACGCTGAATATAGCCGGCGATGTTTCCATGATGGCGCTCACGCTTACGATGAGCGACAGACCGGTTGCGTTCGGAGCGGAATTTAAAAAAGAATACGCGGAACGCATAGACTGGATCATACGGATAATGCGCGACTTATCATTTGTATTCATAACATCGTTTTTGTACTACAACGACTTTAAAAAGCTGTCAGACAGTCAAAAGAATATTTACCGAAAGAGCATAGCGATATTCGACGGAATCGCGCCGACCTATCACGTTGAGTTGCTCGACACTCCGACTATGGTATGGGATTTCAATTCGCTGCTGACCGTTGTGCGGACGATGTTTTACCTGCTGCTGACAGACAAGAAAACGCCTCTGCGGTTGTGCAAGCATTGTCAGGAACCGTTTATCGCCAGCCGACCGAGCGCGGTATTTTGCAGTCCGGCTTGTAAGAATAGGTATAACGTGTATAAGAGCCGCGGCAGAAATAAAGGCGAGGAATAATAAATTTCATATATAGCATGAGCCGTTCTTCATTCGAGAAGAACGGCTCAACTATGTACATAGGTTAATTACCTATAAATACGTTATTACTTACCGAAAGACAATCAATCATAATACGAACGCCCAAGCTAAAACCGATCTTAAAATCAGTCATTCCTGTTTCTTCAACGATTTCATCATCGGCTTCAATCAAGCGCTCAAGCATAGTCCGTTCCGGCTCTGCAAGAGCTTCTTTTAACTTTTCCTGCATTTTCAAGGTTATTTCCGTCGCCTGCTCATACCGTGCTGACCGGGTGATATTCCGTGCGTTCGGCTTGATATTTCCGTAATACAGTTCTTCAATAAAATTCACAATAAACACCTCCGATACCGTATTAAACATCAAAAGCATCGTCGTAAATATAGTCGTGGTAAATGATTTCTTCAACTCTTGATTATATCGAATTCATTCGCCGCACCCATTCCATTTGGTCGGCAGCCTTTAATTCCTCGTTCACACCCTCACGTTCCGCCATTTGAGGGATAATCCTGTCCAACATTTCGTGACAAGTTTTGTCAATTTCAGCGAGATGTTTTAACAGTGTGCCGTTCAGCAGCATAACGGTATAAAGCCCTTGTCGATGTTTCCGCAGATATTCGCGGCGTAACATACCGTATTTGCCGATATTGTAACACTCGTCGGATACGGTCAGCGCGGGGATATAGTAGTTTCCGCTTTTTAAATACTCAATTTTCATTTGCATTTCTCCTCTCTTTGTGGTAATTTGTAGTTATATATGGATATTTGTGAAATTTTAATTTCCACCGCCTTTCGTTGTATATAACTACCGTTCAAATTACCGCAAATGAGCCGCAGCCATATACTGTATTAGGTGAATGTGGTTGATTATTTCATTCACCCTTTACAGTATAACTCTCAAGAGTAACGCAAAAGCACTTTCGTCAGCGGAGCCGACAAAAATGCGGCAGTCTGCGACTGTTTGCGCTCTGCGAGGCTTTATTGCGTAAGCGCTGCTTCTGCGCTTCGCTTGCCGCCTTTTCCGTGACGGTGGTGACGATAGTGACGGTCTTTTTTATACCGCCAAAACATCGTCACGACCGTCACCATCGTCACGCGCTTTCCCGCAGCAACGATATTTTCCGTCCCTCATGGGAGCGCGTGTTTTCATACTTAATGCCGTATTCGTCATATAAACGCCCGGCATTGACGTTGAGTTTCAGCGTCATGGTGTTGGGCTTCACACCCGCAATTAAGGCTTCGCAAAGCTGTGTCGGCGTCCCCGTCCATTCAGCTTTATCTGCGGTCAACAACTGTGACACCTTTTCAAGAATCAGGTCAGGCGGCTGTTTCCAAAGCTCAGTTTCTACGCTGTCAAGCTCCCATACAAGGCTATTGATATTTCTTGTCAGTTTCAGACGCATATCCTGCTGATCCCTGCCTGTAATATCAAGAACCGCTTCGTTGTCGGTTCGGTGCTTCTTGCTTAAAACAAACGCTCCGTCCGCCGCACCGAGCAGTCCGTTTGTGCCGGAAATCATATCGAACTTATCGCTTGACGGCAGTTTTCTTGTGTGATGCACAATCAGCATGGACACTTTTCGTTTGTCGGCTATTGCTTTTAGTTTTGCCACACTGTCACAATCGCCCGCATAGCTGCACTCATTAGCCCCGTCTCTGATACGTTTCAACGTGTCTATAATAATCAAACCCGTTTTCGGGTGAGCATTGATAAATCCCTCGATTTGCGTTTCAAGCCCATCGCCAAGTTTTTTGCTCTGCGTTGCAAAGTATAAATCTTCTGCCTCATTTGTCCCAAACATCTGATACAATCTCTGTTGAAGCCGAGGATAGTCATCTTCAAGAGCGAAGTACAACACAGGCGCTTTGTGCACCTTGTAATTCCAAAGCGGCTCTCCGGTGCTGATATGATAGCCGAGCTGCGCCATCATAAAACTTTTTCCGACCTTTGGAGAACCTACAAATAGGTAGGTTCCCCTCGGAAGCAATCCGTCAATCAAGCCCGACTGCCTTTCATACACAGTGTTATATAAATCCGGCATCGTTACCGTTTCAAGATACGCCGGATCAATTTGCCGCAATATTTCACGTTGATACCAATCATAATCTTCATCAAAAGGCTTGATTTCGTCGCCGTTTTCGGTTATAATATTATCAGGTTGTGATGACTGCTGTACTTCTGTTGCCGCAGAAGTGTTTACGGCGGTCATTTCTTTTTCATTGTTCATTCTCGTTCCTCCTTCATTCCGTTAAGAGTAACCGCAATCAAATTCAGCGTTTCGAGCATTTCAGCCGAAACATCCTTGTCGTCACAAATATGGTGCAATTTTTCGTAAATTTTCGCCATTTGTGTTTTGAGAGCTTTATACACTTTCGGGTTTCCCTGTACCACCACATCACGGTTCATACAACGACGATAACAGTATTCCTGCTTTGGCAAGCCGGATAGCGCCACCGCTGCATTTAGCACCTCGTTTTCTTCAGGCGATACTCTAAATCCTACCGTAATGCTTCTGTAACGATTGTGCTTGTCTACACTTTTAGCTGACATAATCAAAATCCCTCTCTTCCCAATAAATCTAATTTGTTTGCCATCTCTGTTTGTTTAGTCGGAAATAAATGAGCATATCTATATGTTACTTCTATGCTTTCATGCCCAAGTCTGTCCGCTATGGCAAGTGCGGTAAAACCCATCTCAATCAGCAGTGAAACGTGACTGTGACGAATATCGTGAATCCGTATGCGTTTTACGCCCGCAGCTTTTGAGCCTCTGTCCATTTCGTGGTGGAGATAGCTCTTGGTAATTTCAAATATTCTGTCATTCTCTCCAATCCCGTAAAGCTGACCTATATAATCTCTTATTTCATCAACAAGAAAATCGGGCATTTTTATTACACGATTGCTTTTCGGCGTTTTCGGATCGGTAATTAAATCCTTACCGTTCAGATGTTGATATGATTTGGTAATAGATACCTTATTTTTTTCAAAATCAAAGTCAGCCGGAGTCAACGCCAGCAGTTCACCCTCGCGAATACCGGCATTTAACTCTCCTCCTTATCGCCGGAGTAAAGACGCTCATTGAAATAATGTTTGTTTACCCTGCCCGCTATTGTAATGTAGCCTTTAGATTTTAATTCTTCGTTCAACATTCTTATAATTTTGTAGGCATGAGCCGTTGAAATATTTAGTTCCTTTGCAACATCGTCAGCACGAATAAATTTGTTTTCCATGCAATTACTCCTTTCGCTTTGTATTGTGCCGTTCTACCCGATACAGTTTCCTGACAGGCAACCTTTTTGGGCGCTGTGCCGTTTCGCCGGATTCTTGGAAGTCCTTGACGAACGCTCGCTTCCTTTCGGAAGGTCTTGGCGGGATATATCTGCTCGGACGGTCATTTAATTTTATTAAACATATTTGTTTATATTTATTATACTAAACATTTTAGGTTAAGTCAATAGTTTTTTAATAAAATCTTAAACTTTTTTGCTTACTTTTATTGACAAATTTAAACAAATATGTTATGCTTAGATAAAGTTCATAAACAAGGAGTAGATTACAATGGCTATAGGTGAAAGAATACATTTCTTCCGTACCCTTCGCGGAATGACGCAGAAATATCTCGGTACGATTATAGGCTTTTCCGAAAATACCGCCGACGTGCGGGTGGCTCAATATGAGTTGGGGACACGCACTCCGAAAGCGGATTTGACCGTTGCTTTAGCCAACGCTCTCGACGTTTCGCCGCAGGCGCTTGATGTACCGGATATAGACAGCCATATCGGACTTATGCACACATTATTTGCGCTCGAAGATATTTACGGTCTTACGATTGGTGAAGCCGACGGTGAAATTTGTCTTAAAGTAGACAAGTCCAAAGGTCGCAACTCTTATGATTTACTCACAATGCTTGCCGCATGGCGGGAGCAAGCGGCGAAGCTGTCAGCCGGAGAAATCGACAGAGAAGAATACAACAAATGGCGTTACCGCTATCCCGAATTTGACACCACTCAAAGATGGGAGAAAATCCCGTCGCAGGAATTGAGCGACGCAATCGTTGAGCAGTTAAAGCAAAAATAGCCGAAACGACAAAAACCCTCAGCCGTGTTTCCACAGCTAAGGGTTTTATAATATGAATTTTGCCAAAGCCTCAAAATATCCCGTACCCGCAAACCGCCGGATATGTTCGGGATAATATCACGCTTGCGGCTGTTATCAAATTGTTATCAAAAGACCGTTTGTGAATCCGAAAAACCGCATAAATGCTTGATTTTTCGCATAAGCAGGATTATTCCCACTCGCTCCTGATAAAGAAATCTTAAACAATTCTGTTTAGAGATTTTATCACGAGGTATTGTAGTTATCT
>CANPXG010000087.1 GCA_947585795.1 uncultured Clostridia bacterium
ACCTCGTAAGTGCCTCGGCTGGAAATCCCCTAAAGAAATTTATGTTGCACTTGCTTGACTTTCTGCCGGGGACCGCGCAGCGGTGGATGAGGTGTAGCTGCGAAGCAGCGTTATTGCGCTAATTTCAAAAATATAATGCCCTAACGGGCTACACCTACCACACACTTACGTGTTGTTCACCTCGACAGCCCGTAAGCCTCCCTTGTTAAAGGGAGGGGGACCGCCGAAGGCGGTGGAGGGATTCTTTTTTAAAATTAGCGCAGGAATCCCCCAGTCAGCTTCGCTGACAGCCCCCTTTGACAAGGGGGCCTTTCGTAGGGGCGAACCGTGTTCGCCCGCATAAACCCCTCAGTCACACTGCGTGTGACAGCTCCCCTGATAGGGGAGCCATACGGTGAACGCCGCCCCTACGCAAGCCTCCCCTACTAGGGGAGGTGGCGCCGAAGGCGTCGGAGGGGTTTTACACGCCCCAAATTACAACCCACAATAAAGGAACCAAAACCATGAAACTGATCAAAAACGCACATATAATCACAATGGACGAAAAACGGCGCGAATTTAAAAACGGCGCGGTCGTGTTCGACAAAAAAATAATATACGTCGGCGAAAACAGGGATTTCCCCGAATACGACATCGACGAGGAAATCGACGCGCGCGGCTTATTCATCACGCCGGGACTTATCGACGCGCACTGCCACCTCGGCATGTTCGAGGACTCTCTGGGCTTCGAGGGCGACGACGGCAACGAGGACAGCGATCCCGTAACGCCGCACCTGCGCGCGATCGACGGAATAAACCCGTTTGACCGCGGCTTTGAGGAGGCGAGAAACGCGGGCGTAACGTCCGTGCTGACCGGTCCGGGCAGCGCGAACCCGATAGGCGGACAATTCGCCGCGATAAAAACAGCGGGCATTTGCGTGGACGACATGATCATAAAAGCGCCGGCGGCGATGAAAATGGCGCTGGGCGAGAACCCGAAAAGCATTTATAACGAAAAAGACGCGGCTCCCGTGACGCGCATGGGCACGATGGCGCTGATACGCGAAACGCTTATGAAAGCCGAGCGCTACAAAAGCCAGCTTGACGAGTATAACGACGACGGCGACGGCGACCGACCGGAGTTTGACATGAGATCCGAGGCGCTGATACCCGTGTTGAATCGGGAAATACCGGTAAAAATACACGCGCACCGCGCGGACGATATATGCAGCGCGATACGCATAGCGAAGGAATTTAATATAGACGTGACGATCGAGCACTGCACGGACGGCGACGCGGTGGCGGACATACTGGAACGCGAGAAGCTTCCGGTAATGCTCGGACCGACGCTTTCCGACAGGAGCAAGCCGGAGCTTAAAAATCTCGCGTTCGCGACGTATAAAAATCTTTCCGACAGAGGTATACCCGTGGCGATCATCACCGATCACCCCGAAATTACGGTGGGGAATTTGCCGCTTTGCGCGGTTATGGCGGTAAAGCACGGTATGGACGAAGAAAAGGCTTTGGCGGGCGTGACGATAACAGCGGCGAAAAATTGCCGCATCGCCGACAGGGTGGGAAGCATCGAGGTCGGCAAGGACGCGGACATGGCGGTGTTTACCGACCTGCCGACGCGGTTCGACGCGGAGTGCGTAATGACATTTATCGACGGCATAAAAGTCAAATAAAAAAATACACGGCGGAGCAAATGCTCCGCCGTTTTCGTTAAAGTGAAGAATACATACTGTACAAATCGTAATAAAGTCCGCCCTTTTCGATAAGCTCCTTATGCGTGCCCTGTTCCTCGATGCCGTTTTCCGTAAGCACAAGTATGAGATTGGCGTTTCTGATAGTCGTGAGCCTGTGGGCGATGGTGAACACCGTCCTGCCCTTCGCAAGCTTTTCAAGCGACTCCTGCACGATCCTCTCGCTCTCGTTATCGAGCGCGGAAGTCGCCTCGTCGAGTATGAGTATCGGCGGATTTTTGAGAAATACGCGCGCGATACTTATTCGCTGCTTCTGACCGCCCGAAAGCTTTACGCCGCGCTCACCGACGTAAGTGTTGTAACCCTTTGGAAGCTCCGATATAAACTCGTGCGCGCCTGCTCTTTTCGCCGCTTCGATCACGGCGGCGCGGTCGGCTCCGGGCAGACCGTACGAAATATTATCGTACACCGTTCCCGAGAACAGATACACGTCCTGCTGGACCACGCCGACGGAATTTCTGAGCGAGCTCAGCGTAACGTCGCGTATATCGGTACCGTCTATAAGTATGCGTCCCTCGGTAACGTCGTAGAAACGGGGGATAAGACTGCAAAGCGTGGTTTTGCCGCCGCCGGACGGACCGACGAGCGCGACGCTGTCACCCTTTTTGATATTCAGATTTATGTGCGAAAGCACGTCCGAATTATCATCGCTGTAATGGAACCCGACATTGTCAAACGTAATGTCGCCACGCGGATCTACAAGCTCCTTCGCGTCGGGCTTTTCGATAATATCCGCCGGCGCGTCCATAATTTCAAGAAAACGCTCTATACCCGTCATACCGCGCTGAAACTGCTCCGTAAACTGTATTATGGTGCGCAGCGTCGCGAGGAGCGTGCTGACGTAGAGCAAATACGCGGTAAGGTCGGCGGGATTGATTTTACCGTTTATCATAAACAGCGCGCCCGCCACCACCACGATCAGGTACATAACGCCCTCAAACGCCCTGTTCGACGTTTGAAATCCCGCCATATAAAAGTAACCGAGCTTCTTCGTGTCAAGGAATTTCGCGTTACCGTCCGCGAACTTCTGCTTTTCTATATCCTCGTTCGCGAACGACTTCACCACGCGTATACCCAAAAGCGAATCCTCGACCTGCGAGTTGATCTCACCTATTTGGTTACGCTGCTTCTTGAACGCGCGGCGCATACGCGTATTAAAAAACTTTACGAACAGGAATATAAGAGGCAGCGACGCGAACATGATCACCGTAAGCGGCACGTTTACGCCGCACAAAATTATAAACGACGCGATAATTTTAACGCCCGCGATAAAAAACTCTTCGGGACAGTGGTGCGCAAACTCCGTTATATCGAACAGATCGCTCGTGATCCTCGCCATTATCTGACCGACCTTGTGCTCTGAATAGTACGCGTGCGACAGCGTTTCAAGGTGCGCGAACAAATCGCGGCGCATATCCGTTTCTATACGCGCGCCCATGACGTGACCGTTATCCGCCATGTAAAAATTCGCCGCCGCGTCTATAATTCTGAGCACAAGATAAAAAAGCGCTATTTTAAGTATGATCCCCACGGTAAGCCCCGCGAGATTATTTATACCCATATCCGTTATGTACCTTACCAGCATCGGAAACACCAGCTCGCAAAGCGTCGTAAGCGACGCGCACACAAGGTCAAGCGCCAGTATACCCTTATATTTTTTGAAATACGGGACAAACCTTTTTATCAAATATCCCATTTTCATCTGTTTCTCTTCACGCATCTTTAAAATCTCCCATTGTATTTTGTTGTTAATATTTTATAATAATGAAAATATAAAGTCAATATAAAATATAAAGTATTCCTATTGAAATGACGACTTGTTTATTGTATACTGATAAATGAGGTGTATATTAAAATGGAAGAAACAAGAGAAAACAAAATGGGCATAATGCCCATAAACAAACTGCTCGTCACAATGTCGCTGCCGATGATGATCTCAATGCTCGTGCAGGCGCTTTACAACATTGTTGACAGTGTATTCGTATCACGACTGTCGGAGAACGCGCTCACCGCCGTATCGATGGCGTTCCCGATGCAGAATTTACTTATCGCCGTAGCGTCGGGACTCGGTGTCGGCATGAACGCGCTTTTATCGAGGTCACTTGGCGAAAAAAATTTCAAGGCGGCGAACAAGGCTGCAATGAACGGCATGTTCCTTGAAGCGATAGGCTACGTTATATTTTTACTCATCGGCATTTTCGCGACAAAGCTGTATTTTACCGCACAGGCGGGACAGGGCGAGATAACCGACTTGGGCGTTTCGTACATGCGGATATGTCTTATAATGTCATTCGGCGTATTTATGCAGTTTACGTTCGAGCGCATGCTCCAGTCCACGGGACGCACATTCCTTACCATGATAACGCAGACCACGGGCGCGGTAATAAATATAATCCTTGATCCGATAATGATTTTCGGACTGCTCGGCATGCCGAAAATGGGCGTCGCGGGCGCGGCGCTTGCCACCGTTATAGGACAGATCGTCGCGGCGGCGATGGCACTTATGTTCAACATAAAAAAGAACCCCGACGTAACGCTCGACATAAAGCGCTTCAAGCCCGAGAGCAAGTACATAAAAACCATACTTTCGGTCGGCATACCTTCGATTATAATGGCATCCGTCGGCTCGGTAATGACATTCGGCATGAACAAGATACTGATTGCGTTTTCGTCCACGGCGGTCGCTGTATTCGGCGTGTACTTTAAGCTCAACAGCTTTATCTTCATGCCGGTATTCGGACTGAACAACGGCATGGTACCGATAGTTTCTTACAATTACGGCGCGCGGAAGAAAACGCGCATGACAAAGACGATAAAGCTCGCGGTCATATACGCGGTACTTCTGATGTGCATAGGCATAGTATTGTTCCAAACGATACCGGACGTGCTTTTGGGACTGTTCGACGCGTCGGATTACATGCTCGAGATAGGCGTTCCGGCGCTCAGGATAATAAGTCTGAGCTTCGCGTTCGCGGGCATATGCATCGTGCTTTCATCGACGTTTCAGGCGCTCGGACACGGAATGCTCAGCATGTTCGTGTCGATAACGCGGCAGCTGATAGTGCTGCTGCCGTCGGCGTACATATTGTCGAAGTTGGGCGGACTGAATGCCGTATGGTGGTCGTACAATATAGCGGAGCTGTTTTCGCTCGCGCTGAGCCTTATTTTCTACAGGCATATGTATTATAAGAGCATAAAGCCCTTGGAGATCACGGAATAAAAAAAGAGCAAGCGTAGCTTGCTTCTTTTTTTTGGCGGAAGAGGTGGGATTCGAACCCACGGTACCCGTTAGGGTACACCGCATTTCGAGTGCGGGCCGTTATAACCACTTCGATACTCTTCCAAACAGTGCTTAATCATTTTACCATACATAAAAATAAAAGTCAAGTCAAAGATATAAAAAAATCCTCACCCTTTGTATATGCTCCCATCCTCCACCCGCAAGCCTCCCTCCATTTCCGTAGGGGCTGGCGCCCCCGACAGCCCGTAAGGCTCCCCTAATAGGTGAACGACGCTTCAGCGTCGTAGGCATAGAGCTATGCTCGTATGCCGTAGCAAAGGAGCTGTCGCCGTAGGCGACTGAGGGGTTTAAACAGGGGGTGTCCACGAGGGGGCAGCGCCCCCTCCGGTCGTTTCAAGGGGGTGATTCCTAAGAGGGGGGAAATCGAAATCCCCCCTCTTAGGGTTTTTGGTTCTTTTTTTAAAAAGAACATCCTTTCGCACATCTCCGATGTGCCTTTATCAACAATTGTATGTGCAAACCTCATCCACCCACAAGGCTCCCACTTGCTACGGCACTTGTTGCTTCGCCGTTAGGCTCCCCTCGAGGGGAGCTGTCAGCGTAGCTGACTGAGAGGTGGCATCGAATTTATAAATTGCATGCCGTAGGGGCGACCTTTACGGTCGCCCGCCGTTAGCTTACGTGTTGTTCACCTCACCCCGCCATATCCCTGACACCCCGCCGTCAACGGCACCGTAGGGGCGGTCACCGGCCGCCCGCCCGTTAGCCTCCCCTTGCTACGGCGTTTGTTGCCAACCCGTAAGGCTCCCCTACTAGGGGAGCTGTCGCCGTAGGCGACTGAGGGGTTTGTAGGGGCGACCTTTACGGTCGCCAGTTTCCAAACATACTGCTATCAACAATTGTACGGGCGCATACCATCCGCCCGCAACCCTCTCTCCATTTCCGTAGGGTGGGCTGCCCTCAGCCCGCCTCCCTGACCCTCTGACGGCAACGGTTTGTAGGGGCGGATATCATCCGCCCGTTAGCCTCCCTTGCTACGGCGTTTGTTGCTTCGCATGGATCCCCTTGCTACGGCGTATGTCGCTTCGCCGCAAGGCTCCCCTTGCTACGGCGTTTGTTGCTTCGCAACACGCCTACCACACGCTCCGCGTGTGGTTCACTTGAGGGGAGCTGTCAGCGTAGCTGACTGAGAGGTGGTTCTAAAATTTGTTGCCACCTCTCCGTCATCGCTTCGCGATGCCACCTCTCCTCAAGGAGAGGCTAACGCCCGCACCCCGCCCTACAACGCGTAATTTAAAAAATCCCCCCCCGGGCGGCGAATCGCCGCCCCTACTAATGCGCACCGAAGGTGCGCAACCCTCACGAAAAGCCCAAAGCGAAGCGACGGCTTTTTGTGAACAAGGAGGAGCAGCGGAACGGGCGACTGATTTTTTACGGAGGAAAAAATCGGAGCGAGTGTAGCTTGCTTCGACGCGCTTCGTGTACGCATGCAACTGATTGCGGCTCCGCCGCGAAAGTTGCACGATTATATGGCGTACTACTGCGCATCGTGCTGCGCACGACCGCTGCAAGCTAGCGGCAGCGAAGCTGCCTACATTTTTGCTTCGCAAAAATTGTACGCTTCGGCTTGCTTTGCAGTACGCATGCAACTGACTGCGGCTTCGCCGCGAAAGTTGCAACAACGTATCGTTTGAGCGCTGACTTTTTTATGAAATAAAAAAAGTCGGCGCGAACGCCACATGGCGCCCGCGAGGGCGCCCCCGTACGAAGCCCAAAGCGAAAGTGAGCCGTTGTGAGCGCGCTTGCAAGCGAACAGGCGAGCCGAGTGACGGCTTCGTACGGAAAAGGAGCATTACGCGGCGTAAAAAAAGAACCCTTTGTAAAAAGGGTTCGTAAAACCGCCGCGTAATGCGACGTGGTCGGGATGACAGGATTTGAACCTGCGGCCCCTACGTCCCGAACGTAGTGCTCTACCAAACTGAGCCACATCCCGATACACTGAACTCAAACAGCTATAACATTATAGCACAGAGGAATTTAAAAGTCAATACACTAATTTAAAAAAATCACAAAAACCCACCCTCTCCCCATATGTGCGAACCCTGTTCGCCCGTTTCCCCGCCACACCTCCGGCAACGTTTGTATGTGCGACCTTGCTACGGCGTTTGTTGTTCACCCGTAAGGCTCCCCTTGAGGGGAGCTGTCAGCGTAGCTGACTGAGAGGTGGCAGTATGGGTAAATATCCTCTGCCCGTTAGCCTTCCCGTTGCTACGGCATTCGCCCACCGCAAGCCTCCCTTGTCAAAGGGAGGGGGATATGTTATCATCTCAAGTGCAACAGAAATAAGTAGACAACATAGCAACTTT
>CANPXG010000088.1 GCA_947585795.1 uncultured Clostridia bacterium
AAACCAAACGCAAATTAAAAGACTGCTTCCGCAGTCTTTTTTTCTTTATTCCAATCCCACATCCTGTTTAAATTAAAACAATTCTTTTACCGCAGGATAAATTTTTCTGAATTTTTTGTATCTTTCCTCATACTTCGCGGTTAAGTTCTTATCGGGCAGATACGATTTTCCGTATTTTACGATTTTCTCCGCGGCATCGTATACGTCTATGTACTCACCACAGCCGACAGCCGCGAGCATCGCGCCGCCTATGGCGGGACCTTGCTCGTTTTCGAGCATCACGATTTCCATATCCATGACGTTCGCAAGGATTTTACACCACAGCGGACTTTTCGCTCCGCCGCCGCAAACGGTCGAGCGCGTTATTTTAAGTCCCTGTTCCCTCGCGACCTCCACGCTGTCGCGGAGTCCGAACGCGACGCCCTCGAGTACAGCCTGCGTCATGTCGGACTGCGTTGTGTCCATGCTCATGCCGAAAAATACTCCGCGCACGTCGGGGTTGTTGTGCGGCGAACGCTCGCCCATAAGGTATGGCAGGAAGTACACGTCGTTTTCGCCGAGCGTTTTAATGTCCCTCTGCGAGCCGTCGTAATCGCTCGTTTTCAGTATGTCCTCGAGCCACCACTTGTTGCACGACGCGGCGGACAGCATACAGCCCATAAGGTGGTACTTGCCGTTCGCGTGAGCAAACGAATGGAGCGCATTTTTATCGTCCACAGAGAAATTATCTTGCGCGATAAACACAGTTCCCGACGTGCCGAGGGATATGTTGCACCTGCCGTTTTTTAGTGTCCCCGTGCCGATCGCAGCGGCGGCGTTGTCGCCCGCTCCGGCGATAACTTTAGTGTCCCCGCTTAGACCTAATTGCTCCGCAATTTCGGGTTTTAGTGTCCCCGTTACGTCGTAGCTTTCGTAAAGCCTCGGCATTACGCTTTCGTCAATGCCGCATATACCGAGCATTTCATTTGACCATTTTTTATTTTTCACATCGAGCAGCAGCATTCCGCTTGCGTCGGAGTAGTCGGTCGAGTGTACGCCGGTGAGTTTGTACGCGATGTAGTCCTTCGGGAGCATTATTTTGCGTATTCGTTTGAAGTTTTCAGGCTCGTTTTCGCGTACCCACAGAATTTTCGGCGCGGTAAAACCCGCGAACGCGATATTCGCAGTGTACGCGGAAAGGTTAGACTTGCCGATTACGTTGTTGAGGTATTCGCACTCCTTAGCGCTGCGTCCGTCGTTCCACAAAATCGCGGGGCGGATCACGTCGTCATTCTCGTCGAGCATTACAAGTCCGTGCATCTGACCGCCGAAGGATATTCCCTTTACGTCGTCCGCATAATCGGCGGTAAGCTCCTTTATGCCGCCGCATACCGCCGAGAACCAGTCCTCGGGGTTCTGCTCCGACCAGCCGCTGTGCGGAAAATACAGCGGATATTCGCGCGAGGTCTGTTTTGTGATTTCGCCGCTGCCGTCCATGAGCAGGAGCTTTACGGCGGACGTGCCTAAGTCAATTCCTATGTAATATGCCATATTATTCTTCCTTACAAAATCCTAATTAACTGCCCTATTCCGAATATGGCAGCGCTCAGTACCAAGACCGCGCCGAGTGCCGCGAATAATTTCCATAAAGGAAAATGCTTGGCTTCCTCGCCTTCTATTTTATAGTTTATGTTGTCGCTCGGTTTTATATCGGGTTGTGTCGCCATTTGACACATCTCCTTTCTTTAACCCCACGGATTTTCTGTCGGATAGCGTACGCCCTTCGGTTGGTTGTAGCCTATCTCCTCAACGGGTACGCCGACATATTTGAATACCTCGTAAAGCGCCTTTGCGTGGTGTCCGAATGCGACCGCGCCGTGGTGCGGGAAGTTCTTTTCTATCAGCACGTGACGGTAGAACCGTCCCATTTCGGGTATCGCGAACACGCCTATCGAGCCGAATGAGCGTGTCGCGACGGGCAGTACCTCGCCGTTCGCGATATATCCGCGCAGCTTCGCGTCCGCCGTCGATTGCAGGCGGAAGAATGTAATGTCGCCCGGCGCAATGTCGCCTTCAAGAGTGCCGTTTGTAACTTCAACAGGCAGTGAACGAGCCATTATTTTCTGATATTTCATCGAGCACGCCGCGAGCTTTGTCGAGCATGTATTACCGCAGTGGAAGCCCATAAACGTGTCATGGTGCGTGTAGTCATACTTGCCCGCGATGTCCGCGTCAAACATCTCCTTCGGGACGGTGTTGTTAATATCGAGCAGCGTTACCGCGTCCTCGGAAACGCACGTGCCGATGTATTCGCTCAGTGCGCCGTAAATGTCGACCTCACACGATACGGGTATGCCGCGTCCCGTGAGGCGGCTGTTTACGTAGCACGGTACAAAGCCGAACTGTGTTTGGAACGCGGGCCAGCATTTACCCGCGATCGCGACGTACTTCTTTGAGCCCTTGTGCGCTTCGATCCAGTCGAGCAGTGTCAATTCGTACTGTGCGAGCTTTGATAAAATTTCTGGCTTTTTATTGCCGTCGCCGAGTTCCTTTTCCATGTCGGCGACAACTTCGGATATTCTCGCGCCGCCGGCGTGATTATTAAAGCTCTCGAACAAGTCAAGCTCCGAATTTTCCTCGATTTCCACGCCGAGCTGATATAACTGATAAATCGGCGCGTTGCACGCGAGGAAGTTCAGGGGGCGCGGTCCGAATGAGATTATCTTCAAATCCGACAGACCGATTACGGCGCGCGCTGTCGGCAGAAATTCATGTATCATGTCCGCGCATTCGTCCGCATCGCCGACGGGGTATTCGGGAATGTACGCCTTTACGCCGCGTAATTTTAGATTGTAGCTTGCGTTGAGCATACCGCAGTAAGCGTCGCCGCGGTCGTCGGACAGTACGCCGATATTTTCCTCGGCGGCAGCGGCAAACATAACGGGGCCGTCAAACTGCTGCGCGAGCATTGTTTCGCTGATTTCGGGACCGAAGTTGCCAAGGTATACGCAAAGCGCGTTGCAGCCGGCAGCTTTGATGTCTGCCAAAGCCTGTTTCATATGTATTTCGCTCTCGACTATGCACACGGGACACTCGTAAATGTCGTCCGCGCCGTACTTTTGCGTGTACGCCGCAGTGAGCGCCTTTCTTCTGTTTACCGATAAGCTCTCGGGAAAGCAGTCGCGGCTCACCGCAACTATGCCCACCTTTACCTTTGGAATGTTGTTCATTTTTATTCTCCTTATACGAAATTATGTTTTATACAAATAAAATTATACTGCTTTTTACTTGCTCTGTCAATATTCGCCATTCCCCACATTTCATCATCCAAAAGCCATTCATCAAAAATCAAATCCTACCGTTGTATCTCACGCTGCCCGCAAAATGGGCGGTTTTTTGTCTATTCTAATTAATTACGCCTTCGATTTTAAGCAGTTTTTCCTTTATGTCAAGCCCGCAGCCGTAACCGACAAGGGAGCCGTCCGCGCCGATCACTCTGTGGCATGGAATTACGATCATTATACGGTTACGGTTATTCGCCATGCCGACCGCGCGCGTCGCTTTCGGGTTGCCTATCTGCACAGCTATGTCCTTGTACGAGCGCGTTTCGCCGTAGGGTATCGTGAGCAGGGCGTTCCATACCTTTTGCTGGAAGTCCGTGCCGCGCGGCGAAAGCGGGAGATCGAAGCCGGTTCGAGTGCCGTTAAAGTACTCGGCGAGCTGCGTAGCGCATCTGTCGGTAAGCTCTGTGGCTTGCCGTATCCCATCGACCGCGCTCACGCTTATATCGGTTATTCCCAGCTCGTCACACGCTATATCCAGCGCGCCTATCGGGCAGTCGTACCGCCAAACGTATTTGTCATCAGCGCGCTCTTTCACGCGGTTTTTCATGCCTTTCATCATGTCAGTTCCCCCCTCAAAACCTCTGTTTTCAATGGTATTGTACCACAAATTCAAGCGCTTTGTCAATTTTAGGAAAAAGCAGTGTGGCGGCACGGAGCCAAGGCGAGAAATGGGCATAAAATGGTGGGTTTGCAAGGCGTTAGGCGCGGTGTGGCGGCGGTTTTTGAGTGAGAAAAGGGTGGCTGAAGGGTGGTTTATGCAAATAAAAAACGCCTAAAATCCGCATAGGTAAGCCGTTTTTGGCGCGTCCGAGGTGGTGGGAATTGCGCTAACTGGCGAGGTGTGGCACGGAGCCAAAGCGAGAAATCGGCATAAAATGGCGGGGTGGGAAGGCATTGGACTCAGTGCGGCGGTGGTTTTTGAGAGAAAAAGGGGTGACTTAGGGGTGGATTTTATGCAAATAAAAAACGGCTGAAACCCGCATAGGTAAGCCGTTTTCGGGGTATGCCGAAGGTGAAGGAATTGGCGTAAAATGGCGGGGTGGCGGCACGGAACCAAAGCAAAAAATCGGCGTAAAATCGCGGGTTGGCAAGGCATCAGGCGATGTGTGGCGGTGGTTTTTGAGTGAAAAAGGGATGGCTGAGGGGTGGTTTATGAAAACAAAAAAACGGCTAAAACCCGCATAGGTAAGCCGTTTTCGGGGCATGCCCGAAGGTGAAGGAATTGGCGCTAAATGGTGGGGTGGTGGCAGGAGCCAAGGCGAGAAATCGGCGTAAAGTGGCGTGGTGGCAAGGTGTTAGGCGCGGTGTGGCGGTGGTTTTTGAGTGAGAAAAGGGTGCTGAGGGGTAGGTTTATGCAAATAAAAAAGCAGCTGAAAACCGCATATGTAAGCCGTTTTTGTGGTGCATCGATGTTAAATGGTGGGGTGGCGGCACGGAGCCAAAGCGAGGAATCGGCATAAAATGGCGGGTTTACAAGGCATTAGGCGCGGTGTGGCGGTGGTTTTTGAGTGAGAAAAGGTGGCTTAAGGGTGGTTTATGCAAATAAAAAACGCCTAAAATCCGCATAGGTAAGCCGTTTTCGGGGTATGCCCGAAGGGGCGGGAATTGGCATAAAATGGTGGGTTTGCGGCATGGAGCCAAGGCGAGAAATCGGCATAAAATGGCGGTGTGGCAAGGCGTTAGGCGATGTGTGGCGGTGATTTTTGAGAGAAAAGGCGGCTTAAGGGTGGGGTTTATGCAAATAAAAAACAGCTGAAACCCGCATAGGTAAGCCGTTTTCGGGGTATGCCCGAAGGTGAAGGAATTGGCGTTAAATGGTGGATTGGTGGCAGGAGCCAAGGCGAGAAATCGGCATAAAATGGTGGGGTGGCAAGGCGTCAGGCACTGTGTGGCGGCGGTTTTTGAGTGAGAAAATGGTGGCTGAGGGGTGGGGTTTATGCAAATAAAAAACGGCTGTAACCCGCATAGGTAAGCCGTTTTTTGTGGTACGCCCGAAGGGACTTGAACCCCCGACCTTTCGGTTCGTAGCCGAACGCTCTATCCAGCTGAGCTACGAGCGCGTATAGCCTGTTAAGCTACGCATAATATAATACCACAAATTATTAATTAATGTCAAGCTTTTTTAATAAAATAGTGCCTTTTTTCACTTAAAATCGTATCTTTTTCCAATTAAAACGCCGCTTTTTCCAGTTAAAACGGTGCCTTTTTCCAATTAAAACGCCGCTTTTTCCAGTTAAAACGGTGCCTTTTTCCCATTAAAGCGGCGCGTTTTTCGCTTGAAATCATGTCTTTTTTCCGTTAAGGCGGCGCTTTTTTTACTTAAAACGGTGCCTTTTTTTCCGTTAAAGCGGCGCGTTTTTTGCGTAAAATCATATCTTTTTTCCGTTAAAGCAGTGCCTTTTTTCTCTTAAAACGGCGCGCTTTTCACTTGAAATGATGTCTTTTTCCGTTTAAGCAGTGCTTTTTTTGCTTGAAATGATGTCTTTTTTCACTTAAAACGGCGCTTTTTCCCATTAAAGCGGCGCTTTTTTCGCTTAAAATCACATCTTTTTCCCATTAAAACAGTGCGTTTTTCGCTTGAAATGATGTCTTTTTCACCTAAAACGATACGTTTTTCGCTTGAAATGATGTCTTTTTCACCTAAAACGATACGTTTTTCGCTTAAAATCATGTCTTTTTTCCGTTAAGTCGGCGTTTTTTTTTACTTAAAACGGTGCCTTTTTTCCATTAAAACGCTGCTTTTTTTGCATAAAATCATGTCTTTTTCCCATTAAAGCAGCGCACTTTTCGCTTAAAACGGCGCTTTTTTCCGCTTAAAATGTTGCATTTTTCACCTAAAATGACACATTTTTCCGCTTAAAATGTCGCATTTTTCACCTAAAATGACACATTTTTCCGCTTAAAATGTCGCATTTTTCACCTAAAATGTCGCATTTTTCACCTGAAATGACACGTTTTTCCCGCGAAATGATGCGTTTTTCACCTAAAGTGACACGTTTTTCCTGTAAAATGTATCTTTTTCCCCCGTAAAATGATGCTTTTTTACGCTGAAAAATATATTTTTGCCCCGATTTTTTTCCGAATCGTCTTTCAAAAATTTTTATATCTAAATTAGATATTTTTTTACTTGACATTTCGAGAAAAATGTGATAAAATATCTTAAAAGGATGTTGAGGGGGTGGCCGGAGCGATTTTGCGGCGGGTTCGCGGACAAGAAAAAGCGGCAGCGAATTGAAGCTTGGGCAAACGGAATACATACAGCGGTATCCTGCGGTGAATTAAACGCAGCGCGCACTGCGTTTAAGAGGACCGAGGTGTTTGACGAGTATTCGCGCACGGACGAGGAATTAAACGAAGCGCGCACGGCGTTTTAAGAGGACTGAGGTGTTTGACGAGTATTCGGACACGGATGTGAAATTAAACGAAGCGTGCACTGCGTTTAAGAGGACTGAGGTGTTTGACGAGTATTCGGACACGGATGTGAAATTAAACGAAGCGTGCACTGCGTTTTAGGGGACCGAGGTGTTTGACGAGTATTTGCGCACGGACGAGAAATTAAACAAAGCGCGCACTGCGTTTAAGATGACCGAGGTGTTTGACGAGTATTCGCGCACGGACGAGGAATTAAACGAAGCGCGCACGGCGTTTAAGAGGACCGAGGTGTTTGACGAGTATTCGCGCACGGATGAGGAATTAAACGAAGCGCGCACGGCGTTTAAGAGGACCGAGGTGTTTGACAAGTATTCGCGTACGGATGAGAAATTAAACGAAGCTTGCACTGCGTTTTAGGGGACCGAGGGGTTTGACGAGTATTCGGGCGCGGATGAGGAATTAAACGAAGCGCGCACGGCGTTTTAAGATGACCGAGGTGTTTGACGAGTATTCGGGCACTGATGAGAAATTAAACGAAGCGCGCACTGCGTTTTAG
>CANPXG010000089.1 GCA_947585795.1 uncultured Clostridia bacterium
TCGTTATAATTTTCATACACCTTGTCAAACGGCTTCGGTATCGTGATTTCCTCACGCTCCACGGCTCTCGCGTCCGTTTCCCACCCGTAGCTTTTTAAAAACTCCGCGTTACGCGCATCCTCCTCGCCGCTTGCGAACAGCACAAACACAAGCGTCGTCACTATTATAACCGCCACCGCCGCAAAATACATCATACCTTTTCTCCCCATCATCTCACCCCGCAATTAATTCTATGCTTTTTACAGGGAAAAAATTACCATGTTTAAAACTCATAAAACAGCCCAAAACTAAAAACGTACTATAACAAACAAGGAGAGATATTTATGGATAACACCTCATTGGTAATAACCATTATAGGCGCGATCAACTGGCTGCTCGTCGGACTTTTCAAGTTCGACCTCGTCGCGGCGGTATTCGGCGGACAGACATCGTGGTTAAGCAGAATAGTTTACATCATTGTCGGTCTTGCCGGACTTTGGTGCATCAGTATTCTGTTTAAGGACAAGGTACCGAAGCGTCAGCACAGCAATGCCTAAAAAAATCCGCGGCGTTTGCCGCGGAATTTTTTATTCTTCATTAAAACGCGTATCGATATAATTTCTTATTATATCCACGCACTTTTTCGTGTCAAGACCGGACGTGTTAAGACAAATATCGTAATGCGTCGGATCCGACCACACAAGACCGGTATGATGAAAATAATAATCACCGCGCGTCTTGTTCATCGAATGTATAAGACTTTTCGCGTCGTCGGGGTTAAGCTCGTACAAGCGTATGACGCGGCGCATACAGCTGCGCAGCGGCGCGTACAGGTAAGCTTTTACGACATTGTCCATGTCGCGGAGCACATGATCCGCGCACCGTCCCACTATGACGCAGCTTCCGCGCGACGCGATTTCCCTTATCGTGTCCGCCTGACGCTTAAACTCCTCGTCCGCCTCACCGAAGGAGGATTTATGTATGCTCTCGTCGTCACCGGGATATATTCCGCTTTCGTCGCCCTGAGATATTTCAAAAATCTCGCGTCCGTAATACGGAACTCCCAAAGCCTGGGCAAGCGCTTTACCTATCTCCTTACCGCCGCTGCCGTAACTTCTGGCAATCGTAACAATAGTATTCATAACTATCCCTCCTTTTTGGGTTCATACATAATATATACCACATTTTTTTAATTTTGAAACAACTTTCAGAAATTACCAAATACAAACGCGCCGCTTTCCGTAAGCTCATCCGCGCTTATGCCGTCGGACACGTTTGCTCCGCCCCTCAAAGCCGCGCTCGATTCACCCTTGTCGCACAGCGACCAGTTCGCCCAGCTTATGCCGCGCTCGTTCATAAAGTCGATCCACCTTTGCGCCTCATCGAGGAACACGCCGCCGTTACCGTCCGCCGCGCTCGTTCCCCACTCCGTCACGAACACGGGCAGCCCGCAGTCCGCTATACGCTGTCTTAACCAATCGGTATGCGTTCCGGCGTAGAAGTGGCACGTATACATTATATTTTCGCCCGCAAGCGGATCCTTCGCCGCCTCGTGCAAGTCTTGGCTCCACGTCGGACTTCCGACGAGTATAATGCCGTTTGTGTTTTGACGTATCACGGGAATTATTTTTTCCGCGTACGGCTTAACGTTTCCGCCCCACGTCACGCCGCCGTTGGGCTCATTGCAGATTTCGTAAAGCACGTTGGGACTGTCTGAGTAACGCGCCGACATTTCGGCAAAAAATTCGGCTGCCGCGTCAACGTTTGCAAGCGGATCACCGTCGGACAGAATGTGCCAGTCGATTATGACGTACATATCCTGCCGTATCGCCGCGTCAACGGCGTTTACGAGCGTGTTTTTGACCGATTTGTCGGAAAGGTAGCCGCCCTCGCCTGTGTACATCGCGCAGCGGAACAAATTCGCTCCGTAGTCCGCCGTCGCCTTTATCGCGTCCTCGGTCGCGAAACTCGGGAACCACTGCAAGCCGTGCGACGACATACCGTGCAGCACGACATTTTCGCCGCGCTCGTTCACAAGGCGCGTACCGTCAACATGGAGTGCACCGTTCTCACTCACTCCGCCCTTACGAGCCGTCACCGTTACCGGCGGCGCCGCGGTGGGTTCGGGGGTATAAGGCTGCAAATTACCCTTTTTATTCGCGGCGCGCATTATTATCGCGCACGCCTCGGCGCGCGTTATGGACGCTTTCGGATTAAGCCGTCCCTTGTCGTCGCCGTACACAATACCGTTTGACACCGCAGCGATCACCGCGTCGTAGTACCTTCCGTCGAGCGCGGAAAAGTCGGGCGCTTTCGCCGCTTCGTTGTAATCGCCCTCCGCGTCGGGCATAAACGCCTTCATGATGATTTTTACCGCGAGCTGACGCGTTATCGCGTCGTCATATGTTTCACCTGTGGGCGGTATCTCGTCCCAGTCGTAAAAGCCCTTGTCGAGCGCCGCCTGCATCATAGGCGCCGCCCAGTGGCTTGACTGCGCCGACGTTGACGCGGTAAGATTCGCAATTCTGCCCGTCACGCTCACAAGCTCCGCCTTCGTTATAATGCCCGACGGGCGGAACGTGCCGTCCTCGTAGCCCGACAGGTAGCCTTGATTTGTCATGTCGGTCACGTTCTCGTAAAACCAGTCGCCCTCGTTTACGTCCGAAAAGAGCGCCGCGCTCGCGCAGGCGCAAGTCAGCGTCATAAACACGGCGGATAAAATTACGCAGATAAATTTTTTCATGTGATCCTCTCCTTCATTTAAAAAGGGGACGCGCGTAAAGCGCCGTCCCCGCGCGGATTTTTCGTCCGTGTTTTTATTAAGCCTCAACAGCGATACCCATTACACCCGTTTCTCTCGCGGTGTCCGTGTCCGAATGGACCGCGCGGCATATAAGATCATAGTCCTTCTTTTCACCGTTTATTTTAAGCTTACATTTATACGTGAAATCGGGGTTATCGGGCGTAGCACCCGCAAGCGCCTCTGCTATACCCTTTATATTTTCCTCGCCGAATATATCCATAATATGCTTATCTTTTCTCGGACGCGCCACCGCCTCGTTTGTGCCGAGCAGCCGCGCCGCCCACGGCGACAGTACAAGCATGGACGGATCGCTTGTGTATTCAAAGCGTATTTCATGCGTAACCGACGCAAAAAACTCATGCTTTTCGCGTTCATGCTCCATAATGCGCAATGTCCTCTCCGAAGCGTGCAGCTCCTCATGGCGGCGCATCTCCTCGAGAACGCCCTTCATTTTTGCCATGCTCACGCCCTCCTCGGAAATGGGGCTTACTTTAAGCTCCGTCGGAAGCGTGTCCGCGATCTCCTTCAAACACTCGAGAAGAAGCGGATTGAACGTACCGCATTCACCGTTTAAAATCATTTCCATAGCCTTCTCGTGCGAGAACGCCTTTTTATAAACTCTCTCACTCGTAAGAGCGTCGTAAACGTCGGCTATGGACACTATCTGCGCGGAGATCGGTATTTCCTCACCCTTTAAACCGTCGGGATAGCCTCTGCCGTCGTAACGTTCGTGATGGTAACGGCATATCTCGTATGCCACCCTTACAAGCTTTTCGTTCCTGTACTCCGTAAGCTGGTCAAGCATGGACGCGCCTATCATCGAGTGCGTTTTCATTACCTCAAATTCCTCGTCGGTAAGTCTGCCGGGCTTGTTCAGAATTTTGCCGGGTATCGCGATCTTACCTATATCGTGCAGCGCCGACGCCATACTTATTATCGAAATATCCGACGGCTTTATGCCGTACTTGTCTGTCTTATGGATAAGCGCGCGCAAAAGCAATTCGGTGATTTTCTGCACGTGCAGCACGTGAAGTCCGCTTTCGCCGTTACGGAACTCGACGATGTGGCTCAAAATGGAGATCATCAGATTATTGCTTCTTTCCTTCTCAAAAATCTGATTGGAAACTATGTCTATAAGACGCTTATTCTTCGCGTACAGCATGATAGTATTGATAACGCGGGTACGCACGATACGCGCGTCAAACGGGCGGCTTATATAGTCCGCCACTCCGAGATTATACGCGCGCTCTATATACGACGGAGTAGTTTCCGACGAAATCATAATGACCGGTATATCGTCTATGAGCTTGTCGCGGTTCATGGCGGCAAGCACGCTGAAGCCGTCCATATTCGGCATCACTATATCGAGAAGCAGTATCGAAAGCTCCGTACCGTACTGCTTAAGCACGGCTATCGCCTCCGCACCGTCCTTTACCTCTATTATGTCAAACTCATCTCCGAGCATATTCGCCAAAATGGCTCTGTTCATCTCCGAGTCATCCGCAATGAGTATTTTCTGTTTTTCAGGCATATTTTTTCCTCCAAATTCAGACTTTTTATACAGTTATTCTACTATAAATTCAACAAAATATCAATACAAATTTCTTTTTTCGACAAAAAGGATTGCCGATTTAACATCAGCAGTCCTTTTTTTGATATTCCTTTATCAACAGCGCGCGCGGATAACCGCGTGACTTATCGACCGAGTCTATATAAAATCCGCGCCCGTAATAGAAACGTATCAGCGGCGTTATATTCGAGCCGGTGTGGAGCGAGATTTTTGTAACGCCCTTTTTTATCATTATCCTGTCCACCAAATTCATTATGGACTTTCCTATACCGTTATTCTGACTTGTGACCTTAACGGCAAAGCGCGACAGGTACGCCGTTTTATCCGGAAACACCTCGACGCGCACGCTTCCCACAGGCTCCCCGTCCGACAGCGCAAGTAGCACGACCTTCGTGTCTATGTCCTTTTTCACGTCATTGTACGACTCCTCGAGCGCCGCCAATTTTTCCACGCCCGACATCTTTTGGTACTTTACAAACGCCTCACGCGTTATATTCATTATCGACGGTATATCGTCGTAATTAGCCAAGCGCACTTGAAAAAGCGACTGGTAATCCGAAAACATTATTCCAACTCCTTCATCCCATCAATGTTGCCATTACCGCCTTCTGCGCGTGCAGACGGTTCTCCGCCTCATCGAATATCACCGACTGCGGACCGTCGATTACCTCCTCGGTGACCTCAAATCCCCTGTACGCGGGCAGACAATGCATAAACACCGCGTCCGGCGCCGCAAGCTTAAACAGCTCCCCGTTCACCTGATACGGCATAAACACGCGCTGACGCTCCTCTTTCTCAGCCTCCATACCCATCGACACCCACGTGTCGGTGTACACAACGTCCGCGCCCTTTATCGCCTCTTTGGGATCGTTTGTTATAATAAGCTCCCTACCCGACTTCTTAAAGTCCTCCTTCGCGTTCGCGACAACGCCGCTGTCGCACGCGTAATCGTCGGGCACGGCGATCGCGCAGTCAAGCCCCGCCTTCGCGCAGCCGTACATCAGCGAATGCGCCATATTGTTACCGTCACCTATGTACGCAAGCTTCAACCCCTCCAATTTACCCTTATGCTCATACGCCGTCATAAGGTCTGCGAGCACCTGACACGGGTGCAGAAGGTCTGTAAGCGCGTTTATTACGGGAATATCGGCATACTTCGCCAAATCCAATACGTCTTGGTGCGCGTACGTCCTTATCATTATACCGTCAAGAAAACGCTCCAGCACCTTCGCGGTATCGTAAATCGTTTCACCGCGTCCGAGCTGTATATCGTTCGACGACAAAAACAGCGGGTAACCGCCGAGCTGCGTCATACCGACCTCGAACGACACCCTTGTACGCGTGGACGATTTCGTGAAAATCATACCGAGCGTCTTACCCTTTAATATATGATGCTCCTTGCCGCTTTTTTGTTCCTTCTTAAGCTTTAT
Source organism: uncultured Clostridia bacterium (assembly GCA_947585795.1). GTDB lineage: Bacteria > Bacillota > Clostridia > UBA1381 > UBA1381 > Hominilimicola. Next base: position 5,783 of record CANPXG010000089.1, read on the forward strand.
CGCAAGCTCCAAGAGGTCTTTTACCTCCTCGGAAGTTAAGTCGTGCAGACTGATCAGATCCTTCATTTTACATATCCTCCAATATACTTTCCAAATTTTTCATAAAAAGCTCTATATCACTTTTCGTTATTATAAGCGGCGGCGCGAGCCTTATCGTGTTACCGCCGCAAAGACTCGTAAGAAAACCCTTTTCAAACAACGCGTTAAACACATCTTTAGCGATCTCCTCCTTCAGCTGTACGCCTATGAGAAGTCCGGCGCTTCGCACCTCCGTGATTTTACCGTCACTCTTTTCCTTGAGCGCGTCAAGCTTTTCCCTAAAGTATTCACCCATACTTTTCGCGTTTTCGAGCAGACCTTCCCGTTCGTATATATCGAATACCGCAAGACCTGCCGCGGTGGAAAACGGATTTCCGCCGAACGTCGTTCCGTGGTCACCGGGCTCAAACGCGTCCGCCGCCTTCTCACACGCGCACACCGCGCCTATCGGTATTCCGCCGCCGAGCGCCTTCGCGCACGTGAATATATCAGGCTCCACGCCGTACATTTCGCTTGCGAACAAATACCCCGTTCTGCCCATACCCGTCTGTACCTCGTCGAATATCAGCATCACGTCCTTTTCGTCACAAAGCTGCCTTACCTTTCTGACGTACTCCTTATCCATCGGATACACGCCGCTTTCACCCTGTATAAGCTCTATCATAACGGCGGCTGTCTTTTCGTTTACCGCCTCTTCAAGCGCACCGAAGTCATTCGGCTTCACCTGTATAAACCCGCGCGTAAGACCGCGGTACGGCTTTTGGTACTTTTCCTGTCCCGTCGCCGCGACTGTCGCCACGGTCCTGCCGTGGAACGACTTGTCGAGCGAAACTATCTCGTTTTTCTCTATACCTTTTTTATAATAGTAGATCTTCGCGAGCTTGATCGCACCCTCATTCGCTTCCGCGCCGCTGTTACAGAAAAACACTCTCTTCGCGCAGCTTGCCTTCACCAGTCTTTCGGCGAGCTTCGCCTGATTTTCTATGTAATAGAGGCTCGACGTATGTATGACCTTGTCAAGCTGAGCTTTAAGCGCCGCGATAAAATCCCTGTGACCGTGACCGAGCGCGTTCACGGCTATACCGCCCAAAAAGTCATAGTACGTCCTGCCCTTATCGTCAAACAGCCTCATCCCCTCGCCCTTTTCAAAGCACACGGGAAGCCTGTCACCGAACGTGTTCATATAATATTTTTTATCAAGCTGTATAACATCCTCAAGCATTACTGCCGCCTCCAATTTGAAATATGTAAATGATTATACTACTGTTTGAATAAAAATGCAAGCATTTTTTACAAAAAATTTAAAATCACAGTAAAATACCGTATATTTATTCGCATTTATGAATAATTATACGGTATTTCGGATATTTTTTCATATGAGCTCGTCGATTGCTTCCTCGTAATCGT
>CANPXG010000090.1 GCA_947585795.1 uncultured Clostridia bacterium
CTTGTTAAAGGGAGGGGGACCGCCGAAGGCGGTGGAGGGATTCATTGTAAAATTGAAAAGGAATCCCCCAGTCGGCTCCGCCGACAGCCCCCTTTGACAAGGGGGCCTTTTATACGGGCGAACACGGTTCGCATGTCAAAACCCCTCAGTCACACTACGTGTGACAGCTCCCTTTGCTACGGCATACGAGCAAAGCTCTATGCCTACGACGCTAAAGCGTCGTTCACCTAGTAGGGGAGCCTTGCGGGCGGCGGGTCGCCGCCCCTACATCCGTATTTTATGAATTCATGCACCGTAGGGGCTGGCGCCTTCGACAGCCCGTTAGCCTCCCTTGTTAAAGGGAGGGGGACCGCCGAAGGCGGTGGAGGGATTCATTGTAAAATTGAAAAGGAATCCCCCAGTCGGCTTTGCAAACTATTGCTTGCGCAATAGTACGCGCCGACAGCCCCCTTTGACAAGGGGGCCTTTTATACGGGCGAACACGGTTCGCCCCTACAACCACGCCGCCAACACGTCTTTAAATCACAATTTATCTTGTATTTTAATTATTCTGTGATTGAACTGCTGTTATGGCTACTACTCCCGCGATGTCGTCGGCGCTGCAGCCTCGTGACAGGTCGTTTACGGGTTTGGCTATGCCCTGTAAAATCGGTCCGTAGGCTTCGGCTTTGGCAAGGCGCTGCACGAGCTTATAGCCTATGTTGCCCGCGTTAAGGTCGGGGAATATCAGCACGTTCGCCGTGCCGGCAACGTCCGACGCGGGAGCTTTTTGCTTGCCCACGCTCTCAACTATCGCCGCGTCAAGCTGCAGCTCGCCGTCGAGCTTTAAGTCGGGAGCCTTTTCCTTCGCGAGCTTCGTCGCTTCCTGTACCTTCTCGACAAGCGCGCTCTTCGCGCTGCCGTATGTAGAGTACGAAAGCATCGCCACTCTCGGCTCGCCGCCCACAAGCTGCTTGTACGACTCCGCCGACGAAAGAGCTATCTCCGAAAGCTCGTCCGCGCTCGGATCCTGATTTAACGCGCAGTCACCGAATACGAATGTGCCGTTGTCGCCGTATTCGCAATTCGGCACGTTCATGATGAAAAACGCCGAAACAAGCTTTGTGCCGGGAGCTGTCTTTAAAATTTGCAGCGACGGTCTTATCGTGTCTGCCGACGAGTGTACCGCGCCCGATACCATGCCGTCAGCGTCGCCCTGCTTAACCATCATGACGGCGTAGTAGGACGGATCCTTTATCGTTTCCGCCGCCTGCTCAGGCGTTACGCCCTTCGCCTTGCGAAGCTCGTAGAACGCGTTCGCGTACTCCTCGTTTTTGGGGCTGTTCTCGCTGTCAACGATTTCGATGCCGTCTATGTCGATACCCTCCGCGTCAACGATTTTTTTGATCTTGTCGGGGTTGCCAACGAGGATCACCTTCGCGTAGCCCTCTTTTTTCACGGTCTGCGCCGCTTGGAGCGTTCTAAGTTCCTCGCCTTCGGCAAGCACGATCGTTTTAATATCCTTTTTTGCCCGTTCTTTTAGATTTTCTATGAAAGTACCCATTGCAAAAAACTCCTTTTTTTACTGATTTGGTTATTTACCACATTTTATTATATACCTTTTTGGGTTTATTTTCAAGTAATTGTGAACAAAAAAAGCGTTTTTGCAACGCTTTTTTGTATATTTGCCGTTATTTCTCGATTTGATGTATTTTTTTTATGCGGTCGGCGTGTCTGCCGCCTTGAAATTCCGCGTTCATGTATGTGTCCACGATCATGAACGCAAGTTCCCTGCCCGTAACGCGTCCGCCGAGGCAGATTATGTTCGCGTTGTTGTGCTCCTTCGCCATTTTCGCGCTGAATACGTCGGAGCAAAGCGCGGCGCGTATGCCCTTGAATTTGTTTGCCGCGATCGAAATTCCTATGCCGGTGCCGCAAACGAGTATTCCGCGCTCACATTCGCCGTTAAGTACCGCCTCGCATACGGGGCGCGCACAGTCGGGGTAGTCGGCGCTCGCTTCGCTGTGTACGCCGAAGTCCTTTACGAGCACGCCTTTGGCGCGTAAATGCTTCAGTATGTGTTCCTTTAATTCAAAACCGCCGTGGTCGCTGCCTATAGCTATCATTTGTTTTCTTCCTTTCGTTCCAGGTCTTTTTCCGCCTGTGATTTTTTGATGTAGCGCGGGTTCATTTCGATGTACGTCTGCGTGTCGCCGCGCTTCGCCTTGTCCATAGCCGCCGCCGCGACGGACGATGCGCGTAAATTCATCGCCGCGCCGTGCGGAAAAAGTGCGCGTGCGCCGAGTTTGTTTTGTATATAGCCGCGGTGCGCCGCCGCGCCGTCGCCGAGGAATATCGCGGGCGGTAAGTCGTCACAGTCAGCAATACATTCCTCTATTGTGATACCCTTTGGGGCGGAAATTTCCTTGAGAGTGCCGTCCCACGCGTACTTTGCGGCGTACACATTTTCGCGCCGCGCGTCAATTACGGGTACTATCATGTGCTCTGTGAGTGGTACGTTGTAGGCAAGAGCCTCGAGCGTCCCGACGCTTACTGTGGGTTTTTGCGCCGCGTGTGCGAGGGCTTTGACCGTGGCTACGCCTATGCGAAGTCCCGTGAATGAGCCGGGACCGACCGCCGCCGCGTAAATGTCAATGTCCTGCGGAGTAAGCTCCAAGTCGGTGAGGAGCGCGTCGATCATCGGCATGATTTTTTGCGAGTGGGTTTTTTTGTGGTTTAAAATGTACTCGCCCAAAAGCAGGTCGTCCTCCATGACCGCCGCTGAGGCGGTGTTTGCGGACGTGTCGATTGCAAGCACCTTCATTTACGTATTCTCCTTGATCTCTATCGTTCTGTAGTTCTCGCCCTGTGAGTAGTCCTTGGAAATTTCGATTTCGTAGCGTTTGTCGGGCAGGATGTCCTCTATGCGTTTTGCCCATTCTATCACGCTGACGCCGTTTCCGTAGACGTAATCCTCGTAGCCTATCTCGTACATTTCGTCGCTGTCCGATATGCGGTAAACGTCAAAGTGGTAGAGGGGCAGCCGTCCCGCGTATTCGTTTACTATGGTGAACGTCGGGCTGGTCACCGGTTCGTTAACGCCAAGTCCTTTCGCAAGTCCCTGCGTGAATGCGGTCTTGCCCGCGCCGAGGTCGCCGCGCATGCATATAACGTCGCCTTCTTTTAGGGTTTTTGCGAAGTTTGCCGCGATTTTTTGTGTTTCCTCACAGCTATGTGAAATATATTTCATACCTAAAATTCCTTAAAACAGTCCCGTGATCTTGCCGTCGCCGTCAATGTCGATGTTGTTTGCGGCGGGTATTTTGGGCAGTCCGGGCATTACCATGATGCTACCGGTTTCCGCGACGATAAATCCCGCGCCGTTCGATACGCGGACGTTGCTTACGGTGACGGTAAAGTTTTCCGGTCTGCCGAGAAGCGAAGCGTCGTCGGAGAGTGAGTACTGCGTTTTTGCCATACATACGGGCTTTTTGTCGAGGTCAAGCTCCTCGAGGCGGGCGATCTGTTTCTCCGCCTTAGCGCTGTATGTAACGCCGCTGCCGCCGTAGATTTTTGTTACTATCGTGTTTATTTTGTCCTTTATGCTGTCATTTACGTCGTAGGCGGGAGCGTAGTTCGATTTTTCCGTTTCTATCGCGCGGAGTACTTTTTCCGCGAGGTCTTTTCCGCCTTCTCCGCCTTTCGCAAACACCTCGCTAAGCGCGCACTGTGCGCCGAGCGCGGCGCAGCGTTCCTTTATCGCGTTAAGTTCCTCGTCGGTGTCGGTGTCGAAGCGGTTTATGGCGACAACGACCGGCACGCCGTATGATTTCATGTTTTCTATGTGCTTTTCAAGGTTTACTATGCCGCGAAGAAGCGCGTCCTTGTTCGGTGTTTTTAAGTCGGCTTTCTTTACGCCGCCGTTGTATTTGAGTGCGCGCACAGTCGCGACGATAACTACCGCGTCGGGTTTAAGTCCTGCCATGCGGCACTTTATGTCCATAAATTTTTCCGCGCCCAAGTCCGCGCCGAAGCCCGCCTCGGTTATCGTGTAGTCGCCAAGCTTCATCGCGAGCTTTGTCGCCTGCACGCTGTTGCAGCCGTGCGCGATGTTGGCGAACGGTCCGCCGTGAATAAAGCAGGGAGTGTGCTCCAAGGTCTGCACAAGGTTCGGCTTTATCGCGTCCTTCATGAGCGCCGCCATCGCGCCCTGCGCGTTAAGGTCCGACGCTTTTACGGGCTCTCCCTTGCGGTCATAACCGATTATTATCTCGCCGAAGCGGTTTTTTAAGTCCTCCAAGTCCGACGCAAGGCAGAGTATCGCCATTATTTCCGACGCGACGGTGATCATAAATCCGTCCTCGCGCGGCACGCCGTTAATTTTGCCGCCCAAGCCCACAACCGTTTCGCGCAAGGCTCTGTCGTTCATGTCGAGAACGCGCTTCCACACTATGTTCGTAACGTCTATATCGAGCGCGTTGCCCTGGTGGATATGGTTGTCGATCATCGCGGAAAGCAGGTTGTTCGCGGCGGTTATCGCGTGCATATCGCCGGTAAAGTGAAGGTTTATGTCCTCCATGGGCACGACCTGACTGTAGCCGCCGCCCGCCGCGCCGCCTTTAATGCCCATTACAGGTCCCAAGGACGGTTCGCGAAGCGCGAGCACGCACTTTTTACCCATTCTCGTGAGCGCGTCGCCAAGACCTATCGTTGTCGTGGTCTTGCCCTCGCCCGCCGGCGTGGGGTTTATCGCCGTCACGAGCACAAGCTTACTGTCCTCTCTGTCCTTGACGCGCTTCCATAGGTCGTTTGACATTTTAGCCTTGTATTTTCCGTAGTATTCAAGCTCGTCCTCTTTTATTCCGAGCGACGCGGCTATGTCGCGTATGTGTTTCATTTTTGCGCCCTGAGCGATCTCAATATCCGAAAGCATATTTATCCTCCTTTAGAAACGGAAATAGAGCTGAACAGCGTCAAAAATCGGCGCTAATATCCAGCCCTGTTACTTTTGATTTTGCGTTTATTAATTATTATTGAAGTAGCTTCTGTCCTCGCGCACCTTGCGAAGAAGAAGGTCAAGACGGTGCTCCGCGTCGGTCAGTATGTCGTCAACGTACTGGTCGGTATCGGTCTTGATCTCAATTGATTTCTGCTGCGCCGCGTTTACAAGCTCGTTCGCCTGCTCATACGCGCGCTTCGTGATCTCGTGCTCGTCTATAAGCTGCATTTGGGTTTCTTCGGCGTTCTTCTGAATAGACTCTGCTCTGCTCTCCGCCTCGGAAAGTATTCTCTGTCTTTCCTCCTTGACCCATTTGGCTTCCTTAAGTTCGTCGGGATATACAAGACGGATCTCCTGAATGTAATCAAGAAGCTCATCCTTGTCGACCATGACTTTACCCGTCAGGGGCACGGCGGAAGCTTTTTCGATGGTTTCCTCCATCATGTCGACAATTTCCATGATATCCATATCCATGTCCATTTTTTTCAATCCTTTCGTACTATTTGTATTTTTCCTTTATAGCCTCTATTATTTCACAGGGTACAAGCCCCGTTAAATCACCTTTGAAGCCCGCAAGCTCCTTTACCATGCTCGAGCTTATATATGAATATTTTGAGTTCGTCATCATGAACATCGTTTCAAACTCGGGGTTCAGAGCCCTGTTTAAAAGCGCCATCTGAAATTCATATTCAAAATCGGCGACGGTGCGCAGTCCTTTGATTATGACCTTCGCGTCCTTCGCGGCGGCGAAGTCGACCAACAGTCCCGTGAAGGAATCCACCTCGACATTTTTGAGATGTCCCGTGACTCTCCGTATCATATCCACTCTTTCCTCCGCTGTAAAAAGCGGAGTTTTGCTTGCGTTGTTGAGCACTCCGACCACTATTTTGTCACAAACCTTGCTTGCGCGCTCGATCACGTCCAAGTGACCGTTTGTTATGGGATCGAAGCTGCCCGGGTAAACCGCAGTTCTCATTCGTCATCTTCCTGTCCGACTTTTTTACGGTTTTTGTAAACCGTTATATACGTCCTGCCGTACTTTCTCTGCTTATACGCGCAAAGCGCCTCCGTTTCGGCGCGGAAATCCGTGTTGTCGCTCTCCAAAACGATTATGCCTTCCTCCGCGAGAAAGTCCCCGTCGGTCACGGCTTTTAGCGCCGGCTCGATGAAGCCTTTGTTGTAGGGCGGATCGAGAAAAATTATATCAAACTTACCGCGCGCGGTTTTGAGGTAGTCGAAGCACGACGCGTTTATTATGTCGCATTTTTCCGTGAAGGCGAGCGCGTCCGCGTTTTTTCGTATGATGTCTATCGAACGCTTGTCCTTGTCGATAATCACGGCTTTTTTCGCGCCGCGTGATATTGCCTCAAACGACAGCGCTCCGCTGCCCGCGAACATATCGAGGCATACCGCGTCCGCGACAAAGCCCTGTATCAAATTGAACACGGCTTCCTTTACGCGGTCGGTCGTCGGGCGAACATCGCCGCCGTCAAATTCAAGCAGCTTGTGTCCGCGCCTTGTGCCCGATATTATCCTCATGGCAGTCCTCCGTATACTATTACATTATATTCTATCCTACTTTTTATAAAAGGTCAACAATGTTACTGTTTTTTTTTGGAATTTACATAAAATATCAATGATTTTGTAAAGTATTTGATACATTGTACACATCAATCGTCAATATCTTCGGTAAAATCCGGAATGTTTATACCTCTTACGTATTCATTAGGCGGAACGGGGATATTTTCGTCCATTTCGGGACCTATGTAGAAGCCCGTCTGCGTGCACTGGTTGTACGCCGTGTTCTGGAACGCGACGGACAGGCGGTAAACGTGGTCGTGCATGAGCGTGTAGAATTTGTGGTGCGTAATGTCGGTGGTGGTGTAAATTCTAAGCTCGGTGTCGTCCTCGCTGCGCCATACGGCTTCCTCGCGCCAGTCGCCCAAAATGTCGGCTTGTATACAGGGCGTGCCCTTTTTCCAGTTGTTCGACAGTACTCCGGCGGGTTCTAAAATCGTTATGAGCTTGTTGTTCTCGTAGTCCCACTTGTAGATTTTCGGGTAACCGGTTTCGGTTTCCTCGTTGAAGTCGTGGTCAAGCAGCTCTCTTATAAGATCGCCGTCCCACCATATCGCAAAGTCTATCGACTCGGGACCGTGCTCGTTTATGACCTCGCCCTCCATCGTGAAAATGCCGTCGTCCATGACCCAGCACTGATT
>CANPXG010000091.1 GCA_947585795.1 uncultured Clostridia bacterium
ATACATGACGTTGGCGGACCTACGGCTAATTTCAGAGGACCGGCGTGTAAAAAGCAATTGACAGTGGGCGCTTGCCGCGACAGGCAGTGCCTTTTCCCGAAGCCGTGCGCCAACATGGAAATATCGCACGAAAAATACCTTGCGCTCCTGCGTAAGCTGCGCAAAATAAAGGGTGTAAAAAAGGTATTTATACGTTCGGGTATACGCTTTGACTATCTGATAAACGATAAGGACGACACGTTTTTTCGCGAGCTGTGCGAGTACCATATAAGCGGTCAGCTCAAGGTCGCGCCGGAGCATATAAGCGATAATGTTCTTCGCTGTATGGGCAAGCCCGAAAACAGCGTATACAATAAATTCTCGGAAAAGTTTTATAAAATAAACGAAAAAATAGGCAAAAAGCAGTACTTGGTACCGTACTTAATGTCAAGCCACCCGGGAAGCACGCTTCGTGACGCGGTAAAGCTTGCCGAGTACTTGCATAAGCACAACATAAACCCGCAGCAGGTACAGGATTTTTACCCGACGCCGGGAACTGTATCGACGTGCATGTTTTACACAGGGCTCGATCCGTTCACGATGAAGAAAGTGTACGTGCCGAAAAGCGCGAAAGAAAAAGCCATGCAGAGAGCGCTTTTACAGTACAAAAACCCCGACAACTATAAGCTCGTATACGACGCGCTTCAAAAGACGGGGAGGACGGATCTCATCGGGTATTCGGACAGATGTCTTATAAGACCGCCGAAAGGCGATATTTTATCTAATACAAGGAGGAAGGAAAATGGCAAAGCTGCTCATGGGAAAGGAAGTTTCGGCAAGAATAAAGGCGGAGCTAAAGACAGAGGTAGACAAACTAAAGGAAAAGGGGATAGTTCCGGGGCTCGCCGTCATAATCGTGGGTGAGGATCCCGCGAGCCAAGTCTACGTGAGAAATAAGGAGCGAGCGTGCGAGGAGTGCGGCATCTACAGCGAAAAGTACGCGCTGCCCGAAGAAACGACGCAGGAAGAGCTGCTGGAGCTTATAAACACTCTCAACAATAAAACAAGCATCTCAGGCATACTCGTACAGCTTCCGGTACCGAAGCACATAGACGAAAAAACGATCATCAACGCGATAGCGCCAAACAAGGACGTGGACGCGTTCCACCCCGTGAACGTCGGCAAAATCATGGTCGGGAATTACGACTTCATGCCGTGCACTCCGGCGGGAGTTATGGAGCTCATAAAGGAAAGCGGCGTTGAGGTAAGCGGCAAGGAATGTGTCGTCGTCGGCAGGAGCAACATCGTCGGCAAGCCGCAGGCAATGCTCCTGCTCCACCAAAACGGCACGGTCACGATATGCCACTCCCGCACGAAAAACCTCGCGGAAAAGACGAAAAACGCGGACATCCTCGTCGCCGCGGTGGGAATACCAAACTTCATCAAAGGCGACATGATCAAAGAAGGCGCGGTCGTCATCGACGTGGGGATCAACAGGCTTGAAAACAAGAAGCTGTGCGGGGATGTGGAGTTTGAAACGGCGGAAAAAGTTGCGGGAGCGATCACGCCGGTGCCTGGCGGTGTTGGACCTATGACGGTCGCAATGCTTATGAAAAATACCGTTAAAGCCGCTATTATAAATAAGTCAAAGTAAGTAAAATAGGGCGTTTCAGAGGTGTAACGCCCCTATTTTTTTTACTCTTTTTCAGTTTAAAAATGCAAAAAATGCACCTATTTCGCCTCAAAAAGAACCGGTTTTGCGGGGAAAGTCACATGGTTTGGTGTAAAAAATCAGCCCTTTTGGCTCAAAAGACACCGGTTTTGAAGGGAAATCGCGCAGTTTTAGCTCAAAAAAGCACCGATTTTGCAGGAAAGATTACGGGGTTTTGGCTCTAAAAGCGCTTATTTTGCTTCAAAAAACACCGCCTTTGGCTTAAAAAGCGCTTATTTGGCTCAAAAGACACCGGTTTTGAAGGGAAATCGCGCAGTTTCGCCTCAAAAAGCACCGGTTTTGCGGGGAAAGTCACATGGTTTGGTGTAAAAAATCAGCCCTTTTGGTTCAAAAAGCGCGGGGTTTGAAGGGAAATCGCGCAGTTTCAGCTTAAAAAACACCTGTTTTGAAGGGAAAATTACGGGGTTTTAGCTCTAAAAGCGCCCATTTTGAAGGGGAAATCGCTCAGTTTCGCCTTAAAAAGCACCGGTTTTGCGGGGAAAGTCACATGGTTTGGTGTAAAAAATCAGCCCTTTTGGCTCAAAAGACACCGGTTTTGAAGGGAAACTCACGGGGTTTGGTGTAAAAAATCAGCCCTTTTGCATCAAAAAACACCGGTTTTGAAGGGAAAATCACGCAGTTTCGGCTCAAAAAGCACCTGTTTTGAAAGAAAAATTACGTGGTTTGGTGTAAAAAATCAGCCCTTTTGGCTCAAAAGACACCGGTTTTGAAAGAAAAATCACGGGGTTTCGGCTTAAAAAGCGCTTATTTGGCTCAAAAATCACCCATTTTGAAGGAAAAATCGCGCAAGTTTGGCTCAAAAAGCAGCTTTTTGGGGTTAAGATGCAGGTTTTTTGAAGGGGAATGCAGGATTTTCAGAATCAAAAAAACGGCAGGGGGTTTCTGCCGAGGCTTCGCAAAACTTTAACCTTTTGCGAAAACCGACGCGGAACACAAGGCACCGTGCGCCCCGCGCCGTTCCTCTGACCATAATTTTGACTATGATCACATAATTTTCGCGAAGAGCGCCATGCTCTTGCGCTTGTGCTCATCGAGCGAATGCGCGTAAATTCTGAGCGTGACCGTCGCGTCGGCATGTCCCAAAATTTCGCTCAGCGTCTTGATGTCGAACCCCAACTCCAGCGCCCGCACGCTGAACGTGTGCCTCATCGTGTGCGCGTTCGCGTACCGCACCTTGGCGCGTTTGAGAATTTTCTTATATAAATTCTGAAACGTGCGCGTGTCCATCACATGGTTCTCCGTGTTCAGGACATAGTCCGACTCGCTTTGCGCCTTCACCTCTTTAAGCTTCTCCGAAAGACACGCGGGTATCGGTATCTTCCGCTGCGATGTTTCGCTCTTGGGCGGCAGCTCTTTGAGAACCGACTTGCCGTCGATCGTCAGGCGCTGCACCGTCCGCCGAACGTGCAAAACCTCGTTTTCAAGGTCAACGTCGTCCCACTTTAGTCCGCACACTTCTCCAATGCGCAGCCCCGTGTAAAGGCAGATCAAAACGCCGACCTCGTTCGGATTTTCACCGATACATAGTGCCTGCTCGATTTTCCTTTGCTCGTCGCGCGTAAAAACCTGCGGCTCGCTGCGTTTCGTTTTCGGGAGTTCAATGTCGAAGCGTATCGGAATAATGTAGTCCTTTCGCTCCGCCGCCTTAAGCGTTTCGCGCAGGAACGCGAATATCCCCTTGATAGTTGACGGCGCAAGCGCCTTCATTGAATTTACGAATGCCTGCAGCATGTCGCGGCTCACCTTTTGCAGCCCCACGCTGCCGAAGAACGGTTTAATGTGGTTGTTTAAGTACCTCTCGTAAACTTTATAAGTCCCGATTTTGATTTTGCTCTCGTGCGCCCTTAGGTACTCTTCAACCCAAACCGTCAGCGGCATTGTAACGCTTTTTGTGTTTGCCGCAATGTTGCAGCTTTGCATTTTTGTCTTTACCTCTGCATATGTTTTTCCGTACAGAGATTTGTATATCGCTTTTCCCGCTTCGTCGCGTGCCGCAATGTACCGACCTTCCCAGCGGTTATCTTTTCTTTTGTGAATATTGTCGCCACGTCTTGGCATAGTGATTACCTCCTTCCTTGACCACTATCTTGACGTTAAACAAGTTAATTATATACGATTTTTTGTATGTTTTTTACATTTTGTACAAAACTTTGTCAAAAATTTTTACACTTTTAACAATGCAAAATAGTAAAAACCACTTGCATTTTTAAAAAATACGTGGTATCATTAATTAAACGATAGTATTTTTGCTTTCGCAAAAGGTTAAAGTTTTGCGAAAGGGGAGAGGCTATGCGGGGTTTCCTTTAGTGTATGCAGGTTGGGCGGATTTTAAACATGATTTTTTGAAATTGTGTGGGAAATCGGCGACGTCCCATGCGGCGGGCTGGGGTGGACAACACGCAAGTGTTGTAGGCGTGTTGCGAAGCAACAAACGCCGTAGCAAGGCAGCCCGCCCTACGGAAAGCGCAGTAATGCGTCGTGCGGACGGCGGGGTGGGGTGGACAACACGCAAGTGTTGTAGGCGTGTTGCGAAGCAACAAACGCCGTAGCAAGGCGACGTCCCGTACGACACCTCATCCGTCGGCTTCGCCGAGGTTCGTCCATGCGACACCTCATCCACCGCTAACGCGGTCCCCCTTCCCCTCAAGGGGAAGGCATAGGGCGACCGTGAAGGTCGCCCCTACGGCGGGACGTCGAGGCGCCGTCCCCTACAAACCCCTCAGTCATTTGCTATGCAAATGACAGCTCCCCTATTAGGGGAGCCTTGTGGGCAGAGATACACCCATGTGGAGGAGGAGAGAGATGGGGGATTTGAAGGTTATCGGGAAGGCGAAGGAGCTTTCCGAACTTATATTCGAAGTGACAAACTCGTCACCGAAAAAGTTCCGCTACAACATCGTCGCTCGATTACATCAGGCAGCTTTGGGAATCGTTTCCGATTTGTACGCGGCAAACGACATCTACGTCGAGAACCGAGTTACGACAAAGCTCAAAAAAAGGATCTCCCAGCTCGAAAGCGAACACTATTTCGCAACCACCGCAGAACGCCTTTACGATGATGCTAAACTGACACTCGCTAAGTTCGCTCTCGAACGCACTATGGCAGAACGCGCCGAAAAACGCCTCTCGTACAGCAGAGATGCGTTACTTAAGCTTCGAGAGATCGACTGGCTCGTTTCACTCGCCGCAAGGACGCAGTGTATTACGCGCAAACAGCAGGAAAGACTTGCGCGCGTAATATACGAGGAACGCGCACTTATCGGCGGATTTATACGAAGCGAGCGAAAAAGATTCGGCGGTTGACTGCCGTGGGGACAGGGTTGTCGGGCGTTCTCCGAACGCCGGTAATGCCTACAATGTCCGCAACGTCAACTCCGGCGGCGAGGTCAATAACAATTGGGCGTCGAACGGTAACAACGGCGTTCGCCCCGCTTTCCGCTATTTGCCGGTAAGCGTGCCCACGCGGGTACGCTCAGTGCAGCGGGAGGAAAGGAATCTTGTTCCCGTCGCGGTGGGAGTCACATATTCCCAACATCCCTACTTTCACCGCGATAAATATATAACGCCGGGCCGCTGCCCGAGCTTGGTAGAATGATTTATTTGAATGGTTTGGGCAGCGGTTCCGATGTTTTTTAAGAAGAAGGCACACGGGCGCCCGTGAGGTTCGCCAATGTGGCGGGCTGAGGGCAGCCCGCCCTACGGAGGGTGGGTTGTTACGGGCGGCCAATGACCGCCCCTACGGAGGGACGTCGAGGTGGACAACACGTAAGTGTTGTAGGCGTGTTGCGAAGCAACAAACGCCGTAGCGAGGCAGCCCGCCCTACGGAGGGACGTCGAGGCGCCGTCCCGTACAACCCCTCAGTCATTTGCTATGCAAATGACAGCTCCCTTGGCTACGGCATACGAGCAAGCTCTATGCCTACGACGCTGAAGCGTCGTTCACCTAGTAGGGGAGCCTTGCGTTAGCGCAGACGGCGGGCTGAGGGCAGCCCGCCCTACGGAGGGTGTGGTAGTGCGTCGCCCATGCGGCGGGGTGAGGTGGACAACACGCAAGTGTTGTAGGCGTGTTGCGAAGCAACAAACGCCGTAGCAAGGCAGCCCGCGTGGTAATGCGGGCGGAATCCCTCCACCGGCTACGCCGGTCCCCCTCCCTTTGACAAGGGAGGCAAAAAATAGGAAACATCGGAACGGCGGTGGGGAAAATAAAAACCTACAAAAATCAATTCGAAAAGGTATGCGATTACCAAAATTTGCTCAGAGCACATTCGTTTTCCCGAAAGGGGAAGCGCGATAAGGTCGAAGTCGCCAAATATGAAACCGACATTACCGCAAATACGATGGCTCTGAAACGTGAACTGGAAACGCGTACTTACAAAATCGAAGGCTACAAAAGCTTCAAAGTCTACGAACCGAAGGAACGGGACATAATGGCTCTGCATTACCGCGACCGAGTGGTACAGCGAAGCCTATGCGACAACGTGCTTGAACCGTTTCTCGAGCCGCGGCTCGATTACGATAACGCGGCTTGCAGAAAGGGCAAGGGCACTCACTTCGCTCTCGACAGACTTAAAAAATTCATGAGGGACGCCTACAACAAATGGGGCGTTGACTATTACGTCTTAAAATGCGACATTAAAAAATATTTTTACCGTATTGACCACGTGACGCTTAAACAGTTATTATATCCGCATTTTAAAGATGATGACCTTATATGGCTTCTGGACGTGATAATCGACAGTACCGAGGGAGTGGGCGTGCCGATTGGCAATATGACAAGCCAATGGTTTGCGGTATACTACCTCGACCCTCTCGACCGCTTTGTCAGAAACGAGCTTAAAATCGACTACTATACACGCTATATGGACGATTTTATCCTCATCGCAAAAGACAAGGTGTATCTTAAAGAGTGTCTTGGCAGGATAAGACATTTCCTCGACGAGGAGCTGCACCTCGAATTGAACGAGAAAACGCAGATATTCCCCGCGAGGAACGGAGTTGACTACCTTGGCTTCCATACTTACATCACGGAAACGGGTAAAATTATCCGAAAAATCCGAAGAAAATCAAAAGCGGCGATGAAACGAAAGGTCAAAAAGTTCAACGACGCTTACTCGAAGGGCGAAATGCCCTACGAGAAGGTACGATCGTCCGTTGCTTCGTGGCTCGGTCACGCGAAGCACGGCGATACGTATCATTTACGAAAAAAAATTATGGGGAACTTATCCCTAAGGAGGAATGTAGAAAATGAAGAAAAGACTACTGAGTATCCTGACGGCTTTGACGCTAACGGTTTCATTGA
>CANPXG010000092.1 GCA_947585795.1 uncultured Clostridia bacterium
CTTACGGACGAGAGCTTCGGCAACAACCTTTCCGGCGTGGCGATAAAGTACAAGCTCCTGGGATTTGAGCAGAGCGTCAAGAACAAGGAACGTCAGATAGCAAAGGGCTTAAAGAACCGTTTGGGGCTGTATATAAATTTCCTGTCGCTTAAAGGTGCGATGGCGTTTGTGCCGATACATAGGATCGACGTTGTATTTACGCGCAATTTGCCCGCAAACGAGTTGGAAATATCGCAAATGGCTATGAATTTAGTTGACATCGTATCAAACGAAACGCTATTAGAGCAGCTCCCGTTTGTGTCGGACGCAAAGGAAGAAATGAAAATACGCGAAAAGGAACGGGAAACCGACAGCATTATGAAAATCAGAGAAGTACAAGATATGGCGGAAGGCGGCGGCTATTGATGAAGATAAGCATTGAAGGACTTGACGCGGTTCAGGCGGCATTGAGCCGGTATGCGGCGGACGTTCCCGAGAAGGTACATAAAGGCTTAGTTCTCGGAACACGGATTGTACAAAGTGAAGCAAGGGTGGAAGCTCCGGTTGATACAGGTGCGCTGAGACGTTCTATTCACGGAAAGGTGGACGGTATGACCGGAGTTGTCTCCACAAGCTGTGAATATGCAATGTATCAAGAATTTGGGACCTACAAAATGGCGGCGCAGCCGTATCTTGTACCGGCGCTGAAGAATAAGCAATCAGATGTTATTGCGGCGATAAAAAAGCAGTTTATGGGAGGCTGATATGCGAAATGACGAATACTGGGAGCAAGCCGCGCTTTTGCGTGAAATTGCCGTACAAGAGGGAGCGACGCATACGGCGGCGGAGGTGCTGGAGCTTTACGACGGCGCGCTGAAGGATATTCAAAACGAAATACGCACCATAAAATTCAATTTCAAAAAGAGGTACGGCATTGACGATAAAACCGCCGAATATCATTTGAGCCGCGCACGGCTCGACGATAATATGAATACGCTTATAGAGCTGCTGGAAAACGCTCCCGACGCGGCGGCAAGAAAGAAAATACTTGATTATATTCATCGTGACGGACTTTCCGTCAGAGCGTATTCGGCACGTATAGAGAGGTACGAGCAGTTAAAGACCGTAATTTATGCGCGGACTATGAAAATCGCGGCGGAAAGCACGGGAATAATAGGCGATATGCTGAAATCGGCATATAAGGAAAGCTATTACGGGTTGATTGACGACGCGGCGCGTGGTTTGGATGTGGGGATTGGTTTTACTGTCCTTAACGACAATGCCATAGATGAGGCGGTAAATGCGAAATGGAACGGCAAGCGGTTCTCAAAACGCATATGGGATAATACCGACAGGCTTGCGACAGAGGCGCAGAATTTGATTGTAAAGTCCCTTATATCCGGCGAGAGCTATACGAAAACGTCGCGAAAGCTCGCGGAGGCGTTTGACGTGGAAAAATATCATGCAACGACGCTTATACACACCGAAACGGCGCACATTCACGGACAGGCGGATTTAAAGGCGTATAAGGATTTGGGCGTACAGGAGTACAAATATCTTGCGACGCTCGATTACAGGACGTGTGAGACGTGTCAGCCGCTTGACGGAAAGGTATTCAAGCTGTCGGCGGCACGCGAGGGCGTGAATTACCCGACAATGCACCCGCGCTGTCGATGCACAACAACTATGAATATCGATTACACGAGCCGACGAGCGAGAAATCCGCTGTCGGGGAAAAATGAAATTGTGGACGGCGACATAACATATTCACAATGGATTGACAGCCTTACGCCGGAAGAAAAAGCCGCGCTTGAGCTGTCGCGGAAAAAGGACGACAACAAGACCTCGGATAAGCTGCAATATAAACAATATCAAGATGTGCTCGGCAGAAAGAATGTACCGAAATCCTTTGACAAATGGCAGGAATTAAAGTATAATGGTGATAGGGCAGAATATGAGGATTTGAAACAGGCGTATAGATACATAAACGCTAATGCCGGTGCGGATATAAACGCCTTTCATTGCGCTAAGGAACTTAAACAAATAGGCGTTAAAGGCAGTATTCATATACCTAAAAAGGATATTGCAGTTGACAGCCTTATATTTGACGATGAGCATATAAATCACCAAAGGAAACATAATGTGTCTGAGTCCGAAGCAAAAAGCTACATATCAAACGCTTTGATGTCTATAACCAAAAGAAACGGTCTGACAGAAAATTATTACTCATATAGCGGCGTGGCATACGTCAATCCGTCCGAACAAATAATCAAAACGGCATTTTCCGAAAGAGAATTTAGCGAAGAAGTTTTAAGTATTGTAGAGGTGTTAAAGAAGTATGGCTACTAAGAATAATATATTATGCCCGTTGTCAAATACCCATATTGATGAATATTCATGTTATCTTATATGTGAGGCAGCGGAAGGCATGATCCCCAAAAGCGAAATGGTAGGTATAAAGTCTTTTGAGGAAGAACGGGATATTTGTACAAAGTGTAAATATCATAATGTGGATTAAAAAGCACGTTTTCGGACGTGCTTTTATAATACCAAAAATCCCAATCGATTGGGAAAAGGATGTGAGGGTATGACGTAGCAAAACAAATTAAATATTCTTCGAGCGTGGTAAGATAAAACGCTCATATTTTTATACAAAAAATTATAGGAGGTAGAATTATTATGGACGATCCTACAAAGACAGACCCCACGCCGGGCGAACCGACAGAACCGAAGGAGTCTCCCGTACCGCCCACACCGGGCGAGCCGGGCGACCCGACAGAACCGCCCGCGCCGGAACAGAAATTTACGCAAACCGACATCGATAAGGCGGTAGCGGCGGCGGTAAAGGCGGCAAAAGAAGGCTGGGATAGGGAACGCTCCGAGGCGGAAAGGCTCGCAAAGCTCAGTAAAGAGGAGCGCGAGAAGGAGCAGTTCCGTATCGACCGCGAGAAATTTGACGCCGACAGAGCCGCGCTCGACCGTGAAATGCTCGTGAATGAGGCGGCGAAACAGCTCCGCACGGTCGGTGTTTCCGATAATTTCGCGGAGCTCGTCTGCGGCAAGGACGCGGAGGAAACAAAGGCAAATATAGACGCGTTTACAAAAGACTGGAACGCGGCTATCGAGGAGGCGGTAAATACGCGGCTCAAAGGCAAACCGCCTAAAACGGGAGGCGGAACACCGCCGCCGACAGATCCGTTTCTTGCAGGATTCGGAGGCTAATTGAGAAAGAGAGGTAAAAAATATGGCAATCAATTACGCAGAAAAGTATTCGGCGAAAATCGACGAACGCTTTAAAATCGGCGCGGTTACGACACCCGCCGTAAACAACGATTATGACTTTATCGGCGTTAAAACGGTAAAGGTTTACAGTGTTCCGACAGCGGAAATGAACGACTACGAGAGAACAGGCGCGAACCGCTACGGTACGCCGGCAGAGTTAGAGAACACAGTGCAGGAGCTGCCGCTTGAACGCGACAGAAGCTTCACGTTTACCATTGACCGCGGCAATTACGACGACACGATGATGGCGAACAGCGCGGGACAGGCGCTGCAGCGACAGATTGACGAGGTTATCATCCCCGAAATCGACATTTACCGTCTGTCGAAAATGGCGGCGGGCGCAGGCAAGACCGCGACGGCGGACGTTACGCGCGGCGACGCGTATGACGCTTTCCTTGACGGTCAGGTCGAGCTGACAAACAAGAAGGTGCCGGTCGCGGGTCGCGTGGCGTTCGTGTCGGCATCGTATTACAGGCTTATAAAGCTTGACGACAGCTTTGTAAAGAAGGGCGATATGGCGCAGAAGATCGCGCTCAAAGGCACAGTCGGCGAGATTGACGGCGTACCGCTTATTCTCGTGCCGGACAGCTACCTGCCGGAGAATACGCTGTTTATCATCACGAACAAGATAGCTACTGTCGCGCCGGTTAAGCTGTCCGATTACAAAATCCACGACAACCCGCCGGGCATAAACGGCTGGCTCGTTGAGGGCCGCGTTTATTACGACGCGTTCGTGCTGAACAACAAGAAGGCGGCTATCTACGTCCACAAAAAGGAAGGTGAATGATGATGTTGCTCAAACGCGGAAAAGAAACAATCACGCTGACGAATGAAATTCAGATTGCGGCGTACAAAAATTCAGGGTATGTCGAGGTGAAGCCGACAAAGAAAGGCGGCGGTAAGAATGGAGCAGGAGAAACAGACGGAAGTGCTGCAGAGGCTGAAAATGCTACTGGGGATAACGGACGAGAGCAAGGATGAGATCTTGTCCTTTTTGATTGACGACGTAGAAAACCTTATTTTAGGTTACTGCCGTATATGCTTTTTGCCGCGACCGCTTGAAAGCCTTGTACCCGTTATCGCTGCGGATATGTACCGCGCGAAAGGGTACGGCAGCGAAAGTGCGCCGGAAATCATCAAGAGCATATCCGAGGGACAGCGGTCGGTATCGTTTGATAGCAAAACGCCCGACAGCGATTTTCTGACGAATTATTACGACCGCTTAAAGCCGTTTGTAAACCGCAGAGGGAAGGTGCCGAGTGATGTTGGAAAAATATGCGGGTGTGTTTAAGAGGTTTTACGCCTCAGACACACAGCTTGTAACCATCAGCAACAGCAAGGGTTACAGCGACAGGGGCGACACGGTTACAACGCCCCTTGCGCTCATACAAGCGGATATACAACCTATCGGCGGCGACCTTGCGGCGAACGAGTACGGCTTTTCCGAGGAATGTCAGGCGCGTATGTTCTGCGAGCCCAACGAGCATATCAAGGTCGGTAACTATGTTACGGCTGAGGGGCGGTTATACCGAATTGTGTATATCGCGTCATGGACAAATCCCGAAGTGCTGTTACAGTTTGTAAAGGAGGCGGTAAGCGGTGATTGACGTTAACAAAGAGGCGGAAAAAGCGCTTTCAAAGGTCGATTGCGAGGCGGTATACTACTATCCCGACAGTTTTAATACGCTGCCTGTTATAAGCTATTACCAGCTTACGGAGCGTCCGAGCTTTGGTTATGACAATATCGAGGCGATACAGACGGGTACGGTCGTGGTGGATGTGTGGAGCAATAAGCCGAGCGAGGTGGGCGCAATCAGCGTACAGGTCAACGATGTTATGGTTGCCGACGGCTGGGGGCGTGAATTTTCAAGGGACGTAAATCCCGACGGAAAGCCCGGTGAGGATTACGTATACCATAAAACGATGAGATTTTCAAAAAATTTTAACGTAGATTAGGAGGAATAATAAATGGCAGTAAAAACAAATAGAAAACCCTTGCCCACAATAGGTGTGGACAAGTATACATTTTTCCCGCTTACGTCGGACACGGCGGAGGGCGCGGAATACGGCGAAGCGTACAGCCTGCGCGGTACGGTAGAAATCGCGCCGTCGGACAGCGGCGGCAGCGACGTATTTGACGCGGATAACGGCGCATACGTCGCTGATACCTACATTGAAAACATCGGACATGACATCACAAACGCGGATATACCGCCCGAGGTAGACGCGATGTGGCGCGGCGTCGAAATGAAAAACGGTCTGGTTTCCGTCGGAACAAATATGCCGACAAAATACTTCGGCGTGGCGTGGCGCACCTTGAAATCGGACGGCACATATCGCTATGTGCGTTATTTCAAGGGATCGTATTCGTTCGCGTCAAACGTCGGCGGCAAAACAAAGCCTTCGACAGGCAGCGTAGACAAGCAGACAGCAAAGGCGACGTTTACAGCGGTTGCACGTGACTACGACAACAATTATTATGAGTACATCGACGAGGCGGATCTGCCGGAGTCGGTGACAAGAGAAACGCTGGAAAAGGAATGGTTTACCGACATGAACTGGAAACCGGAAGCCGGCGAATAAAAAAACAAAAAAACTCTTGACAATGCGCATAATGCGTGTTATAATATATACGAGGTGAGAGATAATGAGGTTTAGGGAGATGGAAAAGATATTACTGCGTGACGGCTGGGAATTTGAAAAAGCGGTTGGCTCGCATTATAAATATCGTCACAAGAAAAAGAAGGGCAAGGTAACGGTGCCGCGACACACAGGAGACCTTGACATTCGGACAGTAAAATCCATACTTAAACAGGCGGGGATTGAGTAAAATCCCCGCATACTCTCATGGCGTATTATATTATTTAGGAGGCGTGTTATTATGTTAAAACTGGTTTATCCTGCGTGTTTTTATCCATGCGAAGAATTAAAAGGACATTATACGGCGGTTGTTCCCGATATTCCGGGGTGTGTAACGCAAGGTAAAGACCTTGCCGACGCTATTGACATGGCGGTTGACGCGGCATCGCTGCTGATACTGGATATGTTGGAAGAGGGAGAAGAAATTCCGAAGCCGACACTTGACACGGACAAAATAAAGTTGGAATATCCCGACGGATTTGTAAATTTAATAATGTTAAACATGGATGAATACGCGGAAAAATACGGACAAAAGGCGGTAAGAAAAAATCTGACAATTCCCTCGTGGCTAAACACTGCGGCGGAAAAGGCAAATGTCAATTTTTCAAATGTCCTGCAAAGCGCATTGATGAAAGAGCTAAATATAGGTTAAAACAAAACAAACAGATTATAGAGGCACGTTCAAGCGGACGTGCTTTTATAATGCGAAAAAATAATAAGGAGAGATTTACTATGCAAAGAGTATTGACATTCACATACAACAAGAAAAAGTACATTTCAAAGCCTTGGGACTT
>CANPXG010000093.1 GCA_947585795.1 uncultured Clostridia bacterium
CTCATCGGTAACATCGAAATACACCTTTACGCCTTCTTTATTCGTCCACTTCTGGCTTCCGTTTTCGTCGGCGTTTTCATAATTTTTAATTTCTATTTTCGGTGCGATCGTGTCACGCTTAAGGTTTATCTTTTTATACGCAATTTCATTATTATCAGCATCATAGCCGATAAACTCTATTTGATTATCCGTGTTTTCATCCGCGCTAAGCTCAAACGATACTGCTACGCCTTCATCATTGTATGGAACAGGTTCGGACTCATCGTTTCCGTTTACCAGTACCTTTATATTCTCGAGAGAGCTTGCATTTTGCGCGCTTAAATTAACTTCTATATTGGCGTCATCGGTGGAAATATACCAGTCGTCAGTATCCGCCTTGTTATAGTTGTTATAATTATCTAAATTCAAATTCAGAGAAGCGATAAATGCCTCAACCGTGCGCTTTTGAGGCGACACAGAGTATTTACCATTGTTTTCAACTTCATAGCTGAACACTGCGTTAAACTCGTATTTTCCAATCTTCAAGCCTTCAATGGTAATAGGTTTTGACTCGCTTTTTTGCGTTTGACCGCTATCCTGCAATGGCTCTGTGAATGTATAGCTAAGCTCCAATTTGTAATCCTCGGGCTGAAGAGTGTCGCCGCAGAACGTGATTTCGGCGTTATAGTCCGCTGTAAGGGTGTTGTTGTCGTAATTTCCGTTTTTGCGAGCCAAATAAACCGAATCGCCTGCAACCTCTTTATTATTAAATGTAATCTTCCAGCCCGGATCGCCTTCAGGCGGATTTATCTGCAAAGCAGACTCGACTTCGACTTCCTTTGTGAACTCCGTCTTAAACATTTCATATCCGTTGTAGCTTACCTGTGCCGTTAATTTATATTTTCCTTTTTCACTTGGGGCTGTCCATTTCGAGCCTTCAATACTTCCGTCCTCGCATTTGTAAGCTACCGTATATAATTCGTTGCCTGTATTTTCGACATTAAGCGAATAGGTCTGCTCGGTGTAATATTTTTTCGATTGATGATTACTGGTAATTGCAAAATTTCCTTCAGTCGGGCAATTAACCGTGCTTAACTCCACGCTTGAATTATTTTCATTAAGTTTAAAAATATTCCATACGCTTGTGGGAATCAGCTCTTGTTTGGAATAGGTGCTGCCGTAATTCTTGTAGTCGTCCTTTTCAACAATTTTTGCAGTGAAGTCTTTGACATCAATAATTTCCGTAGCACTCGGAACATCAGTTACGTTGGCCACAGGCTGCGGCGTATTGCTGAGCGTTGAGTAATTGGACACTGCGGTTTCAGAAACAGACGGATCGGTAAGAACCTCGCTTACATCCTCGCTCGCATCATAGCTTACATCCTCGCTTGCATCATAGCTTACATCCTCGCTCGCATCATAGCTTACATCCTCGCTCGGAATTTCAGTTCCATCTACATTTTCTTCAACAACTATATATCTTGGTTTATATTTCCCGTCCGATTCGGGGGTAATTTTCGTAGTTGGGATTTTGTTTGTTTTTTTGGTGATTTTGCTGTCATCTTTATTGTCCTGAAAAGAGATTTGAAGCGGCTTATTTTCAACCGACATGTCAAGGTCGAAATATAAAACCTCCTTGCTCTTTTCGGGAGCGTCGGCGTTTTTAAGCTCTATTTTAGAATTGGAATTGTCCTTGTTTAATACAACGGCGAAGCAGCTTTCCCAATCCTCTGGCTTTTCAATATAAATTCTCGCCTTGTTTTTTGAAGACGTAAAATCTACTGCCGCATACAATGACGGGTATTTGCCTAAATTAGACATTTCTTTAAAGGAAATATATTTTTTATTGTTTTTATCCGTATGAACAGTAAAATCAATTTTATTTCCTTCGCCGGACGAATCACCCAAAAGGGAATCGAAAATAACCGGGTCATATTCGCCTGTTTCACAATATAATATTGCTCCGCTGGAATAGGCACCTACCGGAATATCCGTGTCACCGTTCGGATTATCACCGCTGCCGCCGGAGGCATTTGTTTTCGTGCCTGCTGCGTATGAGCTTATGCCCCCTGCCGGAAACAGCGAGAGGAATATTAACACAGCCAACAGCATAGAAAGTATTTTTCTTGATAAATTTCCATTAAATTTAACATTCATTTTATGCGCCCTCCCTGATTGATTTTATATATGTAAAATTCACTCCGTTTAAAACACAATGCAGCTGTAAGGAAATAATAAACAGTGCAATGAATGCAATCAGTAAATTTTGAATGCCTGTCGGAATGAACAGAGATAACATAATCAAAACAAAAAATATAATCATAAATATATCCGCCGCGGCAGCAAGCTTGTTGCTGAAAAAGCGAAATATACCGGGTACTCGTGATGATTTTCCTTCCAACGATTTATTATCAGCCTCGGCTTTATTTTGCCGGGATTTTTGATATTTCTTTCTTTTTACATTCATAACCGCAAATAATATGCAGCCCGATATGAGAAAAATCCAAAATCCCGCGCCTGCGGCTACCGCCGCAATAATATTCAGCGTGCTTCCTTTATAGTCCGCAAGATATATCA
Organism: uncultured Clostridia bacterium; assembly: GCA_947585795.1. Classification (GTDB taxonomy): domain Bacteria; phylum Bacillota; class Clostridia; order UBA1381; family UBA1381; genus Hominilimicola. The sequence continues at coordinate 2,557 of CANPXG010000093.1, forward strand.
GCAGCAGAAATAATGATGAAATAATCATAAACACCACCGATATAACCATTAGCTTTTTAATTTGCTTCATTTAAACACTTCCTTAAATAACGCTGTCGCAGATACTCCGCGCCGAAGCTGATTGCGGCACTGCCGCATTAAACGGCTAATAACAGCAACATATGCTGCTGTTAAATACCGTTAAATAACTTCATTTGTATTTACTATCATTGTCTTTTTAATCACAACAAAATGCACATCTGCATACTCAGCATTGTAATTACCGCTTTGCTGAGTATTTTGATATTCGCCAAGCGGCGCTGTAAAATCAGTGCCTGTTACATACTCCCTGTTATTAAAAGCAGGGCTTGACGCCAAAACAGAGGTTTTCTCGTCGGCTTCGTTTAAAACCTGAGTGCTGCTTGAATCGGCATTGTCCGGGCCTTTCACCCTTGCCGCATTTATTAGCGGGGGGCGGTGATGCTTTTTTTCGGCTTTGTCAAGCTGCTCGGTCAGGGTTTTTCCGTCCACTCTGAGTCTGCCCGTTTTGCTGTTTGCCTTTTGCATTTCACTTATGGTTTTGCGTTTTGCCCTGCCGGTTCTTATATTAAAAATCGTTCTTATATCAAACACAAAAAACAATATTACTGAAATGACAAAAAACAAAATTGTAAAGGCAAGACAAACCTGAAAGCAGGTCGTAAAAAACGGGATCATATTGTCTGCATTATTCATAGCCTGTCACCTCGGTACTAATCATTAACATTAAAGCCCAGCTGCCCTTCAATTGAATTTATCATTTCTTCGGTCTCCGCCGTCTGCTTTTGATAATAAGCATAGCGGCCGTAATCCGGGGTTTCCTTTATTTTCAGAATATTGTCCTTAATATGATTTAAGGCATTTACAATCTCTGACTCGAGGCCCTCGTTTACAAAAGAGCCTTTGCAACTGTTAATCTCGTTTAAACAGAACAGGTAAACCGTGAGTGGAGTTTGCGGGTCATAATCATTTTTTTCTATATCCGCAAGATTGATAAGCTGCTCTAAGTCATCCCAGTATTCCTGCGGAGAAATTCTGTCAATGCCGGGCTGCTCGTCGTCATTCATCATTTGTCGGCTCGGCAGCTCCTGAAAATTCTCAGCAAGCTTTTCAAGCAGCTCAGCCCTGTTCCTGTTTACTTCGTTATTCGTGTTTTCCTTTACCTTTTTATACCATCCGGCAGAAACTATGGGGCCTCTGCTTTCGTTTCCGTCGCCGCTGTAATAGCGCATAAATAGCAAATCGCCTATTTTAAGGGCTATATCGTCCGCAAACCTCTGTCTGTCAGCCGAAACAAGACGTGATTCATATTTATTCATAACGTCAACAACGCCCTCATACTCGGACTGGGTTATTTTAAGATAGTCGTCCGCTCCCTCGGTGCCGTTTCTGTAATAGGCGTCAAGAAGACCGTCATATGCCTCAAAGCTTTCGGGGTTCAGGTCTATCGCATTTTTATAAAGCTGCGCCTTTTGATCCTCGTCCAATATCTGATTTGCCTGCTCCATATAGTAATCATAGGTTGAAGAGGTGCTAACAGACAGCGCGACGCTTGAGGTTATGGTCGCCAAAAGCATAACGACTGAAAGTATGATTGAAACAAGAAATGTTTTCCATTTTAAGGACTGTACCTTTTTGTTTTCAATGTCAAGGTCGGTGTAGTGGTCGAGAGCGTACAACAGCTCGGCGCAGGAGGAATATCTGTCTTCCGGGTTTCTTTGGGTGCATTTTAGTATTATCTCCTCAAGTCCGGATGACAGCATAGGGTTCCACTGTCTTATCGGGTACATCTCGTATGGCGGTGTGCATGGGTTGTGACCTGTTACCAAATGGTACATAGTCGCACCAAGACAGTAAATATCGGTTCGTGCATCTGTCTGCCCGTGTCCGCCAAACTGCTCCGGCGCCGCATAGCCCTGTGTTCCAAGACAGGTAGTGTCGGCTACGCTTGTCGATTTAAACTCTCTTGCCGTGCCAAAGTCTATCAGCATTACGTTTCCGTCCGGCTTCAGCATTACGTTGGACGGCTTCATATCTCTGTAGATTACAGGAGGCTTACGCGAATGGAGGTATCCCAAAACATCACATAGCTGCTTCGCCCATTCTATAACATCCTCCTGACTTTGAGCTCCGCTTGTTTCAAGAGCCTTGCTCAAGGGGTTGCCCTCGATATAGTCCATTACTATAAGAAATGTACCGTCGCCGTCTATAACGTCGATAATGCTCGGCAGATGAGGATGATTAAACTTTTTGAGCAGATCCGTTTCTACTATCAGGTTTTGCTTTACGACCTCATAATTTTGAATACCGTCTTTTCTAACCTCTTTTATAGCCCACTGCTTATTGGCGCGCTCGTTCATCGCAAGATAAACAACGCTCATTCCGCCTTTGCCGATCACATTTAATATTTTGTATTTGCCGTCAACTATTGATCCAATTTCAAGCATTTTATCACTCTCAATCCACTCTGATCAAAATAACAGTAATGTTATCCTGCTCTCGTCTGTATTTATTCAGGTCTGTAAGATAAACAGCATTGTCTATCATAGCCTGCTCACAATCTAAAATGCTCGGATTAAGCCTTTCATACAGCTCTGCCTCCGAAACGACATGACGGAATCCGTCTGAGCACAGCATATATATCTGACCGCTGCTGACAGTGCCTGTGAAAAAGTCGGGCTCAACATAGTTGCTTGCTCCTATACACTGCAACAGAACATTTCGCTGCTTGCTGTTCATAGCCTCTTCATAGGTCATTCTGCCCATATCCATTTCACGCTGAACAAAGGTCTGATCCTTTGTAAGACGGTACAATTTATCAAAAACACAATATGCTCTTGAGTCGCCGACATTAACTATATAATATTGCTCGCCAACAAACAAAATAGCTACGACCGTTGTGCCAAGACTTATTCCGCTCGATTTTCCGTATCGGGATATTCTGTTGTTCATATCGGTAACAACATTTCTCCACGAATCGGCTATCAAATTGCCTGCCGACTCACTGCCAAGAAAAGACGGCAAAACATTTTCAAACCATTTGGAAAATTCGGTTACTACGGCACAGCTGGCGACCTCACCTTTGGCAAGGCCGCCCATACCGTCGCAGATCACCGCAAGCAATATTTTACCCAAGTCGGAATCGGCTTCCATTATCAGCGCCGAGTCCTGATTGGTGCTTTTTTTAATGCCAACGTCCGTATGAACTGCAGTTAAAAAATTCATAACACTTTCCCTTGATTAACCCATAAACTCGAACTCTTCGTCCGAAATCTTTATGATGTCGCCCTTGCTGAGCTCTATTTCCTGATTCGGGCTGAGCTTTGCTCCGTTTACATATGTAAAGTTAGTGGAGCCGAGATCTAAGATGTAGCACTTGCCGGCGCGGCATCTTATCTGAGCGTGTCTTCTGCTGACTGAGTTGTTGTTCTGGATACAGTAGTCAACACGTCTTCTTTCCTTTCCTATGGTAAATTCAGGTTTATTTATAACGACCTTTTCGCCGTTGCTCTTTCTGACCATACTTGCTATTGCCTGATAACCGAGAACCGAGGTCTCGCCTGCTCCGTCGCTGAGCACGCTTGTTTCTCCTATGCCCTCGTCGTTCAGCTTATTCGGTAATGGCATTGGGCTTCCCTGGAACGGATTTCCCTGTCTTGCCTGAGGCGGAACCGGCTGCTGAATATTGCTATTAATCGCAGGATTCTGCATACCGGGCTGTGCGCTTAAATCAGACGGCTTAGGTGCAGACGGGCTGCTGCCGTTGCCGCTGCCGCCGGACGGCTTTTTATTATTCTTTAGAATTATCATAACAATAACAACCGCAAGTACGATAACAAGCACAGCGATAGCCGCAATGATTATCCACTTTATCATATCGTTGCCGCCGTTATTTTCAGTTATAGGTTGGGTTGCACTTGTCGGAGCAATCACTTCTTTTGTTTCA
>CANPXG010000094.1 GCA_947585795.1 uncultured Clostridia bacterium
GCTGAACGTGTTAACGCTTGGGACATAATCGCGGACGGTACAGTTACGCTCGGGGAATACTTAGAGCACCTTGCCGAAGCGGAACGTCAGTTTGATATGCTTTGGGATCTGCTCGGCATGACGGTCTACGACGGCGGCTGGTTCGGCATGGCACAGCTTGACGTACCGCTTGACGGCGGAAAATTTGACGACACCGCGCTTACGCCTGTTGACTGCGGGGATTTCGGTAAATTCGTACCCTCGGGCGGCGGAATTGGTGATGTAGTTGATGGCGGAATTTATTAAAAACAGGAGGTAAAATAAAATGGCAAATATAATCAAAATTAAACGAGGACAAAAAAGTAACATCGGCGAGGCGGAGCTCGCGGAGGGCGAACTTGCGGTCGCATATACCGACAACGGGAAAACGGCGGCGGAATTATACGTCGGTAACGGCACGGACAAGGTGCAGATAAACCTGAAAGGAGATGCCGGAGAAAGAGGCGCTGACGGTGCAAAAGGCGACGCCGGACCGAATGAGGTCAGCGCAGATACCGCGACGAATTTCAACGGCTTGCTTAAGGGTGACGGCGCGAAGGTGTCGCAGGCTGCCAAAGGTACGGACTACCTGGCACCCGACAGCACGATCGACGGCGGCACATTTTAAGGAGGGAGTTATACATGGCAAATAGAATACAGTTAAGACGTGGTGTCAAATCCAAACTTCCGACACTTTCTTCGGGCGAGCCGGCATATACGACCGATACGAACGAGCTATTTATCGGCGCGAGCAATGGCAACGTGAATATGAACGGAAGTAAATGGTACACGGGTACAGCAATGTCGGGCACGACATCCACGGAAAACAATTATAATTACGCCGGCTGCCCGATTGTGAAGGTCGGGGACATGTATTTAAACACATCATACGGCTACGTGTACGAGTGTACAACCGCCGGCAGCGGCACAACCGCGAAATGGACGTATCGCGGAAGTATACGCGGCGCGCAAGGTGCGACCGGCAATACAGGCGCAAAAGGTGACAAAGGCGAGCGCGGCGCGGTTGGTACTGTTGTTATAGCCGCGTCAAACAGCACAGCGAAATCCAAAGCAGCGGCGGATTACGTATGTGACGGCACAGCAGACCAATCGGAAATAACGTCTGCGTTAGCCGTACTTCCGTCCGGCGGCGGTAAAATCGTGTTCGCGGAGGGTACGTACAACATTTCAGCGGCGTTTACAATCAGTAAACCTGTTGTGTTTGAGGGCATGGGCGACGGCACACAGTTTAACGTATCTGACGCACTGGCAACATGCTCGGCGACAGGAAATATCGTGTTCCGCGACATGAAAATTACGGCGAATACGATTTCAAAATATCTCTACAAGGGCAGCGGCAATGATGATGTACTGCTCGATAACGTAACACTGACAATGACGGCGACGGGAGTGCATAATCTGAATACTACCGATACATACGCGGCATTCTTGGGACAACATTCATTCGTTCCGCACAATTCAAACATATCACTGACGACAAACTGTCAAAACGGCGACACCGATTGTTTTGCTATCGCCGAAAATGCAGATTATCAATCGACAAATGCCACACCGGTAAGGGTGATAGGCGGACACATTGCATTGACGGTAAAAAACGGCAACGCGCATATATCACGTAATGATCTAATATGTGATGCGCTTAACATAGAACTTACAAATTCGTCAACTAATTATCTGGATGGTACTATCGATCTACGCGGAAGAAACAATATGCTGAATTGTTGCAAATTACATTATCATGACTTTCATGGCGACGCGAACCGCGTTAATGTGTTAGGGACAGTCATCAACTCGGTCATATACAGCGAAGCTACGCAGGTTTCAACGCTCTCGGGTAATTTCATAGGATGCAGATACCATAACGTAAAACTGCCGAGCGATGCTGTTTTATGCACATCATTCTAACTGATCAAGGAGGTAAAATCATGGAACTAATAAAAATAGCGGACGGCAAAATCGCCGTTGTAAAACATCACGCATTCATTCGCGAATATTACAATCCCGTGTTCCTGCCAGAGAACACCGATGGCATAACGCGTGAGCACTATTTGACCGACGCGGAGTGGAAAGAGTGGTCAGAACAGCAGATACCCAAACATAAGCGGTATGAGTTGATAAACCACGAGGATATTGACGTATCGGCATATGTGTGGACTGACGGCGTTGATGTGTCGGGCGAGGCAGACCCGATGTTTACGGCTAACGAGATGATAAAGTATCGCAGCCGCGAGGAATACGAGGCGGCACAGCCCGCACAGCAGGCGGAGTATCAAATAGACTTGGACTATCGGCTGTCAAAGCTGGAGTTAGGAATATAAGGAGGAATTATCATGACGTACACATATTGTAAATCAATAATCGAACGCGGCAAGTTTGACGCGCAGGAGATGAAAGACAAGCTGGACGTGTTCTTGCTTAATGACCGGATTACGCAGGAACAGTACACGGAGCTCACAAAGATGATAGACGCGGAGGTGTAAGCGATTATGGAAAAGATTTTCAACGGAGCAAGTATAATTATAGGCATTGTCGGCGGGGCGGCAACGGCGTTATTCGGACAGTGGGACAAGGCTTTGTGGGCGCTGCTTGCGGTCGTGGCATTTGACTATGTTACAGGCGTGATAAAGGCAATATACAAAAAGAGTCTGTCGAGTGAGGTCGGCTATAAAGGCATACTCAAAAAGGTTACCATATTTATAATGGTCGGACTGGCTAACGTATTGCAAACGGTGACAGGTACCACAGGCATAAGGGAAATTGTGATTATGTTTTTTATCGCGAACGAGGGTATTTCAGTGTTGGAAAATGCTGCGGTGATTTACCCGAAAATGCCCGACGCGCTGAAAAATATACTGCTTCAGCTTCGCGGCGATAATAAGGGGGAATAGGCGATGAGCGCAATAACACAATTTAAGCAAATCGCGTATAACCGTTCGCGTCGAACGTCAACGATAAAGTACATAGTCGTGCATGACACAGGCAACCCCGACAAGGGCGCTGACGCGGAACGGCATTATCAATACTTTAACGGTGGTGACAGAAATAGCAGTGCGGACGTGTTCGTGGACGACTGTCAGGCGATAAAAGTCAACGATTGGAATACGTATTATACATGGCATTGCGGCGACGGTCACGGCAAGTACGGTATAACGAACGCGAACAGCGTCGGCGTGGAAATGTGTATCAACTCGGACGGCGACTATAACAAGGCGTTCGACAGAACGGTAGCGGTCGTAAAGGAACTTATGCAGACGCTCGGTGTTGACGCGAACCATGTTGTACGGCATTATGACGCAAGCCGTAAGGACTGCCCGATGAGTATGGACAATAATAATTGGGCGCGGTGGAACGAATTTAAGAAACGGATTACAGAAACGGAGGGACTAACAGTGACACAATATGAGGAGTTAAAAGGCAAAATTAATGGATTGAAACAGGAGATTGAAGGCATAAAGCCGAAAATTTACAGGTATATGGATAATAATATGCCGGAGTGGGCGAAGCCGACAGTGCAGAAGCTCATGAATAAGGGTATAATTTCCGGCGTTGCGAATAACTGTCTTGACTTGTCATATGACCTTTTGCGTTTGCTCGTCATAAACGACCGGGCGGGACTGTATGATTAAAAACATCAGCACACCGAACGAATCGGATATGCCAATGTTTTATGTTAAGTAATGTCAAAAAGGGCGGGTGACCGCCCTTTTTTTCGTGTACTACCCCCAAAATAATTATTGTTACATTTGTATTGCAATAATAAAAAAAATATGATATATTATAAATAGGAGGTGATATAAATGTATGATGTCCTTGACGTTTGTAGATATATTATTAGCTATAGTCAAGATAATAGATATAGTATATCAAATCTAAAATTACAAAAATTATTGTATTTAATACAGGCATATTTTTTAATATGTATTAACAAGCCATGCTTTAAAGATAAGATTGAAGCGTGGAGTTTTGGCCCTGTTGTTCCCAAAGCATACAGGGAATATAAAAGTTTTGGAAGCAGCAGCATACCCAAACAACGATGGTATATTAAACCATCTGGAGAAACGAGTTTATTTGATGACTACGATATAAAGAAAGCAGATAAAGAGAGAATAAACGCTGTTATAGATCAATTTAAAAATAATAGCGCTACAGATTTAGTTAAAATCACTCACGCACAAGATCCGTGGAAAAACGCATATAAAGAAGGGAAAAATAAAGAAATAACAACAGAGGCAATAAGGAGATACTTTGTAGATGAATAATACGGAAAAACTTTTAAAAGGACATAATCAGCCATCCAATGCAAATTCAACAAATAGATTGTCTGCCTTAACTAATAAAATGACCTCTATATGTGATAGCTTAAGCCAAGATAGTAATTATGATCCTAAAGATACCATTAAACATATTGATGGGTATATAAATGGAAGTGATAAAATAAGTAGGGTTTTATATTCGGAGATAAGTAACTATGTTTTTGTATTAGATGAAGAAACCAGAGGAGTTTTTTCAACTAATGTAGAAGAATTATTGGAATACTCACTGACTGAATCCGATACGGTTAACGCAGATATACAAGATGTAGTTATAAGAATATATGATCATTTTAATTTAGCATTGAAACAAATTGAGAAAATAAGTGATGTATCGAGAGAAAGCACCAATAGAGCAAAAATTGATTTTGCAGATAAGCTAAAAGATATAGAAAAAAACTACATCGCAATACTGGGTATATTTGCGGCAGTAGTATTGACTTTTATTGGTGGTACTACATTTTCTTCGGCAATACTGCAGAATATACATCAAGCCAGCATATACCGAATCATAATTGCTATAGCCATCATTGGTCTGTTTATATCAAATATAATTTATTCATTGTTTAATTTTATAGTATATATAACAGACAGAAGTAAGAAAAGAAGAAATATAAGCAATAGGATGCTGAACGGTATATTTTTAGCACTAATATTACTTTCCGTGGTAACATGGTGGTTTGGCTGTATAGAATATAGGAATCACAAATTTGAAGAAAATAAGGAACAAAAAATTGAAGAAGTGTCATCCACACTGATGCCTACTGATAATACAAATAATATGCAATAAACTTGTCATTAGGAATTTAGAATAATCGTGTAAAGACTACCTAATCAATAGGTGGTCTTTACACGGTTTTTACACGTTTTAACGAAATTTGCACAAAAAACGGATAAATCATAAGACAGTCTTATAGCGTGCAAATGGCGTATTTATGCGGTTTATGGGGTGTCATAATATATAGATATATCAAAAAAAGTCTTAGGTTCGCGTCCCCTCATCTCCACCACGTCGCAGTACGCGACAGTTTTACGAACCCTTTTTTAAAGGGTTCTTTTTTATGTCGCGTACTGCTCGTGCAGCTTTCGCGGCGGAGCCGCAGTCAGCTGCATGCGTACTACGTAGCAAGCCGAAGCGTACAATTTTTGCGAAGCAAAAATGTAGGCAGCTTCGCTGCCGCTAGCTTGCTGCGGTCGTGCGGACGGAGGAGATTTTTAAATCACGCGTTGTAGGGCGGGCTGCCCCCAGCCCGCCGTGATTGGTGAACCTATAAGCTATACGAGGATGAATAGCGGGCGGATGGTATCCGCCCCTACGATTGTTGATAGAGGCACATCGGGGATGTGCGGAAGGGATGTTCTTTTTAAAAAAAGAACCAAAAACCCTAAGAGGGGGGATTTCGATTTCCCCCCTCTTAGGAATCACCCCCTTGAAGCGACCGGAGGGGTGCTGCGCCCCCTCCGGACACCCCTGCTTAGCAGAGCGTTGCCGTCAGGGTGTCGGGGAGGCGGGCTGGGGGCAGCCCGCCCTACGAGATAGGGGAGGCTAACGACGCAGCAAGAAACGCCGTAGCAAGGGGAAGGCAAACGGGCTGTCGAGGGCGCCAGCCCCTACAAAGGTTGCCGGTGATGTGTCGGGGAGGCGGCGGAAGGAATCCCCCAGTCACGCTTCACGTGACAGCCCCCTTTGACAAGGGGGCCTAGCGGCGGGCGACCGCAAGGGTCGCCCCTACGGATGGGCGAATACAGTTCGCCCGTGTGGAGTAAATACAACCTCTTTACAAATACGTATTTTTGTGTTAGAATGTAATTGCGGCATGAAAACTTTAATATAATCATTAAGTAATGGCTGTGTTTTTTTGATTGAAAAAAACACATACGCTCTTTTTAGCAGGGTGATTACTTGATGATTAGCTTGTTATAAAGTTTTTGTGTCGCAGCAAAGCGGGCGTGTGTTTTTTTACGCGTCGCTTTGCGGCGCGTTTTTTAATTAAAAGGCGGCTTTATTGCTACAATTCTAATCATAGGGGCGGATGATATGTATAGTGTAGTAACATAGTAAACAGGTTGTGTAAGGACATAGTAAACACTTTTATGGTAAAATAAAGGGCAAGAAATACTTAGA
>CANPXG010000095.1 GCA_947585795.1 uncultured Clostridia bacterium
TCGGCTACGTTCCTTAAAACGAACACTTCCTTTTCCGCGATACACGGAAGGTTGTTGTCGAACGTGCAGCCGTCGATTATATCCTTAGCAGCCTTCGGTATGTCGGCAGTGTCGTCAACTACGACCGGCGGATTGCCCGCGCCCGCGCCGATAGCCTTCTTGCCGCTTGACAAAAGCATCTTTACAACGCCGGGACCGCCCGTCGCTACGAGCATTCTTACCGACGGGTCGTTTACCATTTTGTTGGACGTTTCCATTGTCGGGTTCGCCACGGTCGCGACTATGTTTTCGGGGCCGCCCGCGGCAAGTATCGCTCTGTTTACAAGATCGACCGCGTACGCCGAAATTCTCTTCGCGTGCGGGTGGGGGTTAAACAGAACGCCGTTGCCGCCCGCGAGCATACAAATACTGTTACAGATAATCGTGCAGCTCGGGTTTGTGGACGGCGTTATCGCGCCGATTATTCCGAACGGCGCCATCTCGATGAGCGTCAGACCGCCGTCGCCCGCGAGGGCGCGCGTTTCAAGGTCGGACGTGCCGAGCGTTTTGTCGGCAACGAGATGATGCTTTAAAATCTTGTGGTACACGTTACCCATACCCGTGTCCTCAACGGCGAGCTTCGCCATTGTTTCGGCTTCGGCGTGGGTAAGCTTCCTGATTTCGTTTATGATATTTTCTCTCTGTTCCTTATTATAATGTCTGAAGGTCGTATACGCCTTGTTACAAGCCGCGATAGCCTCATCCATCGTGTCGAACACGCCGAGCTGTTTGCGTTTCGGCGTTTCAAAAGCCGAGAGATCCATTCCGGCAAGCACATTCTTTACGATTTCGCTTACCTGCTTTTCATCTACCATTAACTTCCAAGCCTCCTTATTTAAAGCGTATTGCGAAGTATTGGGAAACAACCGCCGCGATCAGCGTGTCCTCGTCCTTGGTTCCGCCCGATACTCCTATACCGCCGTATATTTTATTCGCTCCCGCAAGCGGAAACCCGCCGCCCAAAAGCAGTATACCGTTTCCGTTACCGAAGCCGTCAAGCGCGCCGCCCCGCGACTCCTTTAAAGCCGCGTGTGTCGGCATTTTAAGCGCCACCGCCGTGTACGCCTTATCCTGCGCCGCCTTGACGCTTGCCAAGTAGCTGTCGTCCATGGCGTGAAGGAGTATCAAATTACCTCCCGCGTCGCACACCGCCGCAACCACTTTTACGCCCATCTTCTCCGCCGCGATCTCGGCGGCAGCTGCAAGCTCTTTCGCTATGCCGAGCGTAATTTTTCCGTCTTTTATGTACGTAACCGTCTTTTCCTCCGATTTTGGAGAAACCATATGTCCCGCCGCGTCGGTCTGCGGCGGCGTATCGGCGGCGAGCTTTTTCTTTACCTCGCCCACAAGCTCCTCAATCGTTTTCATCTCACGCCTCCGGTTACTTATTTGTTCATCTGCTCAAGTACCTTCTTGGTAACCTCTGCAACGATACCCTCTATGTCCTTGTTTGAGGAAGGTGTCGGGCATACCTGACTGGGAAGCGGCTGGAAGCCATGATAAGCAGCTGACGACTCAACGCCGTACTTCTCGTTTGCCTCCGTCGGCGACATCGAGCACGTATCGTCGCCCGCGTAGCAGCCGGGGCAAAGCTTTTCCATCGGGTGCTTGCCCGGTACGCCGAACTGTTTTCTCAGCTCAACGAGCTTCTTTACCTCACCGCACGGGATCTCCTGCTCACCGCCGAGCATTCTCGCGTGGAAGAGGAGCTTCGCGTAAAACTCCGTCGACTCCATTCTGAAGAACGCCGTGTTAAGGTCACAGCCGAACGACAGCGCGCCGTGGTTCGCGAGAAGGATAGCGTCGTAGTCTTGGAGATACGGTTCGAGCGACTCCGGTATTTCCATCGTGGACGGAGTACCGTACTGCGCGATGGGAACAGCGCCGAGGAATATAATAGCCTCCGGCATTATAAGCTTGTCAAGCGGAATACCGGCGATAGCGAACGATGTCGCGATCGGGGGATGCGCGTGAACGACAGCCTTAACGTCCGGTCTTGACTGGTACACCTTGAGGTGCATCTTGAACTCCGACGACGGCTTCCAAGGACCGTTCGACTCCTTCAAATTACCCTGTCCGTCAACCTTACAAATCATGTCGGGAGTCATAAATCCCTTCGACACACCGGTCGGCGTTACGTAATAGGTGTCGGGATCTATCTGTACGGAGAAGTTACCGTCATTCGCGGCAACGAACCCGTCGTTGTAGATCCTTCTGCCGATTTCGCAAAGTTCTTTTTTGATTTCGTAATCAGATTTGAACATTGTTTTCCCTCTTTTCTTTGTTTCTTTTTGTTTTACTTGGTTTTGCTTTTATTATACACCAAAACAGTATTAATGTAAAGACCTTTTTCCCGCGCTTTTTCGCGCCTTCACGGGATGCGGACGGAAAAACAGATTTTCCTAACTGCATATTATTATTTTACCACAAAACCTTGGGGTATTGCAAGAGTTTTTACTAACATTTTGCACAAGATATGCTATTATTTTTCGGCTCATTTCATAATGTACAAACCTTTGCTTCAAATTTTGTGAATAGTGACGAAAACGCGTAATTTACCGCTGTACACCGCCGCGATTATATGATACAATTACCTTGTAAACAGGAAAAACAGAAAGGACTGTCATACAAATTGATCAAAGAAAACGATGAGTACGAGGTAAATATACTGTCCGTGTCGTCCGACGGACACGGCGTCGCGAGAGTGGACGGTATGGCGGTGTTCGTGCCGTTCACCGCCCCTGCTGACAGGGTGAAAATAAGAATAACGCGCGTAAAAAAGAGGTACGCCGAAGGCGAAGTCACGGAAATACTGTCGCCCTCGCCCGACCGCGCCGCGCCCGACTGTCCGCACTACGGGCTTTGCGGCGGCTGCGCGCTTCGTCATATAAAATACGAAAAACAGCTTGAAATAAAAAAAGACATCGTCCAAAACGCGATGCGCCGCATCGGCGGCTTCAAGGATTTTTGTCTTGAGGAGATCATCGGCATGGAAAACCCGTCGTGTTACCGCAACAAAACCGTGTTCCACGCGGACGAAAACGGTATCGGCTTTTACGCGCGCTTAAGCCGTTCCGTGATACCGGTTGACGACTGCGCGCTCGGCGCTGCAGAAAACGCGGCTATCACAAGGATAGCCGTCGCGAACGGAGCGAAAACCGTTTTTACGCGAAAATCCTTCTCCACGGGCGAAATTATCGTGTCCGTAACGGCTGACAGCTCGGACGCGGCGGAGCTTACAAAATCGCTTACCGCCGCGTGTAAAAACGTGTCGGGCATATTTTTAAACGGCAAAAAAATATACGGCGCGGACGCGATAACAGACACGCTTTGCGGCGTTAAATTCAAAATATCGCCGGAGAGTTTTTTTCAGGTGAACCCCAAGCAGACCGAAAAACTGTACGCGAAAGCGTTGGAGTACGCTGCGCTCGACAAAAACACGACCGTAACAGACATTTACTGCGGTATCGGCGCGATTTCACTTTGCGCCGCGCTGTACGCGAAAAGTGTCACGGGCATTGAAATAGTCGAAAGAGCGATCGCGGACGCAAAAGAAAACGCTACCCTCAATAACATTACAAACGCCAAGTTTTACGCGGGAGCCGCGGAAAAGCTTGTGCCGAAACTTATTGAGGACGGAGCCCGTCCCGACGTTATAATACTCGATCCGCCGCGAAAGGGCAGCGACAAAGCCACGCTTGGCGCAATAGTCAAAGCGTCGCCCAAACGTATCGTATACGTGTCCTGCAACAGCGCGACGCTCGCCCGCGACGCGCGTTACCTCGCGGATAACGGCTACACCATCTCCCGCGCCTCCGCCATCGACATGTTCCCCCACACAAATCACGTGGAAACCGTCTGCCTTCTCACCCCCGACGCGCGGTAGTCTTACATTTCCTTCGCGCCGTTTGAGAAGATCCAAATCGCCTCACGCTCATCGGAACTGTCTGTTTCGTCTATCCGCATAATACGCAGCCGCTTCCACGAACCGTCGACCTTCTTGTACGGGAACGCGATCTCGCTCTTTTCATCGAGGAGCTTTCCAAGCTCGCTGTAATCAATAACGCGGTCGAACTCGGGACGGTACTCACTGTATCCACTCATAACATGACCTCCAAATGTTAAAGACGACATAACATGCCGTCTTTATACGCAATAAATTTATTAATATTACATCGGTTTTATGTCAGTCTATTTTAACCGTCCAGCCAAATTCGTCCTTTATCTTGCCCCACTGAATACCTGTGAGCGTGTCGTAGCACATCTGCGATACGGGACCTATCTCGCCGTTGTTTACGGGCATTACGAGGTCACCGTACTTAAGTTCACCTATAGGCGAAATAACGGCAGCCGTACCCGTACCCCATGCTTCCTCAAGCTTGCCGGACTTGAACGCGTCAACAAGTTCGTCTATCGAAAGTCTGCGCTCGGACACCTTGTAACCCTTCGCCTTTAAAAGCTCTATTATCGACATTCTCGTGATACCGCCCAAAATCGAGCCTACGAGCGCGGGAGTGATAACCTCGCCGTCGATTTTGAAGAACACGTTCATCGAGCCTACTTCCTCAATGTACTTTCTCTCCACACCGTCGAGCCACAGCGTCTGAATATAACCCTGCTCCGCGGCTTCCTCCTGACCTTTAAGGGAAATCGCGTAGTTCGCGCCCGCCTTTGTAAAGCCCGTACCGCCAACGACCGCGCGGACATACTTCTGTTCAACGTAGATGGGAACGGGCGCAAGTCCCTGCGGATAATACGCGCCGACGGGTGAAAGAATTATCGCGAATATGAGATGCTCCGCCGGGTGAACGCCGATGTGAACGTCGTTCGCGAACACATACGGTCTTATGTAGAGCGACGTGCCCTCCTCCGAGGGAACCCAATCCTCGTCCAACTTAACGAGCGTCTTTATCGCCTCTATCGCAAACTCCTCATCTATCTTCGGAATACAAAGTCTGTCACAGGACACGTTCATTCTCGCCATATTCTTTTCCGGACGGAAAAGCTGTATCGAGCCGTCCGCCGTGCGATACGCCTTAAGACCTTCAAACACCTCCTGCGCATAATGCAGCACCATACTCGCGGGATCTATCTCAAACGGTCCGTACGGCACGATTCTCGCGTCATGCCAGCCCTGACCCGCGTCGTAGTTCATTATGAACATATGGTCTGTATAATATTTACCGAAACCGAGCTGCGACAAATCGGTCGGCTTCTGCTTCGGGTGAGTGGTTTTTGTAATCTTGATTTCCATTATGAACGCTCCTTTTTACTCAACAAAATTATTTCCGCACTATATTATACCGCTTTTTCACATTTTTGTAAAGTCCTTATTACCGATTTTCTGTACTAAAGCGTTAAAATATATCCTTTTTCTTCTTTATGTACCGCCTTATGAGTATAACGAGCGACGCCGCCACGCAAAGCGCCATGAACAGCGGCACTATCCATATATTCGGCGTGTACTCCTCGGACGATTTCATTTCCGTCCAAAGCGTCTGCATTTCAAGGTTCGCCTCGTCGGAGAGGTTGCGGAACGTGGTCGTGTGGTTTTCCAGAAACTCGTCGTCGGGGTATGATATACCGTCCTCCTTGACCTCGTCGTCCAAAAGCTCGAACGCGCCCTCGTTTGGCGTCGAATAACCGATATAATCAGCCACGGCGTACGCAATATCAGCCTCGCACAGGAAATTTATATACATCTCCGCCGCACGCTTGTTCGCGCAGCCCTTAGGTATACACACCGCGTCAAAAAACAAATTCGTGCCGCTTTCGGGTATAACAAAACTGAGATGGTCGTACTCGTCCATAAGCGTCACCGCGTCACCGGCGTAATACGGAGCCAAAAGCGCCTCACCCGCGCCCATCTTATCAAATATCTCGTCCATGACATACGCCTGAACGAGTTTTTTCTGCTCCTTCAAAAGCTCCGCGCACGCGCGAAGCTCGTCGCTGTCCTCTGTGTTTAGGTCGTAACCAAGCATCTCCTCCGCGATCGCGAACGCGTCGCGCGGGTTGTCGAACATCAGTATATTATCGGCGTACTTTTCGTCCCACAGCGTTTCCCAGCCGATATTTTCCGCCTCCTCCTCGGTAAACGCCGTGTTGTCGTACAGTATACCGACCGTTCCCCACGTGTACGGCACGGAGTAAACCGAGCCGGGATCGTATTCGGGGTCTTTGAACTTATCCATTATATTTTTAAAATTCGGGATATTGTCCATATCAAGCGGCTCGAGCATATCCTCCTTGATCATGCGCGAGATCATGTAATCCGACGGTATGATTATATCGTACGACGCGCCGCCGCTTTTAAGCTTGGCGTACAATTCCTCGTTCGTCGCGTACGTGGTGTAATTCACCTTTATACCCGTAAG
>CANPXG010000096.1 GCA_947585795.1 uncultured Clostridia bacterium
TATCGATTTTGAGAGGTCGTCAAGCTCGCTGAAGTCAATGTCGTTTACCTTGTCAACGACGCTTTGTTTTCTGTCAGTGCCGCTGTTTACCGCGCTGTCAAGCGAGGTGAGAAGTTCGTTTATGCGTTCGTTCGTTTCGGCGGTGCCGTCCACCGCCGCGGTTATGCTGTCGGTGAGATTTTGCGCGGAGATCTTTAAGTCCTCAAAGTCGCTCATGGTTTCGCTGCTGAGTGAGGATATTGAGTTGTTTACGCCGTATAGCGCGTCGACTATGCTTTGACCTACGTTCGCGGTGCCGTTCGCGTTTCGCTGTTCTATCCCCTCCGCGATACCGTTAAGCACGCGCGCTGCTCCGTTCTTTACGGCGGTGTTGCCGTTCGCGGCGGAAAACAGTGCGGCGGGAATAAGTCCCGCAAGTCCGCCGGAGGTGAGCAGCTTTGAAAAGTCGCCGAAGCCCGAGAACATATTGTCAACGCTTTTATTCAGTTCGTTTTGTATCTCGTTCGCGCTGTCCTTTATTGCCTGCTTCGTTTTGTCGGTTTCGTTCTTTATGTTTTCAGCCGATACGTCGTAGTCGATGTACGGGACGAAAATGCCGACGATACCGCCGACGTTTTTGTTTCCGCCGACGACAGCCGTGTTTTCACAGCTGTTTATAACGCCGCACTGTTTTCCCGCGATACCGCCTATGTTGGTGCCAAAACCAGCTTCGCCGACGTTTGCGCTGTTTACGCTCGTTTCCGCCACGCCCTCGTTAAAGCCGGCGATGCCGCCGATGTTGCTGCTGTTTTCCTCGGCGTCAGTGCAGACCGCGCCCTTGTTTTCCGAGCCGCGCACGCGTCCCTCGTTGTCGCCGACGATGCCGCCGGAAATGTATGTGCTGCTGATTTCGGCGTAGTTTACGCAAGCGTCGATAAGTCCTTTTTCGGAGTTCTCGCCGACGATGCCGCCGGCGCGTTTTTCCGCGTCAACAGTGCCGCCGTATGAGCAGTTTGTTATCGTGCCCTCGTTAAAGCCCGCGATACCGCCGAAGGAAGCGCCGTCAATGGCGGTGGATTCCGTGGTTATGCCGAGGTTTTTTTCAAGTTCGCCGCGTATTTCGTCAGCCGAAAAGCCGCCGTTTTCGGATACCGATTTTTTGAGCGTGCCGTTTAATGTGAGGTTCGCGACGGCCGCGCCCTCCGATATTTTGTTGAAAAATCCGGTGTAGTCGTCGCCGGTAAATTCTATTTCGTAATTTTTTATCGTGTGACCGCCGCCGTCGAAGCTGCCGCAAAATACCGGTGCGCCGTTTATTTTTTTGCCGCCGAGGTCGATGTCGGTGGTGAGGACGAAGCTCCTGCCTTTGGAGAAGCTGTCACCGGTGCAGCTTTCGAGGAATTTCGTGAGGTCTTTTTCGCTTGAAATGCGTTCGCCGCCGTCGGCGAAGGTCGCGGCGGGCAGTGCGTTTATGAGTAGAATTGCCGCCGTGAGCGCGGATAAGATTTTGCGTTTCATTTTTCTTCCCCCTTTTCAAGCAGCTTTATTTCACCTATCTCCGGTATTTTGAAGTACGTTTTCGCAATCAGTTTGTCACACAAAATCATAATTCCCGGCAGCGCGGTTAGTACTATGATGATCGAAATGAGCGTGCCGCGTCCGAGTGCGAAGCCGAGTGAGTATATGATTACGTTGCTCGACATTATGCCAAGCAGGTAGCCGACTATGGTGAGTATGGAACCGGAGGTGAGTATCGTCGGGAAGGAGTCATTGAGTGCCCGTACAGCCGCCTCTGCGGCGCTCATGTTCGAGCGAAGGTCGGTGTAGCGGTTGGTAAAGACTATCGCGTAGTCTATGGTCGCGCCCATTTGTATGGAGCTTACGATGAGGTAGCCGAGGAAGAACAGGCTGTTACCCGTAAAGTAGGGTACGGAGAAGTTTATCCATGTGCTTCCTTGAATTATAAGTACCAAAAGTACCGGAAGGCTCGCCGAACGGAACGTGAACAGTAAAACTATGAGTACCGCGGCTATCGTTATAAGCGTGATGCGCATATTGTCCGAGCTGAACGACTGTTCAAGGTCATAGCAGCTCGTCGCGTTGCCGGCAACGTAAATCGTGTCGTACAGTTCCATGCCCTCCTCGCGTATTGTTTGTATCAAGTCGTATGTTTCGTCGCTGTCGGGCGCGCCCTTGAATTTGAAGAGCATAAGGCTGAAATTGTCGCCCTGCATCTGTTCCTTCGCGTCGGTAAGAGTTTCGTACATCTCGTTAAGCTTTTCCTTTGAGCTTTCGCCGAGGTTGATCACTCCGAGTTCCGACTGTTCGTGCACAAATTCAAATAAATTCATAATAGATATGCGGTAGTCGGCGGTGTCGGAAAAAATGCTCTGGTACTGCTCGTGCTTCACGCCGTAAAGCTGGTAGAGAAGCTTACAGGCGCTGTAATCTATGCCGACAAGCTCCGAAAGCTCCTTCGGCGTGATTTCCTGCGTCAGCGTGTAGCCGTCCTTTACCTCCGTGGTGGACAGTCCCGTGACCTCGGTTACGTTTTCAAGCTCCGACACGCGGTTTAAAAGAATTTTTTCCTTGTCCGCGTCGCCCGAGGGTACTATTATCATGCCAAGCTCGGTAGGTCCGAACGTGTTTTCTATTCTTGAAACGGCGATCTCCTTTTCCGTGGAGGGATTTTCCGTGTTTACGGCGAGCGCGTTAAAGCTGTACGGGCACTTGCTCGAAAATACACAGCCCGCCGCCGCCATTACGACGAATACCGCGACGAATACGTAGCGAAACTTTACCGCGAACGACGCGAACGGTTTTATGTCGGGAATAAACGAACGGTGCTGTGTCTTTTCTATCTTGTCGGAAAAGATTATAAGAAGTCCCGGCATCAGTAAAAATACCGATAAAAGGCTGCACAGTATTCCCTTGCAAAGCACAAGTCCAAGGTCGGCTCCTATACGAAGCTGCATAACAACGAGCGCCGCAAGTCCCGCCATAGTCGTAAGGCTCGACGAGCTTATCTCGACTATCGCTTTTGACAGCGCCGTCACGATCGCGTGATAGCTGTCCATCTCGCGTTTTTCCTCCGCGAAACGGTCGAAAAGTATTATGGAGTAGTCTATGGACAGCGCAAGCTGCAACACTATCGCTATCGACTGCGTCACCGACGATATTTCGCCGAAAATAATGTTGCTGCCCATGTTTATCACCGCCGCTGCTACGAACGTCATGAGGAATATAAGGACCTCCATGTAGCTTTGGAGCGATATTAAAAGCACGATGATCACAACCAAAAATACCGCCACAAGCAGAGGGGGCAGCTCCTTTTGAATCTGCTGCATACTGTCGTTTATGTTGGGTGAATTTGAATAGCAGTCGTAGTCGCTTAAATTCGCTTTTATGTCGTCTATGACCGCGAGCAGCGCGTCAACGTCGTCATTGTCCTCAAGAGAAACGTCAAACATGGCGGCGCTGTTGTTGTAATGCTGCTTGTCATCGCTTAAGGAAACCGATTTGACCCCCTCGGTGTCCTCAATTATCGGCAGTATCACGTCCTGCGCCTGCTCGTATGTAATATTGTTCACCATCAGATTTACCATAGGCGAAACGCCAAGTTCCTCGTCCATGATACGTTGGGCGATCCTCGTTTCCGTTTCGTCGGGCAAGTATGAGGCTACGTCGCTGTTTACGCGCACATGCGTATAAAGTATTCCCGAAATGACGCACGCAAGTAAAAAAAGAAAAATAATAAGGCGCCTTTGGTCCACAATAAGCTTTGATATTTTGTACATAACGCCGTTATTCATAAACATGTTCGCTCCTTTTTTCCAATATTCCACTTTTAATTATATTCCGTGACGGGCAATAATCAATATTCAATTATCTTCAAAGTGTATATTAATGAACAGTTTGTATAAAATTGTTCACTAAATTCTGTATTATACGGCTTGACTAATTCGTATTTTAACAATATAATAGGCTAAAGAGGTGGTTAAAATGGAAGTCAGGCAGGAGGACAGACGCGCGAGGAAAACGCGCGCCGCGCTTGAGAGCGCGTATTTGGAGCTTATTCAGAAAAAGGATATTTCAAAAATCACTATTATGGACGTGACGGAAAAAGCCGACGTTGCGCGCGGTACGTTCTACATACATTTCTGCGATATTTACGAGCTTGCCGACTATGTCGAGGAGAGGCTTTTAAACAATCTGACACAGTCGATCGAGTTTGGTAATATTTCCGATTTTAACGAGAAAATATTTATGATAAAGCTTGAAAGAGCAATACAGTATATGCTTGACAATAAAAATATTTTCAAGCGTCTGATATGTACCGGCGGAAGCAGCACGTTTATTGAGAAGCTGCGCCATTTGCTGGAGGAAAATTTGTTCAGGAACGCCACGCACACGAAGGACGCGCCCATGAGTGAAGAAAAGCTTTACAACCTGCACATCATCATTAACTACTACATCTCGGGTATTATAGGCGCGGCTACGTTTTGCCTCACCAATGACCGCGGCTACAGCGCCGCGCAAATCGCGCATACGCTCGGGCACAGAATTATGAACGATTACGTGTCTATTTCGCGTAACGAGCTGTAAGGCAGTTCTTTTGCAAAGTGCTTTTTAATTTTTTATGTTTACTTTTCGCGCTTTTTATTGTATAATTAATGAGAGGTAAAACGGTAAAGGAGAAATTGTAATGGCAAAGTTATGGGGCGGTCGCTTTCAGAAAAGCACCGACAAAAAAGTGGACGATTTTAATTCGTCGATACGTTTTGATAAGCGTATGTATAAACAGGATATTAAAGGCTCGATCGCGCACGCGGCTATGCTCGGTAAGCAGAACATAATTCCGCGCGAGGACAGTGACAAGATCATCGCGGAGCTTAGGAATATATTGAGCGACATCGAGGACGGTAAGATCGAGTTTGAGGTGGACGCGGAAGATATTCATATGAATATTGAAAAGATACTCATTGAGCGTATCGGTGACGCGGGTAAGCGTTTGCATACCGGCAGGAGCCGTAACGATCAGGTGGCGCTCGATATGCGTATGTATCTCATGGACGAAACGGCGGATATTGAGGAGATGCTTATCGACGCGATGAACACCTTAGTTGACCTCGCTGCGGAGCATACGGAAACGATAATGCCGGGCTATACGCACCTGCAAAAAGCGCAGCCTGTCACGTTCGCGCACCATTTGATGGCGTATTTTGAAATGTTTAAGCGCGATTTGTCCCGTCTTAGGGATTGCCGCGCGCGTACAAACGTGATGCCTCTCGGTTCGGGCGCGCTGGCGGGAACGACGTACCCGCTTGACCGTAAATTTGTGGCGGAGCAGCTTGGTTTTGACGCTGTTACCGCAAACTCGCTCGACGGCGTGTCGGACAGGGATTTTGTGATCGAGCTTGCGAGCTGTCTGTCAATCGTTATGATGCACCTCAGTCGGTTCTCGGAGGAGCTTATTTTGTGGTCGAGCAACGAGTTCTCGTTCGTGGAACCGGACGACGCGTACTCCACCGGTTCGTCGATAATGCCGCAAAAGAAAAATCCCGACGTCGCGGAGCTTATACGCGGTAAGACGGGACGCGTGTACGGGCATTTGATGGGGCTTTTGACTACGATGAAGGGTATTCCGCTTGCGTACAATAAGGATATGCAGGAGGATAAGGAGCCGATTTTTGACGCTATCGACACGGTCAAGCTGTGTCTGCCGGTGTTCTGTGACATGATCGCGACTATGACCGTAAAAAAGGAGAATATGCTTAAGGGTTCAAAGGGCGGGTTCACGAACGCTACCGATGTCGCCGACTATCTCGTTAAGAAAGGTCTCCCATTCCGCGAGGCTCACGCCGTTGTGGGGCGTATGGTATTCTACGCGATCGAGCGTGACAAGTCGCTCGACGAGCTTAGTATGAGTGAGTTTCGAGAGTTCTCGGATATTATCGAGAGCGATATATACGACGCGATAAGTATGGAAACGTGCGTGAATGACAGAAAAGTCATCGGCGGTCCGGCGAAGGAAACCGTTGAAAAGGCAATCAGGAAGGCACGGGAGTTTTTGGATAGGCAGGAGTGAAAAAACGGGCTATGCCCGTTTTTTTTGTGGGCGAACACGGTTCGTTCCTACGTGAGCCCCTTTACTACGGCGTTTGTTGCTGCGCAACACGCCTACAACACGCAAAGCGTGTTGTTCAATTGTCAAAGGGGGCTGTCAATGTAGCTGACTGGGGGATTCCTTTCTGATTTTTACAACGCGCAACTTTATTATATCAATGTCAAATTAGAATATTCCCATAAGGAATATCCTAAAAAATTATATTAAAAAAGCAGTATCATAAATAATAAATATTTATGACAGTAAATTGTGGTATCTTTATTATAGCATATTT
>CANPXG010000097.1 GCA_947585795.1 uncultured Clostridia bacterium
CTTACGGACGAGAGCTTCGGCAACAACCTTTCCGGCGTGGCGATAAAGTACAAGCTCCTGGGATTTGAGCAGAGCGTTAAAAACAAGGAACGGCAGATAGCAAAGGGATTAAAGAGCCGCCTGGGACTGTATATCAATTTCCTGTCGCTTAAAGGCGCGATGGCGTATGTGCCGATACATAGGATTGACGTTGTATTTACGCGTAATCTTCCGGCGAATGAATTGGAAATATCGCAAATGGTAAATAATCTGACGAAGGTCGTATCAACCGAAACATTACTCGAACAGCTGCCATTTATATCCGACGCGGCTGAAGAAGCGGAGCTTGTGAAAAGAGAAGCCGCCGAAAAGTCGGAAGCGTTCGCGGCTGCGGCGGCAAAGGGCGACAGGCGGCGGTATAGTGTAGACGACGATGAGGAGTAAAGCATATTGGGCGGCGCGTGCGGCGGCACTGGAAGAAGAATTACAAAACGGCGCGGAAAAGCTCAGCGAAGAAATGATAGCAGAGTATGAACGGGCGATTGAGGCTATAAACGCCGATATACGCGACACGTTCTCGGCGTATGTTGCTATGGACATTCCCGAGGGCGAGGCGGTAAAGCTGCTGAACGCGGCGGAAAGCGACAAGACCTACGCCGAACTTATGCAGCTGTTCGAGGAAACGACGGACATCGAACGGCGGGCGGAAATACTCGCGAGGGTAAACGCGCAGGCTTACGGAGCACGAATAAGCCGCTTAGAAGGTGTTAAGTCGCGCATACTTGCAGAAATGACACGCGTTGCGAATACAGCGGTTGCGGCGCATAAGCTGTTTTACACGAGGACGCTGCAAAAGTCGTATTACACTAACGTGTATAATATAGCGAAGGGCTTAAACTGCGGTATAGATTTCTCGCTTTTGCCGACACGCGCAATCAACGCGGCATTACGAGAACCGTGGAACGGCGCGAATTACAGCGACCGCATATGGAACCACAATGACAGGTTTACCGAGGCGGTACAGAACACCGTTACGACGGGCATAATGGCGGGACACAGCGTAAACCGCATGGCGGCGCAGTTAGAGGAATACGTCAAAAGCGAGGGCGCGGACGGCGTATTATATTCCACTACGCGGCTTGTAAGAACAGAGACGGCGCATTTTATGAATACGGGGCAAAAGGCGGCGTATGACGAAATAGGGATTAAAAAATACCGATTTGTGGCGGCACTGTCGGAGAGGACGTGCGAGACGTGCGGCGGTCTTGACGGCAAAGTGTTTGACGTCGCCGACGCCCGCGAAGGAGTGAATTATCCGCCGATGCATCCGAATTGTCGCTGTACAACTGTCATGGCGGACGCTATATCAAAAACGCGTATCGCCCGCGATCCCGCAACGGGCAAAAATTACAAGGTTGACGGCAATATGACGTTTGAGGAATGGCAGGAGAGCCTCACGCCGGAACAAAAGGCGGCTATGGAAACGCACGTCAAAGAGGTGCGGACGAAAGAGACGAAAGTTGTTGACAATTCGGGTGGAAGTGGTATAATAAAGACAGGGAGTGAAAAGAGAATTATGCAAAGCGGAGCTTTTTACGGTGCGCTTAATCCTGAAAGCGATAAAGATTTTGCACGTTGTGAGGAACATGCTAACCGATACTATACTGAAATAAGAAAACGCAAATCCGATATATCGGCAATAGCGATGAATACGGGGTATTCAGAACAAGACATTGAAACAATAAAAAATCACATTTTTATAAATAAATATGATTTGGGCGAAGAAGAACCTACAACATTTTATCCCAATTATGATATTGCTGTTTCATGGCAAAATTTAATTGAGGGAAAGAATATTGAGGAAAAGGATCTTATTTTGCTGCAGCATGAGTATTATGAACATAAACTAATGATAGATGAAGGTCTTTCATATGTTGAAGCACATGAAAAGACACAGGAGTTATATAATTATAAAAAAGCGGTTGATGATTGGAGGTCGAAAAAATGAATGTCTTAACCTTAATGTACTTTGACGGAGATACTATTCGCTACGGATACCAGCCGGAGGGCAAGGGTAAAAAAGGGATAATAGCATACAACAGCAAGGACAATACAATTCATGTTGAAAAACACGCAGAAACAGACAGTAATCAATACTATGCTAATATGGCAAAATCAAAAATACAAAAGATAGTAACCGAAAAAACGCTGCCTCGTGAGTGCGTTCAAGCGTGGTATTGATATATTGTATTCAACAAAATACAGCATACAAGCACATTTCTTTATGGGAGGTGTGCTTTTTTGCATGGAAGGAATGAGGGTTATGCAAATAAGTATTGAGGGTGTGGACGGCGTTATAAACGCGCTGCAGAACCTTGTAAGCGGCGGAAAATTACAGAACGCGCTCGCTATGGCGGGCGAGGTTGTGCGCGCCGATGCGGTGATGAATTGCCCCAGTCCAGACAGTACGGGACGGCTAAAGGGTAGCATTACAAGCACGGTCGAGGGCGACAGCGCGGTAATCGGAACGAATGTCGAGTATGCGCCGTATGTTGAATTTGGAACGGGAGCGCAGGGCGATAAATCCGTCGCGCACACTACCAAAAAGCACTGGACGTATTACAGCGGCGGTAGGTTTTATACCACGTCGGGACACGCGCCGCAGCCGTTTCTTGTTCCGGCACTGAAAAACAACATCCCGCAAATTATCGAGGCGTTTAAGAACGGATTTACAAATTAACACAGTTTACAAAGCACGTTCAAACGGACGTGCTTTTATAATACCAAAAATCCCAATCGAATGGGAAAAAGGATGTGAGGGTATGACGTAGCAAAACAAATTTAATATTCTTTGAGCGTGGTAAGATGAAACGCTCATATTTTTATACAAAAAATTTTAAGGAGGTAGAATTATTATGGACGATCCTACAAAGACAGACCCCACGCCGGGCGAACCGACAGAACCGAAGGAGCCTCCCGTACCGCCCACACCGGGCGAGCCGGCAGACCCGACAGAACCGCCCGCGCCTGAGCAGAAATTCACGCAGACCGACATTGATAAGGCGGTAGCGGCGGCGGTAAAGGCGGCAAAAGAAGGCTGGGATAGGGAACGCTCCGAGGCGGAAAGGCTCGCGAAGCTCAGTAAAGAGGAGCGCGAGAAGGAGCAGTTTCGTATTGACCGCGAGAAATTTGACGCCGACAGAGCCGCGCTCGACCGTGAAATGCTCGTGAATGAAGCGGCGAAACAGCTCCGCGCGGTCGGTGTTTCCGACAATTTCGCGGAGCTCGTCTGCGGCAAGGACGCGGAGGAAACAAAGGCGAATATAGACGCGTTTACAAAAGATTGGAACGCGGCTATCGAGGAGGCGGTAAATACGCGGCTCAAAGGCAAACCGCCCAAAACGGGCGGCGGAACACCGCCGAGCGCGTCTATGGCAGACATTATTAAGAGTAATATCACACAGGGATTTTAAGGAAGGACAGGTGAAATAAATGCCTATAAACACATTGGAGTTTGCGAAAATTACGCAGACACAGCTTGACAGACAGGTCGTCGCCGAGGCGACTTCCGGCTGGATGGAGCTTAATTCGTCCAGAGTGAAGTACAGCGGCGGCAACGAGGTAAAAATACCGAAGTTATCAATGGACGGTCTGGGTAACTATGACCGCGACAACGGTTTCGTGCAGGGTTCGGTAACGCTCGAATGGGAGACAAAAAAGCTCACGCAGGACAGAGGTCGCACGTTCCAGCTTGACGCTATGGACGTTGACGAGACCGCGTTCGTTGCGACGGCGGCGAGCGTCATGGGCGAGTTTCAGCGTACACGGGTTATCCCCGAAATCGACGCTTACCGCTATTCGTCTATCGCGACACAGGCGATTGACAAGGGCAAGGCGACAGAGAGCTATACACCGGACGCGTCGGACATTCTCACAAAGCTGCGTGAGGACATATACAAGATTTACGATGTGGCGGGCGAAATCCCGCTTGTACTCTCGATGTCCATGCAGGTGGCGGCTATCCTTGAAGGCTCAAAGGAAATCGCAAAGGTTCTTGATACCGGCGACTTCAAGCGCGGCGACATCAGCACAAAGGTACGCACGCTCGACGGTGTGCCTATAATCAAGGTACCGTCGGCGAGAATGCAGACAAAGTTTGTATTCTATGACGGCAAGACCTCCGGCGAACCCGACCAGACAAAGGGCGGCTTTAAGGCGGACGAGAGCGCAAAGGCTATAAACTGGATCATTCAGGCTCGCGATACGGCGATTGCGGTTTCCAAGACCGACAAAATCCGCATATTCGACCCGAACACAAACCAGAAGGCGGACGCGTGGAAACTCGATTACAGAAAGTACCACGATTTGTGGATACTGGATAATCAGTTTGACCGCATTATCGTAAACACTCAGTAAGAGGTGAGCGTCATGTATAAAATGGAACGATTGAATGTAATCCGCTATGTTGAAACCGAGAAGGAGCGCGACAAGCTTAAAGCCGAGGGTTTCAAAGAGGTAACAGCGCCGAAACGGGGTGGTAAGAATGGAGCAGGAAAAGACGGCGGAACTGTTAAAGAGACTTAAAATGCTCTTAGGAATAACGGACGAGAGCAAGGATGAGCTCTTGTCCTTTTTGATTGACGACGTAGTAAACCTTATTTTAGGTTACTGCCGTATATGCTTTTTGCCGCGACCGCTCGAAAGCCTTGTACCGGTTATCGCGGCGGATATGTACCGCGCGAAGGGTTACGGCGGCGAGAGCGCACCGGAAATCGTCAAGAGCATATCCGAGGGACAGCGGTCGGTATCGTTTGACAGTAAAACGCCCGACGGCGATTTCCTGACGAATTATTACGACCGATTAAAGCCGTTTGTAAACCGCAGAGGGAAGGTGCCGTCCGATGTTGGAAAAATATGCAAATGTGTTTGATATATTCGCGAAAACGGAGGCGGTAATCGTCGAAAAAGGCGATTACGACGACTATGAGAATACCTATACCCTCACGGAAATCGACCGCGTAACAGGCGATTTACAGCCCTATAGCGGCGAGCTGTTAAAGGCAGAATACGGGTTGGCGCGGGAGTGTCAAAAGCGGTTTTTCTGCAAGACAAACGACAACATCAAAGAGGGCGCGCTGCTCCGCGTCGGCGGTCGGTATTTCGAGGCGGTTTACGTCGCAGACTGGGACGCGGGGCATGAAGTAATGTTAAATGAGGTGACGGTGAATGGTTGATGTAAATAAAATCGTGCGTGAAATCCTCGGCGGGATCGACGGCGTTAAGGTTACGTATTATTATCCGAACGAATTTAACAATATGCCGATTTTGAGCTATTACGAGCTAACGACTACAACGGGTATGCGCTACGACAACGCAGAGCAGGCGCAGGTTTCGACGGTGGTCGTGGACGTGTGGGGCAGCGGCGGCGGAGAGTGTTCGCGGCTGGCGGTCAAGGTGGACGCGGCTATGCAAAATAACGGGTGGTACCGTGAATTTTCGCGGGATATGCCGCCGGACGGCGGTGTGTACCACAAAACAATGCGATTTAGCAAATCTATTTTCTATAATGATGAGGAGGAATAATAAATGGCAAAAACAAACAGAAAACCCTTGCCTACAATAGGTGTGGACAAGTATACATTTTTCCCGCTTACGTCGGACACGGCGGAGGGCGCGGAGTACGGCGAAGCGTACAGTCTGCGCGGTACGGTGGAAATCGCGCCGTCGGACAGCGGCGGCAGTGATGTATTTGACGCGGATAACGGCGCATACGTCGCTGATACCTACATTGAAAACATCGGACACGACATCACAAATGCGGACATACCGCCCCAGGTAGACGCGATGTGGCGCGGTCTGGAAATGGAAAACGGTCTGGTTACCGTCGGAACAAATATGCCGACAAAATACTTCGGCGTGGCGTGGCGCACATTGAAGTCGGATGGCACATACCGCTATGTGCGTTATTTCAAGGGATCGTATTCGTTCGCGTCAAACGTCGGCGGCAAAACAAAGCCTTCGACAGGCAGCGTAGACAAGCAGACAGCAAAGGCGACGTTTACAGCGGTTGCACGTGACTACGACAACAATTATTATGAGTACATCGACGAGACGGATTTGCCGGAAACGGTAACAAAAGAAACGCTTGAAACGGAATGGTTCAAGAGCCTGAACTGGAAGCCGGAAGCCGGCGAATAAAAACATAATGGGGACGCTAAAGTTTTAGTGTCCCCTGTAATTTTTATTTATTATATCAATTATCAAAGGAGAGATTTACTATGCAAAGAGTATTGACATTCACATACAACAAGAAAAAGTACATTTCAAAGCCTTGGGACTT
>CANPXG010000098.1 GCA_947585795.1 uncultured Clostridia bacterium
CTAAGGTCTGATTGCCCGCAAAGTTGTTTATACCCGATATAATCGCCGTCGCATTACCTACGTTGATGTTGTTTATAAACGATGCTGTATAGTCCTTATCCTTTATCAAGGTATAATCGCCATAGGTCAGGGTCAGATGTCCGTCTTGCGGATAGCCCGTAAACTCAACATCTTCAATATTCATATCCGTGTTGCCTATAAGCTGCGGATTGATAGTAAATACTCTGTTCGTAGTGCCTGTGAAGTTACCCACGCCGCGTATGATAACCATAGCCGTACCTGCGTTATAGTTATTATCATATTCTAACACGTAATCTTCACCCGGCGTAAGTACGTCACCCTCATAGGTCACTTCCGGTTCAGGCGTGATAGCCTCACCTGTATATGTTGCTGCGTCAATACTTTCAACTTCAACATTGGTTATCAATACAGCCTCTATCACGAATGTTTCCGTCATTGTACCCTCAAAGTTACCCATACCTGTGATGGTTATAACAACCTCACCCGCGTCTACGTTATTTGAGTAGTCAAGAATATAGTCTATGTCCTTTATAAGTTCAATACCGTTAAATACGAGCGTAGGTTCAGGTGTATACGGGTCGCCGGTATAAATCTCATGTTTAGGTACGGAAGATACCTTCGCAGATGTTATAGACGCAGGCGTTATTTCAAACGTCGTTTCCTTCGACCCAATAATACCCGCTTCGGGTTTGCCTGTAATAGTTACCGTTGCAGTGCCTACATCTCTGTTATCCTCAAATTCAACGTCATAATCTAACCCTTTAACAAGCGTTCTGCCGTGGAATGTGATAGACAGTTCGGGAGTTATCTCATAACCCGTATATGTTTGAGATTGTATAGGTGCAATATCAACGTATTCAATATCCATTTCGGATATAGTAAATGTCATATCCACCGAGCCGGTAAAGTTACCATTACCTGCAATAGTAATAGATGCGTCACCCATGTCTATATTATTATCATACCGTAATGTATAATCACGACCGAATAATAACTCTTTCCCGTTATACGTAATATGAGGATTTGGAGTGACAGGATAGCCCGTATAGTCTTGTGCGGGTATCTCGTCTATATCCGTATCAGCTATATCACAAGACATGATAGCAAATACAGTATGCCGTGTCCCTGCAAAATTACCCTTACCGGTAATAACCACTTCCGCAGTACCTACACGTGTATTATCATCATAATCGACCGTGTAGTCCTTATCCTTTTCAAGTGTCAGCTCGTCTAAGGTGACTTCCATTTCAGGTTCTATGGGGTCACCTGTATATGTATGATGTTCAGGCAGTGTAATAGCCGCGTCAGCGATAGGTTTCGGCGTGATATTAAACTCAACGGTTGTTGTTCCGTCAAAGCCCGAACCTGAAACGCCGGTTATCTTGACCTTTGCACGTCCTACATTCCTGTTATTCTCATACTCTAATGTGTAGTCAGTGTCTTTCGTAAGTGTTCTGCCGTGGAATGAGATAGTCGGGTCAGGCGTTATATCATGCCCTGTATACTGTTGGTCGGGTATACCGAGAACTACGATACCTTCTACGCCGGACGACTCAATCTTAAATGTTTTCATGTCCATACCGGTAAAGTTACCTACACCACGTACTGTTACGGTTGCATTACCCTCTCTTACATTGTTGGAATATACCAGAATATAGTCGATATTTTCCTCTAATGTCTTACCGTTATATGAGATAGTCGGTTTAGGCTGTAATACGTCGCCTGTGTAGTGCTGTGCAGGTATATCGGTAATATCCGCTTCCTTTATATCTCTCGGTACAATGGTAAATATGGTATGCCGTGACGACTCAAAATTACCTTTACCGTTTATGATTATCTCGGCTACACCGACATTTGTGTTATTATCATATGATATAGAATAGTCTTTACCTTCTACAAGTTCTATATCCTCATATGTAATTGACAAATGCGGTTCTATCGCATCACCGGTATATGTTTCATGTCCCGGTAATGATATAGTTGCATCGCCGATGGGGCGCGGTATAATTTGGAACGTCTTTGTAGCCGTACCGAAGAAGTCGGAATCCTCTACACTTTGAATTGTTACCGTAGCCGTTCCCACTTCAACATTATTTACATAACTAAGCGTATAGTCATGGTCTTTTGCCAATAAACGCCCGTTAAACATGATGGTCGGGTCAGGTGTTATCTCATGTCCCGTATATATCTTGTCGGGAATGTCCAAAATGACAACATCTTTAATGTTCGACGCTTCAATCTTGAACGTAACGGTCTTTGTCCCTTTAAAGTTACCGTTACCCGCTATTGTTATCGTTGCTGTACCTATATTTCTGTTTTCTGTATATGACAGAACATAATCTACACCCTTTACAAGAGTCTTACCGTTATACGATAATGTAGGTTCAGGCGTAATCAAGTCACCGGTATATAACTGGTTCGCTATCTCTGTTGCGTCAGCTTCCGATATATCCCTTTGGTCGATACCGAAGTTCGTGCTGCGTGTTCCTGTATAGTTGCCTATACCGGTAACAATTATCTCTGCCATACCCGCATTGATGTTTTCTTTATATGAAAGAGTATAGTCTTTACCCCTCTGTAACGCCATGCCGTTATAGGTTATATTCAAGTCAGGCGTTATCTCATACCCTGTATATACGGCATCGTAGGGAGTATCTACCGAGGCTTTGGATATGGGACAACGTATAATGTTGAAGTTAGCCTCGGTCGTACCTGTAAAGCCTGAACCTTCTATACCCGTAATAACTACCGTTGCAAGACCTACCTCGGTGTTATCACGATATTCAAGCGTATAGTCTGTATTCTTTTCAAGAACCCTGCCGTGATATGTAATATTCAGGTCAGGTTCAATAGTAAATGATGTATTGACCGTACCATCAAAGTTATTGATACCCATAATGGTAATAGTTACCTCACCTACATCGGTCGTATTTTCCGAATAAGATAATGTATAATCAACATTCTGTATCAAAGTATGACCGGCGTATGTAATAGTCGGGTTCGGTGTAATAGAATTACCTGTATAGTCCTGTGTAGGTATTTTGGTAATTTCTGCCTCATTTATATCACGTCTGTTAATGGTAAACGGTATAGTCATTTCACCTGTAAACCGCTTTTTACCATGTACAACCACTCTGCCTGTACCTGCGTCTTTGTTGGTTTCATATGTAAGCGTATAGTCCTCATCTTTAACCAATACACCGGGACCGTCCTCAAAGTAGTTATATGTTAAGACCGGTTCAGGTTCAAACGGGTCGCCGGTATATGTAAAGGGACCTACCTCGCTGTATGTGGCTCTCGATATATTATCAGGGATAAGTTCAATGGTATCAACCGCATAACCGCCTACACTGCCGGGAACGCCCTGAATAATAACGGTCATTCTGTTCTGTTCGTCCAACTCACCGTATTCGACAGTATAATCTTCACCTTGAACTAAGTCAACGCCGTCCAGAGTAACGACCGGCTTTGGCATAGCACCCGTAAATTTATAATAGGTTTCGGGGTATTCACCTTCAACATACTCAACTTTCGCTCCGGCACTGTTTGAGTCACCGTTCTCAATGATATACGGCAGCTTAAATCTGCGTACCTTTATCTTTTCAAGCGATGTATTGTTCTCAAACGCATTAAGCGATACATTACGTATACTCCACGGGAGCGAAATTTCAGTCAATGCTTTATCGTTTATAAAAGCATTGTTGTTGATATTCATGATACTTGGCGAAAGCTTAATATCTGCCAGTTCCGAGCAGTTCTCAAACATATTCTGGTCTATAAGCGTAACATTTGCTTTCGACATATCCACGGAAGTCAACGCCTTACATGAGCCGAATACACGCATATTGGATTTAATTATTCTGTTTCCGAAATCTACTTCTTGAAGTCTACCCTGTCCTGTAAAGGCATCGTTAGATTTAGACCGCAGACTACTGCTGCTGCTAAATATATATTGATGATTTTCAAGCACAAGATTCCTGTCAGTTTCAGGGTCAAGCTGTGACTCAAATGTTACTTTCGTAATATTCCCAACCGGTGAATAACTGTTTATACGGCTGATTTGTGAGAACGAAAGCTGCCCCAAACTCTTTAACGATGCAGGGAATATGAGTTCTGTTGTATCATTACAGCCTTGTAAAGATGTACACCCATCAAAAGCAGCATAGCCGATTGTTTGAAGATTATCGGAAAATACTATATTTTGAATATCGGAATCTCTAAAAGCCTCACGTCCTATAACTTCAACATTGTTGAAGTTTATACTTTCCAACTGAGTTCTTTTAAAAGCACTGTCGGCTATTGATGTAACATTTTCAGGTATGGTATATTCTGTTGTTTCCCCGCGTTTCTTTGGTAAATATGTAACCAATGTTCCTGTCGTCTTATTGATTAAAGCCGCGCCGCTACCATCCATCTCAAATGTAGTGTTTTCAGAGTTGATGTCGATTGTTTCGATACAATCGAATGGGAAAGCATCCCATCCGATTTCGGTCAGGTTTTTCGGTATATTGATTTTTGTTACATTGTCACACCCGTAGAACGCATACCAATCTACTGTTTTAAGTGTGTCGGGCATATGAATAGTTGTCAAATTGTCACAACCACTGAAAGCATACGTATCTATCAATTCTACACCTTCAGGAATATTTAACTCTACTATACCTATATCACCGAATGAATTGTCTATGGTTGGCATATTAGTAGATAGTGTTAATGTAGCAACATTTTTACAGCCTTGAAACGCATATCTGCCGCAAGATATTACTGTATCGGGTAATTCAATGCTTGTCAGACCTTCACAATATAAAAACGCATTCTCGCCTATTTTTTTAAGTCCTGTATTAAATTTAACCGTTGTTAGGCTATACAAAAATCGAAAAGCAGCATTATCAACATTTTCTACTGTATCAGCAAAATTAACGGTATTTAACTTTATTTCGTGTTCTTTAGCTTTTTCAATAGACTCATTTACGCTATCTGTTAATACCGCAAACGCATTTCGCCCTATTGTTTTTACACCTTCCGGCATAGTATATTCTTCGTCTTCTTTGCCCCAAATAGGATAGCTTATCAATGTTTCCAACCCTTTTGAAAACAGTACACCTTCTTCACTTTCGTAATATTCATTACCCGTGTCTACATTTATGCTGTCCAAATCATAACAGAAAACAACAGGGTTTCCCGTTATTTCTTCAACAGATGCAGGCAAATTGAGTTCTGTCAGCTTTGAACAGTACGAGAACGCCTCATTACCAAGCTTTTGAAGATTGTCCGGTATATCTATTGTTGTCAAAGCAATACAATCTTTAAAAGCACCCGCACCGATTTCCGTTACACTATTTGGAATATCAATATCTGTAAGTACTCTACAACCTCTAAATAACCCACTTGGAATTGTGGTTATACCATCATCCAGTTTAACTTTCTTTAAAGGCGTACTTTCAAATGCAGAACTTCCCAATGTTACATCTCCCGCTATCTCAATATTTTTAAGTCCTGTATTGTAGAAAGCAGACTCGCCAATATATTTAATAGTATCAGGAAATTTATATGGTTCTTCTTCGTTGAAAAACGTTCCAAATGTCGTATGGTCAAAAGCATGCCAACTAACATGATTTAATGTTGAAGGAAATACTACATTGGCTATATATATCATTTATAAAAGCTGAACTGCCAAGAAATATTAAAGAACTTGGTAATTTCAATGTTCTTTTTTCCTTTGCCTCATCTTCAGGTGTATCATATTTTACAGATAACAGATTTTTACAATCTTTAAAAGCTGCAACATCTATAAACTTTACACTGTCAGGTACATTAAATTCATGTATACTGGTATTATCAAAAGCATTCCAACCAATGCCAAGCAGCGATTTTTCAGGATATTTTACGCTTTCTATCTCTTGCAAATCCTTAAAAGCATAATTTCCGATAAATCTTATACCTTCCTCAATTACAATATTCTTCACGGGATAAGGCACACGAACATTAGCATTCCACGGAGCCGTACTTCCACTATAATTCGCTATACAGCCCTGACCTTTAAAAGTCAATGTACCGTCACTGTCTAACCACCATTCGACTTTATCGCCTTCCATACGGCGCAATTCAGGGTCAGCCGTGCTTACACCATAAAGAGAATTACCGAGAACATTTGTTCCGTCACCGGTGCAATCACCGTAGTATACGGTGGAGTCGTCCTCACCATCACCGTCTTTTTCTATCGTGGTTTGGTATATGTTTGTATCTAAAGA
>CANPXG010000099.1 GCA_947585795.1 uncultured Clostridia bacterium
CTCTTTAACTTCTTCCTCACGGGCGTTAAAAAGACGGAGTACACAAACGCGTCCACAACGCAGTTCTATAACAGTGAGAAGTACGAATGGTCTTACGATATGCTCGAGAAAATGGGTATACCGACCGACATTCTGACCGAGGTTATATTCCCGGGTGAGATCGTCGGAACGGTTAAAAAGGAGCTTGCGGAGGAGCTTGGTATTGCGGAGGTCCCCGTTGTGGCGGTCGCGTCGCATGACACGGGCAGCGCGGTTGCGTCAGTGCCGGTTGTGGATCAGAAGGACTTTATATATATTTCGTCAGGCACGTGGTCGCTTATGGGTGTGGAGCTTGACAAGCCCAACACGTCCGACGGCGCGTTCGAGTACAACTTCACAAACGAGGGCGGCGTGAATAAGACGATACGCTTCCTTAAAAATATAATGGGACTGTGGCTCATTCAGGAGAGCCGCCGTCAGTGGGACAGAGAGGGCGAGCTTTTGAGCTTTGACGAGCTCGAAAGACAGGCAAACGCAGCCGAGCCGTTCGCGAGCCTTATAGACCCCGACTACCCCGCGTTCCAAACGCCCGGCAATATGCCCAAGCGTATTAAGGATTATTGCGCGAAAACAGGTCAGAAGGTGCCCGAAACGAAGGGCGACGTTGTAAGATGTATCGCGCAGAGCCTTGCGTTTAAGTACCGTCAGACCGTCGAGGGTATGGAGGCTGTTACGGGTAACAAGTATAATGTCGTAAATATCGTGGGCGGCGGTATTAAGGATAAGATGATTTGTCAGTTCACCGCGAATGCCACGAAGAGAACGGTGAGCGCCGGTCCCGTCGAGGCGACGAGTATCGGTAACGTGATCGTGCAGGCGATGGCTATGGGCGCGATAAAGGATATAAACGAGGGACGTAAGGTCGTAAGAAACTCCTTCGACATCGCGACCTACGAGCCGCAGGACAGCGAGGCTTGGGACGCAGCGTATGAAAAGTGGAAGGAAATCATAAAAAAAGCGTGAGCAAAGATCAATAAGTAATAATTCGTAAAAATTCTCATAGTCTATACTATGAGAATTTTTTTATTTTTGTATTTTGGAGGACAAAGTTATGGAATTGGTAAAAGAAAACGTAACGGTAAAGCAGGTAAGCTGCAAAGGCGGCACGCAGGTGCTCGTGGACGAGGATATAATTGTTCCCGACGTAAACCCGGATATATTGAAGATATTGCAGCTCGACGCGTCGTCGTGCGTGACAGGCAAGGAGGTAAGCGACGGTAGGACGGTGATAAGCGGCAGAGTTGATTTAAAAATCTTGTACATACCCGACAGTGAGAGGGAGAAGATAAAGAGTATCATAACCTCGTTTGACTTTACGCAAAATGTGGACAGTCAGGATATACGCGTCGGTATGACGGCGGATGTCGCGTCGAACGTTGACAGAGCCGAGTTTTCGCTTATAAACAGCCGTAAGCTGCGCGTCAAGGTGATGGTCGGCGTTGATTATGAGAT
The DNA here is from genome assembly GCA_947585795.1 of uncultured Clostridia bacterium. Lineage (GTDB taxonomy): Bacteria > Bacillota > Clostridia > UBA1381 > UBA1381 > Hominilimicola. The sequence goes on from CANPXG010000099.1 coordinate 1,492, forward strand.
AATAGCCGAGAAAAATCTTGAGATAGCAGTGGAAGCGTCCGACAGCGGCAGCGCGGAGCTTTTGCGTGAAAACGTGAAGCTGCAAAATTGCGTGGATCTGTCGGAAACGGACTTTGTACTTAAGGAGAGCGCGCAGGTACCGGGCGGTCACGCGTCGATAAACGAGATATTGAAGGTGGACGCGCGGGTGACCGACACGGAGTATAAGAGTATACCGGGGAAAATCGTCGCCAAGGGCGCGGTGAACGTGTCCGCGCTGTATACCGATCCCGACTGCAAGGTACAGTCGATGGAAACGGAAATACCGTTTACCGAGGTGTTTGAGTGCGACGACGCGGGTGATGAAACGATATGCGACATCGACTACACCATATCCGAAATACGTTACGACGTTATCGAGGATAACGACGGCGACCGCCGTATACTCGACCTTGAAATAACCGTCGCCGCGCGTATCAAAGCGACGGAGAACGTGTCTATAGACATGATTTGCGACTGTTACGAGCCGTTTATGAAAACCGAGCTTTTAAAAGAGGAGGTGGAGCTTGAGGAAATCGTATCGCGTCCGTTCACACAGAACACGATACGTGAAATGGTGGAAACGGCGCAGGGCGCGCCTGGCATATCGGGAATTTACGACGTGATAACGCGTCCGTACATAACAAAGGCGGAGCTTAGCGGCGGTAAGCTTGTGACCGAGGGAACGATCGAGGCGTATATTCTCTACCTTACCGACAGCGCCGAAACACCGGTGTACAGTATGAAGAAGGATATTCCGTTCAGTTATCTCATGGACTGTGAGAGTGAGGAGGAGGATCTTGTTCCCGAAATCAAAGCCGAGGTAAAGCATACCGCGTACAATCTGAACGTCGCGGGTGAGATCGAATTAAGGTGCATACTCGCGCTCAACGCGAACATAATCAGAAAGCGTAAGATAGAGCTTATAAACGACGTTGTCACGGAGGAACCGGAACAGAAGGAGAAGAAGGGGATTGTTATCTACTTTGTGCAGCGCGGCGACGATTTGTGGGAGGTGGCGAAGCGTTACGCGGTGCCGCGCGACGAGATACTGAAATTTAACAATATGAGCGAGGAGGATAAATTGGAGGCGGGAGAAAGATTATTCATACCGGGAATGTAAAAAAATATCGCGGGACAAAACGTTCCGCGGTATTTTTGTTTTACGAAAAAACATTTTTGAGGTAAAAGGCGTTATTTTTTGAAAAAAAGGTGTAAAAAACCGCATTTTAAGACGTTCAAAAGTTTGACTTTTGCGTAAAAATGTGCTATAATAGGCATATAAGGACAGTTATATCCAAAGACGGAAAGGCGGTAAAAAAATGTATTGCGTCGGCGATAAGGTCGTACACCCCATGCATGGTGCCGGTACAATAGAAGAGATAAAAGAAATGGAAGTTGTCGGCAAAAAGCGCAAATACTACGTTGTCAGGTTTGCGATAGGAAACATGGTGACGAATGTGCCCATTGAGAGTGTTGACAGCATAGGTATCCGCCCGATTATAGACAAACAGGAGGCGCGTAAGGTCCTTCAATGTTTCCGTGACGCGGCTGTCGAGGACGACAACAACTGGAATAAGCGTCAAAGAGATAATCTCGTAAAGGTAAAGTCGGGAGATATTTATCAGGTACTTCTTGTAGTTAAGGAGCTTATGTACCGTGACAAGCTGAAAGGTCTTTCCACAAGCGAAAGAAAGACGCTCGGCAGCGCGAAGCAAATCGTGGTGAGCGAGCTTGTGCTTTCGGAGGTTGCGGATATAAGCGATATTGAGAGCATCATGAATGACACGGTGGAAGCACTGGTTTAGAAAAACAGCACATTTCGTAAATGGAATGTGCTTGTTTCTTTTTCGGGAGCACGGCGTGAAACGGAGGGTAATATGAAAATTACGGCTGTTATTGTCGCGGGCGGCAAGGGTACGCGCATGGGCGCGGACAAAAACAAGCTGCTCTTAAAAATAGGCGGCAGGGAGATACTTTACTACACGCTTACGGCGTTTGAACGAAACGAGAAGGTGGACGAGATAGTTCTCGTCGCCGCGAAAAACGATATTTGTGACTGTGAAAAAATCGCGCGATGCGCGTCAAAGGTAAAATGCGTCACGGAGGGCGGCGAAACGCGCCGCCGATCGGTGTATAACGGTCTTAAAAAAGCGTCGGGCGATATCGTGCTTATACATGACGGCGCTCGCGCGCTCGTTACGGATAAGGAGATAGACGCGTCCATAGACGCTTGTGTCCGCTTCGGCGCGGCGGCTGCGGGAGTAAAGTGCAAGGACACCTTGAAAAGCGCGCGCGGCGGATTTATAGAAGGTACGGTGGACAGGGAAAATACGTACCTTATACAAACTCCGCAGACGTTCCGCCTTGACGAGATACTTTCGCTCCATAAAAGAGCGTCGGACGATAATTTTGACGCGACGGACGACTGTATGATCGCCGAAAGGTACGGGGTGAAGGTAAGGATCAGCGAGGGCAGTTATGACAATATTAAAATCACGACTCCCGAGGATATGATAATAGCGGAAAAAATACTGGAAAGGCGCGGTGAAATATGAGAATCGGACAGGGTTACGACGTGCATAGGCTCGTCGAGGGGCGTGACTGCATAATATGCGGCGTAAAGATACCGTATGAAAAGGGGCTGCTCGGTCACAGTGACGCGGACGTGGCGCTTCACGCGCTGTCGGACGCGATACTCGGCGCGGCGGCTATGGGTGATATAGGAAAGCATTTCCCCGACACGGATCCGAAATATAAGGGCGCTTCGAGCCGCGTGCTTTTGCGTGAGGTTATGAGAATTGTGGGGGACAAAGGATACAAGGTCGTAAACGCCGATATAACGATAGTGGCGCAAAAGCCCAAAATGTCGCCGTATATTGACGAGATGCGCGCGAATGTCGCCGCAGATTTGGACGTTAACATAGACGCGGTGAGCGTGAAGGCGACTACGACGGAGAAGCTGGGCTTCGAAGGACGCGGTGAGGGTATTTCGGCTATGGCGGTAGTGCTGCTCGGTTAAGGAGGAACGGTTTTGAATATATACGATTTTGATGAAACGATTTATAACGGTGACAGTACGAGGGATTTTTACTTTTACTGTCTTAAAAAATATCCGAAAATGCTTCTTGACGTGCCGCGTATGGCGTGGAGCTTTTTTCTGTACATCTTGGGCGCTGTGACAAAGACGCGCTTTAAGCAAACGATGTACCGCTTTTTAAGGCGCGTGCCCGACATTGACGCGGCGGCGGACGGCTTTTGGGACAAGCATGAGAATAACGTGAAGAAATGGTACCGTGAAAGACAAAAAGAGGACGATGTCGTAATTTCCGCGTCGCCCGAGTTTTTGCTCGCGCCGGTATGTGAAAGGCTTGGTATAAAGTATCTTATCGCGTCGAGGGTGGATAAGTATGACGGAAGGTATACGGGCGTGAACTGTCACGGTGAGGAAAAGGTAAAGCGTCTTAACGAGGTCATGCCCGACGCGCGCTGCAACGAATTTTACTCCGATTCCCTATCCGACGCGCCGCTTGCGAATATCGCGGACGCGGCGTACATCGTGAAAGGGGACGCTGTTTTGCCGTGGGACGAGTATAAGCCGTCGAAATTAAAAATGTTTTTTACGCGTGAGTTTTTGGCGTTTCTTATTGTCGGCGTTATAAATACGCTCAGTAACGTGATTTTCTCGACGATTTACTCGCTCTTTATACCCGACACGACGCTCGCGTTCTTCCCGGGGTATATAACCTCGAACGTGGTGTCGTACCTGTTAAACAGCTTCCTCACGTTCAAGGAAAGATTGAGCTTTGTAAGGTTTGTGAAATTTTTCATATCGTATATACCGAATTTCATTATACAGACAGTTATAGTGTGGCTGTTCGACCGCTTCGTCGGTGGAAGCCCGATAATAGCATACGCGATAGCGGCGGTTATCGGTGTGCCCGTCACGTTTGTGTTTATGAAGATATTCGCGTTTAGAAAGAAGAAATGATGTTTGGACGGTAAGACGTAAACCGTTACAATAACTTCCGCCAAGTCCTAAAAAATATCTTGAAATTATAAACAAAATGTGATAATATATCTGTGATGAGGCGGTGATATTATGACTGACAGAGAAATACTTGAATTGTTGGTTTCCAAAATGGATGCCATGGAAAATAGGATGAATTCCATGGAAAGTAAAATGGACACCATGCAAAACGATATAGAGGCGTTGAAGAAAACGGCGTATCTTGTTGAAACGGATATTGCGCAGAAGGTTCAGTTGCTTCTTGAAAATCACACTGATTTGGCTAAAAATGTCATGGTTGCCAAGGACGTTGAGGAACGCGTAGGCGTTCTCGAGTTTGATGTAAAAATGATAAAGAAAATGCTTCAAGCAAAAGCAGGCGCTTAAAACGCCTGCTTTTTAAATGTGACACAGTAAAAATAATCCACCTGCTATGCAGGTGGATTCCAGTAGCTTCAGCGTGGAGCATTGAAAAAGAAA
>CANPXG010000100.1 GCA_947585795.1 uncultured Clostridia bacterium
GATCGCTCGCCGGTTTTCCCCGGCATTGTATACCACAACCCGTGGGGCATTCCCTCTCCGATCGCTCGCCGGTTTTCCCCGGCATTGTATACCACAACCCGTGGGGCATTCCCTCTCCGATCGCTCGCCGGTTTTCTGGATATAAAAAAAAGGGGGTTACACCCCCTTTTTTAGAAAAATTCCGTCATGGTTTTAATCCGATTTTTTCCGCTTTTTTTGCGATATACCGCCTGTGATCGCGCACGGTTTCGCGCGATATTCCCAGATACGACGCGATAGCGTCGTACCCGTAGCCGCGCATACGTAAATCCAATATGATAGCTTGCCGTGCCGTTAGATTTAGCTGACCTATCAGCGTTTCAACACGTTCCGCTGTGTTGTCGTCCGCCGTATATGTCCCAGTCGGACGCCCGTAAATATCCGACGCGTACGAACCTAAATCATACCCCTTTTTTTGGCGGCGGTAATATGTATGCGCACTACCATCATTATCATATTTCACTTTTTCGCCGTATAAAAATTCATCGCGCGGGTTCATCCGGACACTACGACTTTCCCGGACGGCGCGCCGGACGGCAACAAAAACTTCGACGATCGGTATCGTTTCCCGGTCGATGATCGCGGCCGAATCGGGTTCCCTAATCCAAACTTTTTTACTTAATTCGCGGACAATATACGGGCGTTCCAGATCGTACTCGCCACCTATTGTTGCCTGACGTTCTATCTGTTCCATAATTGCAGTCGCAGCCGCCTGTACCAGATCGCAACCGTCACCATACGCCGCACCGGCAAAAACCTGTTCAGCGTCGTTCGCCGTCCGATCGACAACTACACTGATCACGTCGCCGTTAGTGTCGTATTCCAGGGATCTAGAAAATTGGTACAAATCTATCGCGTCATTGATTGCCCGTCCATAATTTACATCGCGTTTTAAATTGTCGACCATCCGACCGTCCGATACCTGTCCCAGTTTTTTCAGGACGGCGTAGACCGTCGCGTTTGCCAAATCCAATACGGCGCGTCCATACTCGTCCGACGTGCGACTAATTGCCGCTTGCGTTTCTACGGCGTCCAGTAAATCCGTAAAATTCTTTGTCTTTTCTTCAATTGTTTTTGATTCAAACTCTTTTCTCATTTTTTGTTTCCTCTCTTTCGCTTGTCGTATCCAGTAGGATAACTTTATTGGTTTTATTTACAAAAATAATATAGCATTTTTGCGTGGGTTTGTCAAGTGATTTTATCCACAAATTTATACACAATCATAAAAAGTTATCCACAATTTAAAATAACTTATCCACACCTGTACCCATACCTATGCCCTGTATACCATCTATATTTTCAACGTCCACTTTTATCACAGGTGGACATTACCCCCGTAGTTGTGGTATTTTCATGCTGTCCAATTTCCAGCAGATCGTCAAGTCGCTCTTTCTTCCACATACCCACAAAACCCTTATTTTACCCCATTCATCACAGATAGTTACTTAAATATCATTGCTTTCCTTAACCATAACATCTAAATATTTCTCCAGAAGAATGAGAATCATTTGATAAATCCCTTTTACAAAATATGATATTAAACGTGTTATATTTTTATCGTATAAGTATTGACAAATTCCTTATAATTTGGTATACTTATTATACGTTAATAATATATCTTTTTTTCTTTTATTTTTTGGATTTATACGATAATTATATATCTTTTCAAAAAATATATATTATTATTTCTTCTTTATTTTTTTTTATAAGAGACACCCTTCAAACCGTTGAAAATACTAGGGTTCAAAAATGGTTTAGCGAGAACGTCCTGCTAAATGACGATTTCTGACCTATTATTTACACCCTGTATTTACCCTCTGGAGGCTGTAGTCATAGGCACCCACATCCTATTGCAAATAGGATGTTAGCTCCCTGTCAAAGTGTGTATCCTGTAAAATATAGGAAAATAAGGTAATCGGAAAGGAGGTAATTCATGTATTGAAAGTTAGGAATTGTTCCAACTGCTGCTTTGGAGAACATTGCTGTAGTGGAAGCCTATGCTCGGAGTATTACCCAAGCAATGAGCTTACGGAGGAATACGATGAGTACATAGAAGAAATGCTTACTCTGGAGAAAATTGACTTTATCAAGTCTTGGAGAATTTACGTCAAGGAATATATATAGGAAGAAATTCGTTTGGAAAGGAGTGGTAATATAGCCAGACAACAGACCTGTCAGAGGTTTATTTACAAGCTGCATAGCAGCCGTTTGAGAAAAGAGAAGTGGAAACTATCCTTACCTTTAAAAGAAGCAAGGAAGAATAATGAGGTGATCTCCTTAGCTGACAGCCAGATTCTACGTTGGATCGACGAGTTAAACGGTATAACGGACGCGGACGAGTCTGCCAGGAGAATCAAGGCAGAGATCAAGGCTCTAAGGAAAGACACGGACGCGTCCAAGAATAAGAGGAAAATACGGAAGCTCTATTCCGATCTGGATGAGATCCAGTTTAAGTCCGATTACGTATGCCTTATCATAGACTCGGAAAAGGACTACTACCGTGCCTGCCGTGGGTTCTCTATCAATGGTATTCGGTTTAATACTTACAAGCGATTGTTTGGAACGAACGGTGGAATCAAGAATAGCTGTATCGTTTTTGTCAGCGACAAGGTCTATGACGAGCTTCATCGAAGAATTGAGAATGATAGGGATACATCTGTAGAATTGGTTCCGGCGAAGCTGGAAGCGTACCGCGCCCTTACGTGCAGCGCCTCTATCCCGGTGTCTTTCCCAAATGGAATACTTGTCGTGAATGATTGTATCACGAAGTTCCAATCAGACGTGATCTGTCTGGATGACGGTGACGGGTCAGAGCCGGTCATGGAGGAACGTGAGAACTATGAGGTAGAGCTTAACGCGTCTGATGGTTTCGGACTGATGCTGCCCTCTCTCTCTGAGAGGTGGAGCAAGGAGTTAGGTCTTAAATACCTTATGAGTGGCGCGAACACAAGGTTCGCGTGGGAAAAAGGAATGGTTTTTACATTTGACTTCCTGGAGTTCGCTGATAAAGTTGCCCATAGTTATACCGTAACGGACGCATGGGGAAATGAGGTGGATATCCGCGACGTAGAGCTTATCCTTACTACCTCTATGGTGAAGCTCTGGGACAGTTATAGCAGTTGCGAGGATTATGTAATGAAGTCTCTCGGCAACGGGTATACATTCGGCATTACTAAGACTTGCCCTGCTTCTTTGGAAAGCGAGAGAAATCTTACATACCAATTTATACAAAGTTTTCAGTTGACGGATGAGGATATCGAGGAATTGATCCGGCCAACGATTGATGAGATCGACGGGGTTCTCTGCCGAAGCTGGGCACAAACAGTATTGTTCCTGAAAGGTCTTGGGCTTAATGACCGAAACGTGGACAAACTCCCGGATGATATAGCGAAAGCGATTATGATTGACCATCGTATGGTTTACGACCCGTTTGTACAGCACGTCGTTTATCAGGCGATCAAGAACCGGATCAACGAGGCGAAGGTCGGTGTCGTCAGTGTCCACGGGAACTACTCTATCGCATCCGGCGACCCGTTCGCTTTATGCCAGAGCATTTTCGGTCTGGAGGTAACTGGTCTGCTAAGGGCTGGCGAAATCTACAACCAGTATTGGGCAGACTACAGCGCCGACAGGCTCGCGTGCTTTCGCGCACCTATGACCTGTAGTAATAATGTAAGACCTGTACGTTCGGTGAATACTACGGAAATACGGCATTGGTTCCAGTATATGAAAACGTGTACGGTGTTTAACGCCTGGGATACTTCCATGGCGGCGCTTAACGGGATGGACTTTGACGGGGATCTGGTCATGCTGACCGATAACCGAGTCCTTGTTGAGAGGCTGGAGAAACTTCCCGCGTTGATGTGCGCACAGAAAAAAGCCCCGAAGCAGATACCGGGTGAGGATGCTTTGATCCGCTCCAATATAGAGAGCTTCGGTAACGCGATCGGACAGATCACGAACCGGATCACATCCATGTACGAGGTACGTTCCCACTTTACTCCGAACAGTAGGGAATATAAAGAGCTATCCTATCGGATACGGTGCGGGCAGAAGTTCCAACAGGATGAAATTGATAAGGCAAAAGGAATCATATCCAACCCGATGCCGAAGCTATGGTACGACCGTCATACGGTAAACGCCCTGGAGGATCAGGACGAGAAGGATTTCCAAAGGGGCATTGTTGCGGACAAGAAGCCATACTTCATGAGGTACATCTATCCGCCGCTTATGCGGCAGTATAATACGTATGTCAAAAATACGAACCGGAATGCTATGCGCGAGTTCCGTATGAGCGTCGATGAGATGATGAGGCTCCCTGCTTCCTCGCTCTCAGAACGCCAGAAGGAGTTTCTCTTATATTATGACAAATTTATGCCGGTTGGTACGGGTGACTGCGTAATGAACAAGATCTGCCGACGATTTGAGGATGCTTTTGATGGATATGCAAAGATGGTTCATTCCAAGTCTAATTTCGACCCGTCTATTATGAAAAGCGGCGAGCCTTATAGCCAGTCGCAATTATACGCGATCAAGAAATTATGCGCGGATTACAATAGGCGGCTACAAAACTACAAACTATTTGCCGCATATGAGCATATTGACGAGTGCGACTCGGCTGCGGAGTTTGCGGCTATGGCAGATGAGTTCCGCAGGGAATGCGTGATCGCCTGCCCAAACGAGGATGCCTTGTGCAACATCGTGCTTGATATTTGTTATTCCAGAAATTCCGCGAGGAGTTTCGCCTGGGATATGTGCGGAAGCACGATTATACGTAACCTGTTAAAAAAGAACGACGGGGTAATCTCCTACCCTGTCGCCGTGAAACCTTTTGATATTGCAGATGTTAAGTATCGCGGGCATAAGTTCCGCATACACAGCAAACAACTGGAGGTGAGTGAAGAATCATTATCTTGAAAGAAAATGACTGGGCTTATAATATGATCCAGTCCGGTAGTCTGGGAGCGAAACCGTCTGAAACGCTGCGGAGGGTTGCAAGGTACTATCTGGACAGCGGGTGTTCAAAGCGGGACGCAAGGAAAAATTTGGAATCCTTTTTATTAAAGTGCGATCCGTCCGCTTCTCTTGTGAGGTGGTCTGAATGCCTGGATTACGCATTGCGGCGTGCGGCGAAATATCCTGCCGTCAATATTGATTATATCGGTATAACGAAGGATGAATTGTCCGCGATTGACTCACTTGATGGAAAGCAGGTAAAGAAACTTGCGTTTACCCTACTGTGCCTTGCGAAGTATTGGATCGCCATTGCGCCGAGATGCAACGGCTGGGTAAAGAACAAAGATACGGAGATCATGGCGCTGGCAAATATCAAAACATCAATTAAGCGCCAGAGCGTGCTGTACTGGACGCTGCACGAGCATGGCCTGATCCAGTTCTCAAAGCTGGTTGATAACACTAATGTCAGGGTGTGCTTCCTGTCTGATGGTGACCCGGCGCTAAAGGTCGTGGATTTCCGTAACCTGGGCTTCCAATACTCCATGTACTGCGGGGAACCATATTTTGAGTGCGAGTGCTGCGGGGTTACGACTCAGATCACCAATCCGGAAAACAAACGCAGACAGCGGTACTGCAAGCCATGCGCGACAAAGTTACATATACAAAACGCGATAGAGCGCACGATGGCTCCATACTTTTATATGAATGCATCCAAAAATGACGCCGAATGTTCCTCTGAAATCCGACCAAACGCTTATCATTTTGAGTCATAAATTTGGTCAGTTTTCAGAATCACTGCAATTAACAACCTTCACGAGCCCTTGTGCGCCAAGG
>CANPXG010000101.1 GCA_947585795.1 uncultured Clostridia bacterium
GGCTTCGGCGATATTGTCGCCGTAAGTCATATCGGGCGCGTTATCACGGTTCTTACGGCGATTTATGCGATAGTCGTAACAGCTATGATACCCGGCGTTGTCGTAAGCTATTATATGGAGTTTATGAAAACAAAGGAAAATGAAACCGTATCACAGTTTCTTGAAAAGCTGGAGCAGCTTCCGGAGCTTTCCAAAGAGGAGCTTGCGGAGCTTTCGGAGCGTGTAAAGAAGTTCGGAAAGACCAACGGCGCGCGTAAACCGAATAAAAAAATATGAAACTCGTATTTCCCCCACAACAAAAAAACAGTTTTACGTAACAGGAAAAGAACCATGCGGACGAGTGTTCGCATGGTTCGTATTTGTATTCAGTGATATTTTTTTATCAAAGCCTCGATTTCCGTTTTTTCCGGCATCACCCTAAGCGCGCCCTTTTTCGTCGTGATAAGCGACGCTCCGGCGTTGGCGAATATGAGCAGCTCCTTTAGCTTTTCCTCGGTAAGGTTTTGAACGCCGCAGTCGAGCAGGAAGCTCAGCATACAGCCGGTAAACGTGTCGCCCGCGCCCGTTTTTTCTATCGTTTTCACGCCGTTAAAAGACGGGGCGTAAACCGCTATGTCCTTGTAATACGCGCGGCTGCCGTCAGCGCCGAGCGTCACGAACATAAGCGGGATATTGTATTTTTCGCGCAGCATACGCGCCGCCGCGTCGCAGTCGTTTGTGCCGGTCATAAACTCAAGCTCGTTGTCGGAGATTTTCAGTATGTCGCACACGGATAACCCGTATTCTATCTCACGCTTCGCGTCGTCAAGCGAAGCCCACAGCGGCTCGCGCAGATTGGGGTCGAAGGAAATAAACGCTCCGTTATTTTTCGCAATATCTATCGCGTACCGAGTCGCGGCGCGTACCCCGTCATGCGTCGACGAGAGCGTGCCGAAGTGGAATATTTTTGAATTTTTTATTATATTCGCGTTTACCTCATCTTTTGTGAGCATCATGTCCGCGCCCGGGTTGCGGTAAAAGCTGAACTCGCGCTCGCCGTCAGGGTAAGTGTGGACAAACGCGAGAGTTGTGCGGACGCTTTTGTCCATGAGCAGATTTGTAACGTCCGTACCGCTTTCCTCCACGGCGGATTTTAGCATATGCCCGAACGTGTCGTCGCCGACCTTGCCGATAAACGCGGTCTTTTTGCCGAACTTATTCAGCATCGCGAGCACGTTGCACGGCGCGCCGCCGGGGTTCGCCTCAAGCACGGGATTTCCCTGCGGACTTATTCCGCTTTCGGTAAAATCTATGAGCAGCTCGCCCAGAGCCGTCACGTCAAATTTTTTCATTTTCCTCTCCTCCCGCAAGAGTATATATTTCGCACTCCCCGTCCGCGCGGACGTATTTACCCAAATCATACACGATGTTGCTGAGCACATGCTCGCCGCCGTTTATGTACGTTTCGATAAGATTTTCGTCGACGTATATGTCAAGATGAATTTCGCCGCTTATTTCGGGCGTTTCAAACTCGGTTCTGATTTCATTATGATTGCGGAACACCGCCGAACGGTCGGCGCATATTTTCTGACCTATGCGCCCGATCATATATCCGCCTATATCGACGCGTTCCCCGTCCTTTATATTAAGGCTTACGTGGTAACCCGCATTGTCAGTCGCGCTTATATCGGTTATCCGCTGCGAAAACTGCTTTTTAATATCGGGATGAGGGCTGAAATATATATGATTATTTCTAACGCTGACGACCCTCGGGATACAGAACATACCGTTCCTGCCGTAATCGTTCGGCTCGGGCATTCTCGCCCACGCCACAAGCACTCGTCTGCCCGCCGCGTCGGTCGTGCTCTGCGGCGCGTACAAATCAAGTCCGTAATCGAGCATATTGTATTTGTCGGGGATCTTCATTTCGCAGCGTTCCTCGTCAAATTTGACCGTCATGCACACGGATAAATCGTGGTACCTACCTTCGCTTATTCCCATAGGTGAAACCATAAGCACCTGCGCGCCGTCAACCTCAAAGTAATCGGGACATTCCCACATCCAGCCGAGATCATCGCGCGACGCGTAATTGACGTATTTCCAGTTTTTTAAGTCCGCGCTTCTGTAAAACAGCAGTCTGCCTTTTTCCCCGCTCGTGCTGCCCACGACCATGTACCACGCGTTTTTGCCGCGCCATACCTTCGGATCGCGCGTGTGGGAACGGCAGCCTATATTCGTATCTTCAAGCGGCTCAATAACCGTCGCTTTCCGGTTCATGTTGTCAAAGCGCTCGCCGTCGCCGCTTATAAGCATCATCTGCGAGGACGCGAAGTTATCTCCCGGACAGGTGTGAATATCCTCCGGATTTTCCGTAAGATACCTGACGCCGGTGTAGTATATGTACATTTTCCCGTCATGCTCGACTGCGCTGCCGGAAAAGCAGCCGTTTCTGTCGGCGCTCTTTGACGGGAACAACGCTATATCCTTATGCTCCCAGCTTACGAGGTCATCGCTTACCGCGTGTCCCCAGTGCATCGTTCCCCAGCGCGGCTCGTACGGGAAATGCTGATAAAACAGGTGGTATTTTCCCTTGTAATATATAAATCCGTTCGGATCGTTTATCCAGTTTTTCGGTGATTTTAAGTGTATTTTATCCATGCTGTCCCTCCTAAATATAGCATACTTCAGTCTGTTTGTCAAAGAAATGTATTCTCATGGGATTGAATACAAACTCTATTTTATCGCCTATTCCGCTTACCTCGTACTTCGACACTCTCGCGACGGACGACGCGCCGCCGAAGGTGAAGTACAGATTATTCTCGTTGCCCATGACCTCCGCATTCTCTACGACCGCGCTCTGCTTATCCGCTTTGAAGAGGTCGATATTCTGCGCGTCGAGCTTTATATCCTCACCGCGTATGCCTAAGATAAGAGAGCCCTGTCTGCCGCCGAGCTTCGACGTTACCGACTCGGGCAGCGTAATTTTACTTCCGTCCTCGAACGTCACAACATTTCCGTTTACGGTTACGTCATAGAAATTCATCTGCGGTGAGCCGATAAAGCCCGCTACGAATTTGTTAGCCGGATGCTCGTATAAATCCATCGGCTTGCCGACCTGCTGAACCACGCCGTCCTTCATGATAACGATGCGGTCAGCCATAGTCATAGCCTCCACCTGGTCGTGCGTTACGTAGATAGTGGTACTGCCAATCTGACGGTGGAGTTTGCTTATCTCGTTTCTCATGCTTACGCGGAGCTTCGCGTCGAGATTTGAAAGCGGTTCGTCCATGAGGAACAGCTTTGTGTCCTTTACGATAGCGCGTCCGAGCGCAACTCTCTGGCGCTGACCGCCCGAAAGATTTTTCGGTTTTCTGCGTCGGTACTCCTCAAGTCCGAGGACTTTGATCGCCCAGTCCACCTTTTTCTTTATCTCGTCCGACGGCACCTTCATATTTTTTAGTCCGTAGGATATATTATTTTCGACCGTCATGTGCGGATAGAGCGCGTAGTTTTGGAAAACCATCGCTATGCCGCGATCCTTCGGCGCGACCTCGTTCATCTTCCGGCCGTCTATGTACAGCTCGCCCGACGTGATGTCCTCAAATCCGGCAATCATTCTCAGCGTCGTCGATTTGCCGCAGCCCGATGGACCAACGAACGCGATAAATTCCTTTTCCTCTATGTTAAGGCTTACGTCCGTTACCGAGTTTTTGTCCGCGCCGGGATATTTTTTATATATGTTTTTCAATTCTATAAAGCTCATGGTCTTATTCCTTTCTTTTACGATTTATCAAGCCGCGCCGGAGCCGCGAGAGGGGGTGTGAAGCTCCGGCGCGCCGAAAAAGCAAATTAACCTTCCTTTGAACCGGTAGACACAACGCCCTCCACTATCTGCTTCGAGAACAGCGAGTAGATTATAATTACCGGTATCGTTACCATAGTTATAAGAGCGAGCGTCATGCCCATTGTGGTGTTCACGTTCGCCGTGATAGAGTTAAGACCTATCTGCGCCGTCAACAGGTCGCTCGACGTGAACACAAGCGAGGGCCAGAGATAGTCGTTCCAGACGCTTAAAAACGTGAACACACTCACCGTCGCGACGACCGTTTTCGACATCGGCAGGACCATTGTGAAAAAGTATTTTATCGCGCTGCAGTGGTCGAGCTGCGCCGCCTCCCATACATCGTCGGGCAGGCTTATGAACACCTGTCTGAACAGGAATATGTTGAACGGGTTTACTATCATAGGCAGTATGTAGCCTATTACGGTGTTTAAAAGTCCCATTTTCGCGATGAACAGGAAATGAATTGTTATGATTGTTTCCGTCGGGACTATCATCAGCATCATTATTATAAGCAGCCATCTTTCGCGGAACGGGAAATCTATTTTAGCGAGCGCGTAGCCCGCAAGCCCGTTTACTATTACGCTCAAAACTATCAGCGCCGCCGCGTAAAGAAGGGTGTTACCCATGTATCTCAAAAACGACGTGTTTGTTATGATTGATAGGTAGTTTTCAAAGAAATTACCGTTCGGCGCGGGCGGGATAAACGCGCGTACCGAGTTCATGTCCGCCGTTATCGCCGCGTCGGGCTTAAACGAGTTCGCTATCATCCATACCACGGGGAACAGGAAGAACAGCGAAAGAAGTATCATCACTATCGCGAGCGCCCATTCAATGCGCCTTTGCTTTTTTGTAAGTATCATTTTTCTCCTCCTTATCCTCCTTGTCACGCGTCAGTATCGTCTGTATAATTGTCAGTACCACGACGAACGCGATAAACACTATCGCCATTGTTGACGCGAGTCCTATTTCCCAGTTGACAGTGCCCGTTTCATATATGTCGTACACGAGCGTGTATGTCGAGTGCGACGGGCCGCCGCCCGTCATGACCATAGGCTGTACTATCATCTTGAACGCGCCTATCGTTATTGTGATAAACACGAATACGCACAGCGGCTTTAATTCCGGCAGCGTAATATCCTTAAACTTTTTCCATGCGCTCGCGTGATCCATCTCCGCTGCCTCGTAAAGCCCGGGGTTGATCGCCTGCAGTCCGCCGAGGAATATAATCATCTGATAACCCACGCCCTGCCACGAGCTCATGATAGCGATCGCCGGAAGCGCCTGATTTGCCCCGTGAATAAACGGCTGCGGCGCAATTCCCACCTTGCCGAGCAGCGTGTTTAAGATACCCTCGGGGCTGTAGATCTGCATCCATAACGTAGACACGACCGCGAGCGACATTACTACCGGCACGAAAAACGCGACCTTGAAATATTTTTTGCAGTATGTAACCCTGTTTATCAGAAGCGCCAGAGCCAGCGCGCCGCCGCCCTGCAGCGGCACGATTATGATAACGAATTTGACCGTGTTTATAAACGCCTTCAAAAACATCTCGTCCTTGAATATCGAAATGTAGTTGCCAAGTCCCGTAAAATGCGTCAGGTCGGGGTTTAAGGCAAAGTAATCGGTAAAGCTGAATATCAGCGTCAGTATCATGGGAAGGAACAAAAATACCGTAAGCAGCACGAGTGCCGGTCCGAAAAATGACATTCCCAAGATTGAGCTTGAACGTTTTTTACTCATTGTTCCTGTTGTAACGCGATAGCTTCGCGTTTATCCTTTCTACAGATTTATCCAATTCCTCCTGCGCGTCCATTCCGCTAAGCGCCACATCCTCGAGCGTCTGCTGGAACACCGTGCTCACCTGCGGATAAACAGGCGTTTTCGGTCTGGGGTGACCGTAATCTCTTAATTGCACATACAGCGCCCTGTAATTTTCGTCCTCGGAAAATTCCTTTATTCTTTCGTATGCCTCATACGTTGACGGCAGGCTCTTGTATTTCTC
>CANPXG010000102.1 GCA_947585795.1 uncultured Clostridia bacterium
TAGATATTCGAAAAACTCATCAATGTCAATAGGACGTAGCGGCTTAGTAAAGAATTTAGAGAGCAATTCTTCTTTACGTTCGTCCTCCAGCCTTTTTCGAACCGAGACTTCTAATTCGACTTTTTCTCTAGTCAACTTTTCTATTTCACTTTGCAATGTTGACAATTCTTTATTTATTGAAGTATTAAGCCTATTTAGGCTTTCTATATTTGTTTTGCTATTTTCAAGCTCGCTTTGTGCGTTTTTATAAAGAGATTCTGTTTTTTGCAGTCTTTCAGCTCTTTCCTTGAGTTTTTTAATTTGTGAGGCAGATTCTTCTAACTGCCGTTTACTTTTAGCGACCGTAGCTTTGTTTGCACGCTTACACTCGTCGATTTCTTGTAAAGATTCATTTAGCCTATCTTCAACTTCGTGAAGTTTTGTTTCATAATCTTTCAGCAACACGATCGTTCCTTGGATAAGAGATACATCATCGTCCGAAAACTCTGTATCCGCCAGCTTGAAATAAGCAGAATTATTGTCTGCAAAATACGACTGGGAAAGGGCCCGTATGTATGCCAAGGTTTTAGTTTCGCCATCTTTTTGATAATTCGCAATTGCATCGGATATTTCCGTCAACCAGCCCTTTACTATGCGCTCAACAAATGAAGAAATGAAGCCGTTTTGACGACATTTAACCATCAGTTTTACGGCATCGTCCTTTTTTATTGCCATAGCACGAAAGCCTGGACGAATTTTTGAAAACTCTTTCGGGTTCTTTTTGAAATATCCTACTATTACTCCATGTGGAATAGCGGCACATATGCGACTATATTCTTCATCGGTTATGACGGAAAAATCACTCATTGCATATCACCTTTAACAAGTTGTTCGACAGCCACGTTAATGCGTCCTGTGCTTTTGCATCTTTCTAAATAATCTTTAATGGATTGTGGAAATATTCCTGCGATTGTTTCTTGATACTCTTTTGTAATCCAATAATTTGACATGATTTCATAAAATTTGGTTTCTATATCTGATTCAACATGGTTGGATAGTTTAATCAATCGAATTAGTGTATTGCCAGCATATTCACAAATAAAAGTACTTGGTGTTAAGAAGATTTTCTGCCCGGCGCTTAGCCTATTTGTACCCAATTCAGAAAACAGAAAGAACGAATTGCCTTTTGGGACGCAGAATACACCGGTTTCCTCTATACTTGCCCGTAATATTTGAATTTCAGGTGCCAATGGCTCATTATATACCTCAAGTTCGGCATTCTTTTTCAAAATATGAATTGGATCATACATGAAAACCATGGTTATAGAGTCAGATATTTTACTGATACATTTATCTGTTGTGTTTATGTTTCCAAGCCCTTGAAACTTAAAAGTAGAATACAAATACAATTTTGCCGACGTAACAAACAATTTTTCATTTTTTTCATATGCGGGAGGCCATAGTAGAGAAACATTTTCAGAAGCATCCAAGTTATACCCCCATTCGCTAAGAATACTATCTAATAGTGGGTTTTTATCCTTAAATGAAACAACCATTCCCCAAACTGTTGTCCTCCCTAGAGTCGTAAACTGTGTTTCTTTTTCAACACGCACATCAGGTATATTCTTTAGCTTGATTTGAGCGGTATTCCTTCCGGGCCATGAAATAAAATACCTGACACCGGTATAAATTGACTTACTTCTTATCCATTTTGCACTAAAGCATTCATCATCCGGATCACTACTTAGAATCTTGAAAAAAGAAGGGGAATCACAATTGAATACATAATACTCACGTTTTTTGTTATTTAGAGTGTTTGAGATATAATAAGGCGTTGCTTTTTTATCTAAAATGAATTTTCCCGGTTTACCTTCTGAAAAAACCAAAGGATCTATTTGTGTATAAAAAAACGGCGGAGAATTTCGGCTTTCTCGAATTTCAAGGATAGCACCTGCTTTTTCATATTCAGAGATTTCCTCCTCCGAAAAAGTGAAACTGATGCTGAAGCACTTTGTTTTGTTGTCATAGTAGAACTCTACACGTTCTTGCTTATTTCTTCGACTGTATGAAGAAGGGATAGTTCCATATTGACCAAGGTATAATTCGCAATCTTTGTCGTTGTTTCCACTCTTATGTCTAAAATGGGTCGCCTTGTAAATGCTGTCTTGGGCAGCCAAAAAGACCTCTTCGCCACAGCATAAACATTCGTAACGAAAAGCTTCATTATCGCCGTTTACAGCAGCCTTTTCGGCTGTTACAACAGTTTGTAATAAAGTATCAAAAGCAGTGTGCATATCTCTACCCCAAACAACCTTAGCCTATTACCTCACAATTAGTTATACGAAAGAGTGTAACAAACAAAGTGTACAATAAATCAGTACTTCAAAACCATCCACGCCTGGAGACTAACCATGCTTTTTTATATTCATCACCTTGCACTGCCGCTTGATATGGCGGAAAGAGAAACAAGCGAATTGTTTCAAGAACAGTATCAAAGTTGCTTTCGGTATTGACCTTTTTGCAGAACGCCGTCCACTTCTTTTGCATGGCGTCGTTGGACGAAAAAGAGAGCATCCGGTCGAACTGCTCGACGGTAAAGGAACGATGGCGGTTTGAAAACGTCTTTTTAAGTGCCTCTGTGAGCGTTTTGCCGTCAAAATCGAGCCTACCCGCAAGGTAGTAAATATCATAATAGTCCTTCATCCGGCTGGAGAATTCCATAAGTCCAAGTATCGCATCGAGCTTTTCGGCAACAGTCGTTTCAATGGAATAGGTATTTACGGTGGGCGCCGGAAAATCATCAAGCTGCGTCGGAAGCTTGCGCTTTTTCGCGCCCGGCACGATAACGTCGCCGATACCAAAATCAATTCCGAACGGGGTTCGCGTATTTTTGATCCGTGC
Source organism: uncultured Clostridia bacterium (assembly GCA_947585795.1). GTDB lineage: Bacteria > Bacillota > Clostridia > UBA1381 > UBA1381 > Hominilimicola. The sequence goes on from CANPXG010000102.1 coordinate 2,881, forward strand.
AACAATGTCGGCGTGAATACCCGGGTATTGTTTGTTGACAGAGATCGGTGAAACGTCTTTTATCTCAAAAGTGATAAAGTCGTTCGCTGTATCAGCTTCTATGATTTCAATGATGACCTCTTGCAGCTTTTCGGGCGTGTTCGGGATTTTGCGGAGCATAAAATCCACGTCAACGGTTACACGGCTGTCAAATTCGGTCAGGGTATAGAGGAACAAGCCGCCCTTCAACACAAAATTTTCGGCGTATCTTGACTTTTCAAGCCTACGCAAAAACTCCTCCTGGCAGAAAAGCTGCATACAGAGTTGATTGCTTCTGCCGGTCTCTTTTGCTTTATTTCGCAGCTTAGCAAGAACCGAAGCGCCTATATCAGCCACCCAGCAGCACCTCCATCATATCGGTAACCTTTTTATAAACTCGAAGCTTTTTTGCGTACCTGCCGAGATTGGCAAGATTTTTTTCTTTGTCGTTCGCATAGGCGTTTACCGCCTTGGCGAACAGTTCGCTATCAAGCTTTGTACGATATTTGAAGCAGTCACAAATCGTGCGTTCTTTGTCATAGATCGGTAGTGTCGTACCGTCAAAATCCGCCTCTGCTTTGCCAAGCTCATAAACGTCAGACTGGATATAATAAGCTTTGAACGGGACACCCGCCGTTTTCAGTTTTGGCTGTGAGACAGCGCGGGGAACGGCGATGGACCACTCACGGGGCGTGAAATCGGTATATCCGTAATGGAAAAGAGCGGATTCCACACAGACGATCCCTTCGGGGATGAGGCGGGAGAGATATTCTGCTTCCGTAATATCAAGATTCCCAGCAAGCTGATAAAACCCGTGGCGAATGCGCTCAAGCAGCCCGTCGGCCACAAGCTTTCCGATATCGGATTTATAAAGGCCAGCAGCAAGAAGCTCTGAGGTTTTCGCTATACCGCCGGCGCCATTTATCACTTTTTTTGCAATTTCGGCTTTGGTCATCGCACTATCACTTTCTTCTTACAAACTGAGTAAACTGATTGACGATAATAGTATAGCATGGAGCCGACAAATAATCAAGACTTTTTTCGTACAATTCTGTGAATTTGCAAGAAAAAGCGGAGCCAAAGCCCCGCTTTTCATTGAATCTTTCTTTGTTGGTTGAAGTGATGCACATTCCATTATTATCCGAACGCCGAGAGAAAAAACAGTATTGTCTCCTACAGTATCTCTTTGTGCGGATTGATGTTACCTCCAGCAGCCTCATACGAAAATCAGTTCGTTCAGCACAGTCTCGTTTACACGATCGCGGATGTTGTTCATTGCGGCGACCCACGCCATTTGATCGTTGCGTTTCAGTTCTTCAGTTATGCCCTCCTGGTTGGCAAGTTGTTTTACCAGCTGAAAATACATTTCATCAGCCTGCCCATTAACGCTTTGCAGATAGGAAATTAAATTCCCATTCAGCCGCATCACGCCGATCACGCTCGGTTTGTTTTCTTTCAGGTACTGGTAATGCCTTTGTCCCCAGATTCCTACGCCTTTCAGATTATCTTTCATAGTGCAATTCCTCCTTTGCGATCTCATTATATCGTCATTTGGCTGAAAACAAAAATGTGCGATTTGGTGAAGCTAAGTTTGAATATGGGTTGTTCGTCGCCGGTAAAAACGTGATTTTATCAAGTCCGTTATCAATACTCGCACCATTTCGAGTGTTCATAACCAACCGAGAGTTGGGAATGAACACTCGATTTTTTTTGCCGTTTCGTCCTTTTGTATGTATGGGCGGAAGCGGTTTCTCTTGACGTGCCCGAAAAATGTTATCGCTTGGTGCGCGGACATTTTTAGACCGCTGCGCCAACCCTGCCTTGCTGTTTCGCCAACCGGGCACGCTCGGCGGCTTTACCACACTAATTTGGACAAAGGGTACCGTTTTGTACCCCCTGTTTGAGGTGAATTTCTGAAAATGGGTATAAAAAATCCCCTTGCACCAAAATGCGAGAAAAAAGTCTGTGACCTTTTTTCACCGATATACTAATAACTATTGATTATTTCACTATAATGTGATATATTATATTTGGATAATTATAGGATGTGGTCTCCGTTGCGGTAAAATACGACAAGCTTTTTCATTTGTTGATTGACAGAAAGATGTCAACCGCACAACTTGCGAAAAAGGCACAGGTTAGTGTCAACATTATAACGAGGCTGAAAAGGGACGAATATATCTCCATTGAAAGCATTGAAAAACTATGCAACGCTCTTGACTGCGGTGTGGATGATATTTTAGTGTTTGTGAAATAGAAATCTCATTATCGGTTTTATATCCGTTGTTTTACCATACAGCTTCTGATAATTTTTATTATCAGGAAGTAAAAATCAAAAGAAAGGGTTGTCTAAATGTTACCCGAAGAAAAGGCAAGAGTTAAAATTGATAAACAATTAAGCAATGCAGGGTGGGATATTGTATCTCGAAGTGAATATGTACCGCAAAGCGCCGCTGCCGTCAAAGAGGGGTTAATGAAGGGCAACAAAGAGAGCGATTATTTGCTCTTTATCGATGATAAGGCAATTGCTGTTGTAGAAGCGAAATCCGAAAGTAACAATCTTGGCGAAATCGCAGCGCAACAAGCTGAGTGGTATTCTGCCAATCCTCAAAACTGGTATGGCTTATGGTGTCAGGGGATTATT
>CANPXG010000103.1 GCA_947585795.1 uncultured Clostridia bacterium
ATCGACTCGGGACCGTGCTCGTTTATGACCTCGCCCTCCATCGTGAAAATGCCGTCGTCCATGACCCAGCACTGATTGCCGATGTAACGCGGATCTATCTTCGCGCAAAGTCCGCGCGTCGTGTCGCGTCCGGTGTAGCGTCCCCACTTGATCTCGCCCGTGGCGGGGTCGCGTACCTCGTAGCCGTACTCGGCGTGCTCGTGCTCGTGTATTTGGAAGTAGTCGAGGTTCGGCGTGTTCGGCGTGAAGTTGCCGAGGTTGCAGGTGTCGCCGTGCTCAAGACCTGTCGAGTAAATGCCCTTTCCGTCGTGATCGACAGCCATAGCGCCGTAAACTATTTCGTCGAGACCGTCGCCGTCTATGTCGCCGACGCCGAGGTTGTGGTTGCCTTGGTTTGTGTATTCAATGTTTTGGTGCTTGTTCGCGAGGAATTTCCAGCGCTTCACAAGCTTGTTGTCTATTACGTCGTACGCGACGAGCACCGTCGGGCAGCCGTGGTCGTAGTAGCCGCGGCACATTACGACGCTCGGGTTCTCACCGTCGAGGTACGCCACGCACGCGAGGAAGCGGTCAACGCGGTTGCCCCAGTTGTCGCCCCACTCTATTATGTTGCCGCGCGGCGGATCGTAGTCAACGGTGTCCATGATAGCGCCCGTTTCGCCGTCAAAAAGCGTCAGATACTCGGGTCCTTCAAGGATGAAGCCGTCCTTGTTTCTGTAGTCCGCGTCCTTGTCGCCTATAACGTTTCCCACACCGTCAACGGTGCCGTCCGCCGTTTTGCATACCATTTCCGCCTTGCCGTCGTTGTTGAAATCGTATACCATGAACTGCGTGTAGTGCGCGCCGCTTCTGATGTTTTTGCCGAGATTTATTCTCCACATTTTCGTGCCGTTAAGCTTGTAAGCGTCTATGATGCACTCGCCGGTGTAGCCCTTGTGGGAGTTGTCGCGTCCGTGCGCGTCCCAGCGGAGCACGATCTCGTACTCGCCGTCGCCGTCAAGGTCGCCGACAGACGCGTCGTTCGCGGTGTATTCGTAAACCTTGCCGCTTGCGGGATCCGTCCACGGGGCGGGCTTGTCGAGAGGTATCGAAAGGTACGGCGCGTCCGTTACCTTTACGTCGGTGCCCGTTTTCTCTGCCTTGCCGTCCTTTACGGCTTTGATCGTGTATATGTCGCCGACAGTGCCATCTTTGTCGAGGTAGTTTGTGGAGTCTGTTATTATATCGGAAATTCTGTCGCCGTTGCGAAGCACGATGAAGTTTATGCCCTGCTCGTACTCGTAGGCGTTGAGCCGCCAGCTTAAAAATACTCCGTCGTCAGTCTTTATCGCGACGGCACCGCGTCCCAGCGTTTCCATTTTGCGTTTCTTGGGCTTTGCCTCCATGTCGATCGTGACCTCGGCGCGGTTCGTCTTGCCGCTTGTCGTGACCGCCTCAACGGCGTACACGAACGGAACGTTCGTCGTGACTTTGTCGTCTATAAACGTCGTGGTTTCGGTTTTGCCTATGTACTTGTAAATTCCGTAGGGGGCTTTTTGGTAAACGTTGTACCAAAGTGCCTCCTTTACCTCGTCCCATATGAGAGTTACGGAGTTCGCGGTTTCGCGCGCGTCAAGTCCGGTAAGGCGGCTCGTAAGCTTTTCGCCGTCGGTGATATCCACCTCCAGCTTGCTTGGCGTGCAGCAGAAAAGCTGAGAATAAAGCGCGCATACGCTGTATTCGTAGGTTTTGCAAACCTCCGCGTCCTCGTCGATAAATTCCTCCGTGATAACGTCTACCGTTTTTTCGATTTCACGGTTTTCGGGGTTTTTGCGTGAAACTCTGTAGCCTGCAACTCCGTCCGCCTTGTTCCATGTGAGCTTCACCTTTGTTTTTGCGCGTTTAACGGTGACGGTGCTGTTAAGGTTAGTTACCGCGATGTCGCGCTTTGGGGCTATGTCGATGGCGTTAAGGCAGCTGTGCACGCCCTTATCGAACGCGAATACTATTTTGCCGTCCGTAACGGTGACGTAAATTATTTTTTCCAATACCGAGTTGCACCTTACCCACGCCTTGTACCGTTTTCCGTTCACGGTGAAAAACGTCATAACGTCGCCCTCGTGAACGTAATCGCCGGTGACGAGGCGAATAATGTAATCGCCGTTTTCAACGTCCGCGGTAAATGTGTTCTCGTCAACAAGAAGGAAGTCTTTGTAAAGCTCCTTTCCTCCCTCGCTGCGTTCCTCGTGGGGTGCCTCGTGAGCAAGTCCGTACCCCTTGTCCGCGGAATAAAGCGTTTGACCGTTTATCTTCGTATAACCGTCGACGGGCGGTTTTTTACCGAAATCAAAACTTACCTCTCTCATAACAATCATAGTCCTCTCTCAAAAAATACGTTATTTTCATTATACACCAAAAGTTTGAATTAATAAAGGGTTTTTTGTAATTTTTCGAGAAATAATTTCTTTATTTTTTAAATTTGCGCGTAAAAAGCGGAGCGCGCCGCGCTCCGCTTTCGCCTTTTTGTCAAAGCTCGTCAAGGCTTTTAAAGACGTATCCCTCGTTTTTCGCGTAATTTATTATGTCCTCCAGTGCTCCCGCGTTGTCGGGTGAAACGGCGTGAAGAAGAATTATCGCGCCGTCATGCAGGTACGTCGTCACCTCGGAAAACGCGTGATCCGAGCCTTTTTGGTCGTTTATGTCCCAGTCCTTGTAGGCGAAGCTCCACAAAATCGTCTTAAAGCCCATGTCCTGCGCCACCGACAGCACTCTTTCGCTGTACTCGCCCTCCGGCGGGCGCATATACGTCATGGTGTAGCCGTACATTTCCTCGCATTTTTTATTTAAGTCGGCAAGCTCCTTCTGTACCGTATCGACGCTTTGCTTCGGCAGGTTTAAGTGGTTTACCGTGTGGTTGCCGACGATGTGACCGCTGTCTATCATGCGCCGCACAAGCTCCTGCTGGTTTTCAAGGTACGGTCCCGTCACGAAAAACGCGGCACTCGTATGCGTCGCTTCGAGCACGTCGAGTATTTTCGACGTGTAGCCGTTTTCGTAGCCCTCGTCGAACGTCAAATAGAGCGTCTTTTGCGCGTCCTCGTCTATGTAATGGCAGTCATACCTTCGCATCACCTCTTTTTGGCTCTCGGGCACGTCGGGCGGAGCGCCTTTTTTGCGCACGAAGCCCCAGCCTATCCCCTCGCCGCTTAGCGCCTCGTAGGGCGGTTTTTCCTGCGGCTCGTACACGTCAGCCGTTTCCTTCGCGGTGCAGCCCGTCAGTAAAAGTACGGCGCACATTGCCGCTGTTATCAGCTTTTTCATGGTTTTCACATCCTCCGTTTCATGCTTTATTTTGCTTTTTTTCGACCTTTTTCCGCGTTTTTTTCTACCTTTTTTACGTGTTTTGAATGCCTTTTACATATAATTTTCACGCATTTTATAAAATAATGTTGAATTTTAAATTTTTTTGGTATATAATAAGTATGTATTAGTTTTATATCGAGGGGGTTGGGTTTGGTATGTCCTCAGCGACAGAATTTGAAATGAGAAGGCGTGAGCGCCGCAGACGCGAAAGGCTTCGTAAAAAGCGTATACGCGCGGCGATACTTTTGATTGCTCTTATAGGTGTGATCGTGATCATAGGCGTGGCGATTTCAACGTGCGCGAAACGTAACGAGCCCGACGATCAGACCGACGGTGCAGCGACAAATGTGACGGAAACCACACCCGCGCCGGCGGTGCCGACCGCAATGCCCACCGTCACGTCCGCCATACCTCCCGCGTCACAGCAGAACAACCTGCTTGACATAGCGGAGGAGTCGGGACAGACAAAGCGTGTCTATCTCACGTTCGACGACGGTCCCACGGAAAATATCACTCCTCAGGTGCTCGACGTGCTAAGACGCTACAACGTGAAGGCGACGTTCTTCGAGGTCGGTTCGCTTATTCAGGCAAATCCCGACATGGCTCGCCGCGTTTACGAGGAGGGACACCTCATCGCAAACCACTCCAACGGACATAACTATGAGAAATTATATGCGTCAACGGAAACGTTTATTAATGAAATAAACGAATGTTATGAAAATATAAAGACCGTGACGGGTGAGGCGGAGCCGTTTAAGCTCGTCCGTTTCCCCGGCGGCAGCTACGACTCCGACGCAGACAGCTATTCGCCGATAAAGCAGCAGTGCAAGCAGACGCTCGCGGAGTACGGCTTCTACTACTGCGACTGGAACGCGCTCACCGGTGACGCGGAGGGCAGAACGAAGAACGCTCAGCAGCTTCTCGATTACATGATAGACAATATGTACGAGGATGACAATGTGGTCGTGCTCATGCACGACGCGGCGACGAAGCAGGCGACTGTTGACGCGCTGCCGCTTGTTATTCAGTACTTCATCGATAACGGATACACGTTCCACAGGCTTGACGATATTGAGTATCAGTCGTCTTCATCGGATACGTCTGTTTCGGACGGCACATCGTCTGCAGATCTGTCGGGAGCGTCGCCCTCACCTTCGGTATCTCCGTCAAACGATACGTCGGAGGATACGGACAGCGGCGACGAGAACAGTGAGGATACGGACAGTGACGGTACCTCCACGCCGACTCCCGCGACAGCGGCTCCAAGACCGACTATGCCGCCGGAAAGTCAGGGCGGTCCAATCATAATTAATTAGACAACTAAAAAACGATGCCTCAAGGGCATCGTTTTTTTAGTCAAGTTCTATCGCGCGGTCGGCGGTCAATGATTTTTTCACGTCGAGGATGCGCTGGTTTTCCGAGCCTCGGAACCTGAGCTTTAAATTTTTCTTTTCCTCGACAAACGGTCCGTCGACGAGTACGTCTATCATTTCAAGAATATTGCGTGCGCCTTCCTTTTCCTTAAGCTCCTCAAACGTGAAGCCGCTGTAGCACCATATGGATTTTTTCGGAAACATGTTCCTGACCTTGCGTATGACGTGGTAGACAGCGCCCGTGTTCTCGTCCTCAAACGGCTCGCCGCCGAGTACAGTAAAGCCTTCTATATATTCTCTGTCAAGCGCCTGCATGATCTCGCCCATAGCGCTTTTGTCGAATTGATTGCCGTTGTCGAAGCTCCATGTTTCGCTGTTGAAGCAGCCCTTGCAGTGGCGGCGGCAGCCGCTTACAAAGAGCGATACGCGCACGCCGGGTCCGTTGGCTATGTCGTTTTTTTTGATTGCAGAATAATTCATTTCGGTTTCCTTTCTGTGGGATGTGGGGAGGTACAAGCGGGCGAACACGGTTCGCCCCTACGGTGCCGTGGCGGGCTGAGGGCAGCCCGCCCTACGGGAGTGATGTTGAAATCGCATTGGCGGGCGACCGCGAGGGTCGCCCCTACGTGAACGGGCTGTCGGGGTGAACCACACGCACAGCGTGTGGTAGGCGTGTTGCGCAGCAACAAACGCCGTAACAAGGCG
>CANPXG010000104.1 GCA_947585795.1 uncultured Clostridia bacterium
TACCTGCGTATCAGCCGACGAAACAACTGTTCTTGTTACCTTCGCCGCCGTTACCGTCACCGTGTCTGACGTAACTGTACCCGAAAACGGGGGAGAGGGGTATTTTATGCGGTTTTCGAGATATGCCTTACACGATTTTTACACGAACGGAAATAATTTATTCATCAGCGTTACCGCGCGCTCCTCCTCGCGCGGGTAGAGGTGGGAATAGATGTTCCATGTCACCTCGATGTCCGAATGCCCCAGCCGGCGCGCTATCTCCTGAATGTTTATGCCGTTGTTCGCAAGCAGCGACGCGTGCGAATGGCGAAAATCATGGACGCGGATGCGCTCAAGCCCCGCACCCTGCGAATAACGCGTGTTGCGGAAGTCCGTCGTCGTCGTGCGTATCGCGCGCTCGCCGCCGCATATGCGAAAGTCCTCCGTAAATCCCTCAAGCTTCTCATGGCGCGCGCGGTGGTCGCGGAGTATGTTCACAAGCGGCTGCGGCATCTGCAGGTCGCGTATCGACGTTTTGCTCTTCGTCGGCGTTTCCATGTCGCCGCCGTTGATTTTCTGTACAAGGCTGCGGCGGACGTGGATGATGTCGCCGTCGAGGTCCGACCACTTCAGTGCGCATATTTCGCCGCGGCGCATGCCGGTGAAGAAGGCGATGTTGAAGAAAACGTAGTAGTTCCATTCCTTGTCGTTGCCGCGTGCTTCGGCGTTTTGTGCTTCCTCGCGCGCGACGGCGATGAATTTCGCAAATTGTTCGGGCGTGTAGTATTTCATCTCCTTTTTCATTTCGTAGGGGTTTTTGAAATTTCCCACGCTCGTAAGCGGGTTGCGCGGCATGTATTCCATGCGTACGGCGTAGTTGAGCATGGTGCGCAGTTCGCCGTAGACATCCTGTTTCAGCATGAGCGATATTTTGCGCTCGGGGCAGCGCGCGTTCGTGCGTTCGTCGAAGCATGATTTCCATTTTTGAAGCAGGGGTACGGTGAGTTCGCGCAGGGTGTAAGTGCCAAGTTCCGGCAGTATGTACGGCTCGAGGCGTGTGCGTATCGCGCGGAGCGTGTTCTCGCGGAGCTCGTGGCGGCGTGCTTCGATGTATTCCGCGTAGAGGTCGTTGAGCGTCATGTTGGGCGCGCCCATCGGTTTTACCTCGTGGTTTAAACGTTCCTCGAGCTGTTTCGCCGCTTCTTTGCCGTAGGCGACGCGGTCGAGTTGGCGTGCTTTGCCGTTTTTGTCGGTGTAGTTGATGCGTACGCGGTAACGCTGCAGTCCGTCCCGCTTTCCTTCCATTTTGTAAATAGGCATGATGTCCTACCTCCTTTGTGAGTGTAAGTAGATTATATCACAAAAATTCGACACGCCGCAATACGCCTTTTGTTTGTACACGTTTCTTACACGATTAAAAATCATTTTACCCGAAATTGTTTGTGGTGGTAAACAAAATCGCATTTTGAACAAAAAACACTGTAAATTATACAATGAATTTATTAAAAAGTCTTTAAAATTTATGAAAAATGTGTTATTATATAGATAATAATCACTATGCTTAAATGCAGGTAGCAGTAAAACGTGATATGTAAAAATCAGAGGGAGGAAAAGAAATGTTGAAAAAATCATTGAAAAAGTTGGGTATTTTTTCACTGGTTCTTGCGCAGGTAGCTGCAGTGGGACTCGTTGCTCCGACAAGCGCGGGCGCGTTCGCGGGCAGTGCTGTGACAAGAAACATGGAAAAGCTTGACAGAGGCGTTGTTGCGACAAAGACAAGTGACGGCGTGCTTGTATCGTGGAGAAGATTGGCGACGGAGCCGGCTGACACGTCGTTCACGCTCTACAGAAATAAGGAAAAAATCAATGAAGGTGCTGTAACGAACTTTGTTGATAAGCAGGGTAACGTAGGCGATCAGTACACGGTAGTTGCCAACGGCGAAATGTCAAATCCCGCGCCTGTTTGGGAAAAGGGTTATCTCGATATTCCGCTTGGTAAGACGCCCGAAAGCGACGTTGTACAGATGGACAGAAACGGTGTCTACATCGGTGCTTACGCGCCCGGTGACTCGTCCTACGGCGACCTCGACGGTGACGGTCAGTACGAGCTCGTAATGATGTGGAACCCGTCGGACGCGAAGGACGCGGCGACGACAGGCCGTACGGGTAAAGTGTTTGTTGATGCGTATAAGCTCGACGGTACTCAGCTTTGGAGAATCGATATGGGCTTCAATATCCGTGCAGGTCAGCATGATACGATGCTTAACGTCGCGGACTTTAACGGCGACGGTAAGGCGGAGGTAATGCTCAGAACGGCTGACGGTACGATCGACGGTACCGGTAAGATGATCGGTGACGAGTCAAAGGGTTCAACGTATGAGGACAGCTGGGCTGCTCTTAACGCGGGTAAGAACCTGCAAGGTCCGCTTTATGTAACGTGCTTCGACGGTACGACCGGTGCGGCGCTCGATACGATCGACTTTTTCCCGAACAATGTTGTAGGTTCGCTTACGACATGCTACAGCTTCGGTGATGACTTTGGTAACCGCTGCGAAAGATACAACGGTACGGTAGCTTATCTTGACGGTAAGACTCCGTCGGCTATATTCGCGAGAGGTTATTACTTCGGTAAAAACATCTCTACGCCGAACGGACGTACAGGCTGCGCGGCGTACAGCTTCAAGAACGGCAAGCTTACAATGGATTGGTCGTTCGATACTGCAGAGAGCAGATATAACGGATATATAGGTCAAGGTAACCACCAGATCGAGGCCGGTGACGTTGACGGCGACGGTAAGGATGAAATCGTTTACGGTGCGCTGACATGGGACGACGACGGTAAGATCTTGTGGTGCACATACCAGGAGCACGGCGACGCTATGCACCTCGGTGACTTCGATCCGACTAAGGAAGGCCTTGAGTTCATGAAGGTTTACGAGGACTACGGCGCTGACAGCGAAGTATTTTCACTTACAAGCTCGCAGCTCTCACCGTTTATCACGAGTAACACGATATTCCAAAACTCAAAGGCTGCCGCTGACGGCGGCGCTCCGTCAGACCGTCACCAGTGGGGCGGCAGTGTTCAGAACGCTAAGACGGGTGAGTTCTATCAGATCCACAACGGCGTTAAGGATACAGGTCGTGGTATGATCGGTAACATCGGTTACGGCGATTCCTACTATGTAATGTGGGGCGCAGGCTCGATGGGTTACTGGGATGACAAGGGTAATGAGCTCGGCGACCTCGGCGCGTCCATGAACGGTAGAATTTACTGGGACGGCGACCTCCAGGATGAGCTTCAGGACCACAACGGTACGGAAATTACACTTACAAAGTGGAACGACAGCACAAAGAAGTTTGACGAAATCTTTAAGGGTGAGGGTTCACACTCGATCAACGGTACGAAGGGTAATGTCAACCTGCAGGCTGACCTCTTCGGTGACTGGAGAGAGGAAATCGTTTCATATGCTATAATCGGTTCCGATACACAGAAGGAAAAGATGACCATCACAGGCGACTGGGGCAAGGACGTAGAAGTTGAGATGGATAAGACGGTTTATCAGTATTCACTGAGAGTATTTGAAACGCCGTATCCGACAGAGTATAACTTCTACACGCTCGCGCATGATGATATTTACAGAAACTCGTCAGGATGTAACTCGAACTGCTACAACCAGCCGCCTCATATCAGCTGGTACATGAACGATAAGATTTCAGGTTCGACTTACACGACACAGCCGGCGGCTAACGTAAGCCTTGTAAACAACAGCTACACTCCGAAGGCGTTTGACGAAAGTCTTCTTCCCGAGGGAGGCAGCACTCCGTCAACACCGTCAACGTCAACAGACGTATTTACGGATATAAGCGGTCACTGGGCTAAGGACTTCATCCTCAAGATGAACGGCGTAGGCGTTATCAACGGTATGGGCGACGGTACGTTCCAGCCTGAGGGTACTGTTACGAAAGGTCAGTTCGCTACTCTTATCGTAAACGCTTTGAAGCTCGACGTTGATGAGTCGCTTGCAAGTGAACACTGGGCAATGCCTTACGTAAAGGCTGCACAGAATGCTAACCTTATCGCTTCGGATATTCCGTTCACTGTTGATCAGTTCGACGTAAATATCTCAAGAGAAGAGATGGCTTCAATGGTAGCTAAGGCTGCCGCTTATAAGCAGATCACGGCTGAGCCCGCTGCTGAGAACGCGTTTATAGACGCCGATCAGATCGCGGATTGGGCTGTAGCAGATGTTAAGAACGCTGTTGCGCTCGGTATCATCAACGGTATCGACACAGATAAAGGTCTTACATTCCAGCCGAAGGCTAATGCTACAAGAGCACAGTCGGCTACAATGCTTTCACAGCTTTGGGACTTAATGCAGTAATAAGCATAGTTAAAGAGGACGCTTAAGCGTCCTCTTTTTGTGTTTAAATAAATAATAAAGGGTATTTACCGCTACTGTTTAAGACGTTCGATCTCAAGGCGCATGAGCCGGAGCTGTTTTGTGACTTCCTCCTTGAAGCGGTTGTAATCATTGTCCAAGGTTACGGGCTGTCTGTTTAAAAATGTTTCGTCAATACTTTTGTCGTATAACTCAAAAAGCTCCAGTAACGTGCTTATGTCCGGCTGGGAATAACCGGTTTCCCAATGACCTATCACCTGCTGTGACCGCCCCATGAGGTCCGCGAGCTGCTGCTGTGTAAGCCCGGACATTTTGCGGAGATTTTTTAAAATTACGGCAATTTCGCCCTTCGTCATCATAACTTGTGACCATCCTTTCCACTTTTTTTTCTGCCTCTTAGCTATATAATATCATTTTTTCTATCTAATTGCAATAAAAAATAAAAAATTTTCTATCTGTAAGTTGGTTTTATAAGTCGCTCATTGTTGTAAAATTAATGTGAGGTGATTTGTATGAACCTGTCGTTATTGGGAGAGAGGATAAAGCTTATACGCACCAAGCAGAAACTCACTTTGGAAAAGCTGTCGGAGAGGCTGGGTATATCGCGTAATTTTCTGTGGGAGATCGAAGCCGGCAGGAAAGCGCCCGCGATTCAAACGCTTCACAAGATTTGTAAGGAATTGCGCGTATCCGCGGATTACCTGCTCGGTTTTTCGGCGGAAAACGATTATACGCGCGCCTCGGCAGCCGAAGTGAACGAAACACATGAAATGATAGATTCTCTCAATGAGGGTGAAATGCTGACATTATACGAGCTTTTAAAAACGTACAGACAATGTAAAAGGCGGTTTTGAAGTACCGCCTTTGTTTTTGCAATAAAAAAATCGGAGTAGGGTAGACCTACTCCGATGTGGAGCTGGTAATGGGACTCGAACCCGCGGCCTGCGCATTACGAATGCGCTGCTCTACCAACTGAGCTATACCAGCA
>CANPXG010000105.1 GCA_947585795.1 uncultured Clostridia bacterium
GATGTAGGCAATAAGATTTTCGTTGAGATTACTGCTCCCGAAGCAGACGAAACCTACACTGGTTCAGTTACGTCAGAGACAGTGACGGTAACGAAGCCGGCGCTCCCCGCGAGTGCAGCTACCATCAAGGTAGATGACAAGGACGTTTCTGCTGACAACGAGGAAGGGAACGTTCCCTATACAGGCAACGAGCTTACAGTTGAGCTCACAGGCGTAGACACACCGGGCGATCTCACATATACGTGGGAAGCTAACACAGGTGCAGACGGCGCGTATGCGGCTATTACGGAAGCGGCAGATGCAACAAATACGTTTACAATTCCCGACAACCTCTTAGGTAAGCAGATCAAGGTAACAATTACCGCTGCGAACTACAGCGGTGCGGCGTCTGTAACAACGGCTGTTATAGCTGAGCCTACAGTTCCGTATGCAGAGGGTACGATCACATATGACAACCCCGGCGATGCAACAAAGTTTGTTGATTTCAGTAAATCAGCGGTATCTATGAACGAGGCGGGTACCACAAACACGACAAAGAGTGAGAGAATCGAAACGAATGATAAGCCCGCAGCTGCAAAGTATCTGCCCTATCCGGCGATATACTCCTATAAGGGTGATGCGGTAAAGATTTCGTTTGATATGACAGCCGGCAGAGGCACACATATGTCAATTGTCGGAACAGAACCCGGTACAAATGATAGAGATAACGACGCGGCTATTAGATATGTCACATTCGGTAATGACACGTCCGATTCACAAAATCTCTATGTATGGCATGGCGGCGCCGCCGAAACAGCAACAGATACCAAAGAAGAAATTACCACTGCTCCCATTGGCGGCGGTCAATGGTATCATGTCGAGACGGTGACCAATGTGACCGATAAAAAAGTCAGTGTAAAGGTTTACAAATATAAGGCTAACAACAATTACACAAAGGAGACGCCTTTATACGAAGTCACAGACAAGACTATAAGAGATACTGCTATGACCGGTATTGTTGGTTTGGCTTATTACGGCGACAACAAAACCGCAGGTATAGATATTGATAATATCTGCTTTAGCGACGAGGAATTTGTAGCACCGGCAGCTGTTCAGGCGACCGATGCACAAGTAACTCCGGCATTCCTCACAAAAACGGCTGAAGGAAAGATACAGGGAGAACAGTCTGTAACAATTACACCGGATACGAAAGCCGGCAAAAAGGTTAAGAAAGTTCTTGTAAACGGAACAAAAGAAGCGACAAAGGGCGATGGCACCTACACGTACCAAACCGACGGTACCGAGGAAGAATTGAATGTAACGGTTGAATATACAAGAGCAGACGCTGATGATTCAATCACAATTGACGGTCCTACAATGATTAAGAAGGGCACAACTAAGGACTACAAGGCTATCGTTAAGGCAGGCGATTATACATTCACTGACGATGACGAAGTAGAGGTTACATGGTCGCTCGTAGATGCAACTCAGGATCAAGCTGCTACGGTTCAGGATGGCACCGCTGTTACAGGCACATCGCTTACGGGTGTTCTCGCGGCTGCAGCCGGAGAAACAGCCTCCAAAGTTCGCGTAAAGGCTGAGGTTGAAAAGGATGTTGAAGTTCCCGGAACTAAGGTGACAGGATACGCTACGGTTGAGTTTGTAGACGAGGATGTATACAAGGTAACAGCCGTAACACCCGACAATCACGGCACGGTTAAGCTTCAGGTAAGTGAAAGTGATGTGTCCTACATCAAGAAGAGCCAAGAGCTTACAATCGTTGTGACGCCAAACGAGGGTTACGAGGTTGACAAGGTAAGCTATAAGATCGGTGCGGAAGGCAGCGATACTGACGTTCAGAATGAAAGCGGCTACAAGATTCCCGCAAACACGCTCACGGACGACACGGTTATAACCGTTACATTTAAGGCTACTCCGTATAGTGTTACAAACAACGGTGCTTCAGGCGACGGAAAGGGCAATTCGATTGCTGTTGACAAGACTCCGACAGCAACGGTTGAGGATACCGTTACAATTACACCTACGCTTAATACCGGCTATATCTTAAAGAGCCTCACGGCTAAGAAGAATAACACCGATTCTATTACGCTTACACCTACGGCGGACGGTAAGTACACATTCAAGATGGTTGCCGCACCGGTAACTATTGATGCTGAATATGTAAAGGTTAAGACGGTTGAGCTTGACGGTGAAAAGGTTAAGGCTGCATCTGTAAACTTCCATACACCCACTGTAAATGCAACACCCGCCGCTGATACTTGTAAAGTAGGCCAGGCAACAATAAGCGGTAATAAGCTTACAGGCACAAAGACGAGTAGTGATGCAGAGGCAACTGCGGCTCTTATCAACATTGACGCTTCGGCGGCAGAGTACACAAATAAGATCTACGGTATGAGACTTAAATTGAATGCAAAATGCGACGATGGCAAGAACACATACCTGAGACGTTTTGGCTATTTTGCAAACTACATTGATGATCTGTCACAGGTGAACGCCAATAACGTTAACGATCAGGGCGGAACACCTACAACTGTAGTGGATACAGGTAACAACTGGACTTATGGCAACAAAACCAATGAGGACACGCTGATGGAAAACATCAACTTGGACGAATTCTTTGTGAAAGATTTCAAGCAGTTGAATACGACCGGTAAGATAACAATGTATATCGGTACCGGTACAGCTCACTTGACAACACTCTCAAACATTAAGGTTAGCCTTATTGTTGAGGATGACGCAGAATAATCATCTTGTGTACACATAACTTAAAAAGGGAACGCATTGCGTTCCCTTTTTTGTGCGCGTGTGTGGGCGCCGTAGGGGCGGATATTATCCGCCCGTTAGCCTCCCTTGTTAAAGGGAGGGGGACCGCCGAAGGCGGTGGAGGGATTCAATCGCGGAAAAGGAATCCCCCAGTCGGCTTTGCAAACTATTGCTTGCGCAATAGTACGGCGCCGACAGCCCCCTTTGACAAGGGGGCCTCACTTGCCGCCTTGACAACACCACCGCAGCATGATATAATAACCGCAGGCTATGGAAACGCGTCTGTTTCGACGAACTCCGAGAGGAGGGATTAACATGAATACATATGACGCGTTAATCGCTTTGGTAACACTGTTAATAATAGTGGTACTCGTATTCATAGCTATGATAGGGATAAAAAAATAAGTATCTGTTAGTAGCATAACAGATACTTAGGGTAGAAGAAAGACATCTTCTACAAAACTCCCGCGAAACAAATACTGTTTCCATATGCCTATTATACCACACCCTTTATTTTATGTCAAGTGGGTGTGGTATTTTTATGTGCGGTTACGATTACGTTACGGTTTCGCGTCATATATCGACAAATTCCGCGCAATATGGTACAATAATCATAGGCTATGGCGGCGCGTTCTGCGAATCCCTGCAAAGGAGGGATTGGTATGAATGTGTACGATGCCCTTGTGGCTGTTACGGCATTACAGACCGTATCTGTATTGATATTCATATTGCTATGTTGGATAAAAAAATAAGTATCTGTTAGTTGCATAACAGATACTTAGGGTAGAAGTAATTTCTTCTTCTACAAAAACCACAACGCAGAACATATGTTCGCTATATGCCTATTATACCACACCCTTTGACGCATGTCAAGTGAAAAGGGTGTGGTATTTTTATGTGCGGTTACGATTACGTTACGGTTTCGCGTCACGTATCGACAAATACCGCGCAATATGTTATAATGTGCATAGCGGAGCAATCCGTTACATGGGTAACCATGCGAAAAAGGCAAGAAATTCTTAACGGTGTAATCACCGGCGGTTATGCCCGCCTTACTTAATACAGACGCAAACGTCGAGTAATTGAGAAAGGGGGGAGTGCTTATGAAAGTAGGCACAATTGCAGATAATGGAAGATTTGCATTGGCTAATCACCAAGACGATCATCGAAATCCTTATCATATTGATAGATTTCACCATGAATGCAAAATAGCCGCCCCGCCCAAAGGTACGGCTATTTTGTAGTCAAATGTGGGCATAACCGTTGAAAGTCTTGCCTTTTTTGTATCTTTATTATACCACACCCTTTGACGCATGTCAAGTGAACGACGCTATTTTTATGTGCGGTTACGATTACGTTACGGTTTCGCGTCATATATCGACAAATTCCGCGCAATATGGTACAATAATCATAGGCTATGGCGGCGCGTTCTGCGAATCCCTGCAAAGGAGGGATTGGTATGAATGTGTACGATGCCCTTGTGGCTGTTACGGCATTACAGACCGTATCTGTATTGATATTCATATTGCTATGTTGGATAAAAAAATAAGTATCTGTTAGTAGCATAACAGATACTTAGGGTAGAAGTAATTTTTTTCTTCTACAAAAAACAACAACGCAGAACATATGTTCGCTATATGCCTATTATACCGCATTATCGCTTGTCTGTCAAGCATAATGTGGTATTTTTATGCGTACATCAACCGACCGCGCGGGACGGGTATCTCCCTACCCTCGGCGCGCGCCGTATCGATCCACTCCGCGATAACGGTTTCGGCGTTTTGGATTGCCTCCGCGCGCGTTTTGCCGTCCGCCATACAGCCCGCAAGCTCCGGCACTTCGGCGATAAACGCGTTGTCGTCCTTACTCCAATAAAGGATGATTTCATAATTACGCATCTAAATCCCCTCCCAAACCATATTTGACTATAATCCTTCTTATTTGTTTGACTTGATACGGTTTTGCGCTGTCGCCGTTAGGCTGTAAATTCAAAATTTCGTCAACGCCCCGTTTGGTGTATATGAAGTGGTCGCCGCGTATTCGTTCATGGAAGCCGAGATAGCTCATTAACTGCCGCACGTCGCTGAATTTAATGTTTGCGTCGCGGTTACCTCTCAATATCATATATATTATTTTACGCATTTGGCTCATTTTATACCACCCCGTGTATTCATTTTACCACACCCCGTGCGCGGTGTCAAGGCGGCGGGCTGGGGGCAGCCCGCCCTACGGGGACGGGGAAGGCACACGGGCGGATAATGGCAGAAAGTCAAGCAAGTGCAACATAAATTTCTTTAGGGGATTTCCAGCCGAGGCACTTACGAGGTCGGTCATTG
>CANPXG010000106.1 GCA_947585795.1 uncultured Clostridia bacterium
GTACATTTTATCGTTATACTTAAACGAAGTAACATTGCCGTCGGGATCATAGTAGAAAAGCAGAGTATCATTACCCTTAGTCAGACCTATAAGGTTCTTATCGCTGTCATAGTAATAATATGTAGTACCGCTGTTATCGGTCTTCTGTGTACGCATACCGTTGCTGTCATACTTATAACTTACACTATTATCAGCAGTTTGTAAAGAGGCAAGCTGACGACCGTTCTGCCATGTCATTGTCATTCCGTCACGGTAGCTTAACAGATTACTTCCCCTCGATTAAAACAATAGCAGGCGACATAAAGCTGTCGCCTGCTACAGTTCGTAGAGCTATTAAGAATTTAGAAAAGCAGTTTTTAAGACCAAGAGTCTTAATTAATCCTTACCATAAATTATTTACTCTGCTTTTAAAATATCTCCATTATTATCAATAATAATACTTCCGTCATCAGGATCAACCGCGCACTTAAAATAATCTTTTACAGCCCACTTTTCTAAATATTTTTTTGTTAGTTCCACACACCAAATATCATTTTTAATGTATATCAAGCAAGCTCCTGATCCTTTTATTAAAATCGAAAAATTTTCCATTTCAGACGTGCAAAGTGCATTTTTTATTTCAAAATCATTACCGTACAAATTTGAAAAAGTCTCATTGTTATATACAAATCGGCATGCAATTATTTCCTGATCATCAGTGCCGTAACCATTTAAATATGAATCATTTAGATTTTTCCTGCTATAAGGATTAGCATCACTTGATTCGATAGAACAATTGCATAATAAACCCATAAATATCATAACCAATAACATAATAGCTATTTTTTTCATAAAATCACCCCCATGTAAAATTAACAGTTTTTGACCTTGGTGATTTAAAATGTGCACTTCTGCAAAAAGCTTTAGCCATTTTTAAAGACAAAAAAGTAATACTAACCTTCATCTTCAAATTTTTACGCAAATTTAAATTCCAAATGCTAAAATCTTTAATATTTGGCATAAAACCAGTAAGCCACCAAGATTTTTTAGACTCTCTTGCAAACAACTTTTTGCCGTTTAAATACAAGGTAAGTTTTATTCCTAATCTTTCATTGTCTTTAGCACATCTATACCACTTCATTGAATAAAACTTTTTACCGTTATATTTCAAACTAAATGTAGTTGAATAAATATACACACCTACTTCCGCTCCAATTGTAATTCCATACCTACCTTTCCACATCCATATCATCCAATTTTTGCCGTCGTAATTAAATGGGATTTTTAACGATGTTATAAATATTCCTGCCAAAAAGGCCAAATTATCAAATAAATCGCAGTATCCCAAATTGCGTTGCCAACAATCATTTAAAGAATAAAATATTTTTTGTTTTTTATCCCAAGCAAAACCAGCAAGATTAATTAACGAATTAACTAACTGTTTACCTTTACTAATAAGAGTATTAATACTCCATTTTTTGCCTGAAACATCTATATGGATTATTGCATTATTCTCACAATAAGAGAACATATTTGTGCTTAATGGAGAGCCTGACTGCGTATCACAATAAGCGTCTGCATTGATAAATCTTCCCGTCACAGGGTCATAATATCTGCTTTGGAGATAATAAAGTCCTGTTTCGCTGTCGTACACATAACTGCGGTAGAGGAATGGATTAAGATCCCGTATTACAGGGTTCCCCTTTTCGCTCATCACATTTCCCCATGCATCATATACATAGTCAACATGGCTTGTACCGGTCTGGTCAATGATTTGTACTATATCTCCCTGCAAGTTCTTTACATAGTAGTACATTGTTCCGTTATACTTGAACGAGGTGACATTGCCGTCGGAATCATAGTAGAAAAGCAGGGTGGAATCATCTTTTGTTAAGCCAATAAGATTATTATTACTGTCATAGTAATAATATGTAGTACCGCTGTTATCTTTCTTTTGTGTACGCATACCGTTAATGTCATACTTATAACTTACACTATTATCAATAGTTTGTAAAGAGGCAAGCTGACGACCGTTCTGCCATGTCATTGTCATTCCGTCACGGTAATTTAGAGGATTACCCATTTTATCATAGGTAATATCATAGCTGTTGATTCCTGTAATCTTATCCTTCCATTCGGTATCCTTATAAGAATATACATTTCCATGATCTTTTCCTGTGGGATAAAGGTATGTAGGATGTAATGCCTGCTCATGTTTAGCCAATAAATTTCCGGCATTATCATATGAATAAGATATATAAAACAGATTCACATAATCATACTCAGAATACAACTGGTTAAGTTGATCATAAGTGTATTTATGGGCAAGCTTTCCGTTTTTGTATATTTCTGTAATGTTACCATTCTTGTCATAAGAATATTCATAACTTGCAAGCTCCTTGGAGCCGTATTTTTGAGTGAGCTTACTGACAAGATTTGTGGTGGAGTTTTCTGACTTGCCGCTTGCATACTCGTAATTCGTGAAGAATGCGCTATTGCCGTCACCGCGACTTGTTTTAATTTCGGTTGTTCTTCCGAAATCATCGGTGTCAGTTTTTGCAGTTACGCCGTCATAACTTACATATGATTTGCCATTCTCATCTGTGCCTGTGGTTATAGTTTTGGTCTGCTCATTGATTAAAGTTTTTTCAACCTTGTTACCATCGGAATCATAGCTGAGGAAATATGACAAATCTCCGCCGTCGGTCTGACGATACTCGCCTGTGAGCGTTCCATTGAAATCATAGTAATAGTAGGTGGTTGTTCCGCTTGATTTATCGACGGCCTTTGCAATAAGTCCTTTTTTGTTGTAAATGAACTCGGCTATTACTCCTGTTTCAGAGGTTATTTTTGTGATATTATCGTATTTGTCATATGTGTACTGAATGTAGTCGCCATTTGCATAGGTGGTTTTTGTAAGATTGACGTTATTTGCTGAATAAGTATTTGAAACAATAGCTGTATCACCGATTTTAGTTGAAATTAGATTGTTAAATACATCGTAATTAAAAGTATAGCTGAAATCGTTATGAGTAATGGCGGATAAACTGTTTGTGCTGTCATATGAATACTGGTTATTGGCACTGCCATTGCTTATGCTCGTAACATCGTTATTTGAATTGTATGTATAATTTACAACATTGCCGTTGCCGTCTGTTACGGAAGTTGCGTTGCCGTTTACATCGTAATCATATGTTACGGTATTTCCGGCTTCATCGGTTTCCGAAGCGGCATAGTTGCCCGTGCTGTCATATGAAGTGCTTGTCTGCATATATGCTTTGCTCTTATCCACGCTCTCGGATATAACCTCGGAATCTATGCAATAATCTTCCTCATCTTCTGACTCTGTTGTCTTTTCATCTTCTTCAGTGTATAAACCACCTTTTTCATTAGAAGAAGCAACAGTATATGAAGTAGGCGCAATATTGAGCATTGCGTTATATACAGCCATACTGTTTGCGTTGTTGCCATAAACAAAAGCAAATGCAACATAGCTGATTTTGTTTGTTGTATTTTCGGGGGTAACGGACATACAAACTGTTTGTTTATGTGATGTTGCCGCGTTAAATTCCTGATAATGTGTTTCGGGAACAGAACTGCCCTCGTAATAAATATTAAGAGCTATACCAAAGGTTCTATTTTCGTTTGAAAGAGGTACTGATTTTGCCGCTGCTTGACCCGAAATATTAAACTGCACTCCAGCTCTGCCAACCTGAACATTTTGATAAATATATTTGTTGCCAAGAGAATCGCCGGAATTATCAGTATTTTCTGATGAATCATCAACTGTGTTCTCATCTGAAGTGTCGGTATTCTTAACCTCATAAGTGTTTTTTAATGTTCTGGTAACAAAGCCCTGCTCAGTTTTGATAACATTACCGTAGTCGTCATAGGTTGTTATGCTGTCATTAGGCAGAGTTTCGGTAACCGTTTTGGTATATGTTGCGGGCTGAGTTTCTTCCTCTGCATACCCAGTTGTTTCACCAACATCTTCTGCATTTTCATATGCTCCGGCTGAACCTGTAATGGTTACTGTGCCGTTATTTGTATTAATTGCTTTATTTTCATCTGTAAGCCAATAATCGTTGCTCTCAAAATTTCCATTCTGGAGCGCATTGAAGTCGTTGGCACAGTTGCCTTCCTCAAGCTGTAAGCAGTCAAACCACGCTGTGCCTGAAGAGTAGCGAAGATTACAGTATACTCTTATTCTGCTTGTGTTATCGGGAACCGCAACGGATACGCTTAATCTCTGCCAATCCTGCGTTCCGTTTATTCCTATGCTGTTTTCATCTTTCAGCGTTGTTCCGCTTGAATCATAACACTTGATTTCCAGCGTTGCTCCTATAGGGCCTCCACTGTAAATCTGTTTAACGTCCTTTGTTTTAACATACGCAGAAAAAGTTATATCCTTTCCGTTAAACTCTGTACTGTCAATTTGATGAGTTGCTCCGGTAAAGAAAGCAGAACCTGAACTGCTGACCGGATTATTTACCTTTAGCGAGGTTGTTCCAAAATACTGCACCTGTCCGTATTCTTCAGTCGGTTCAGAATTATCTATAGTTACCGTACCGCCGGTACTGGTTGCTGTACCTCTTGTTCCGTTTGTTAAGTAGTAATATTTTCCGTTGCCAACAGCGCTTTGTTCAGTAGATTCGGTGATATAGTTTTTGGTAAATGAATCCGCTCCGCTTGAAATTGACAGTCCGCTGCTACCGTTGCTTAAATATCCGTTTGCGTTGAGAACAGATATAGTTTCGCCGCTGTTATTAAAGGTGTGTGTTTCACTTCTGCCTTTCCTGTCGGTGAATACGGTAGTATTATCATCGCCATATGTGATATTAAGATAATTGCCTACAGTATTATTACTAGCATATTCTTTGATATTCGTTACTTTATTATTGCTATTATATGTATAACCGTATTTTTTCTCTCTGATAAATTCGGAATTCACACAATCTCTTTGTTCTATTTTATTGAGTAATCCGTCTGATGTATATTGAGTATAGCTGAACCAAGAGGATTTATTGTTTGGAAATCCAACGCAAGCCAT
>CANPXG010000107.1 GCA_947585795.1 uncultured Clostridia bacterium
CGTCTGTAGCCGTCATACTGAGCGTTACGTTACCGGAATACCATTCTTCGTTTCCGTCTTTTGTGTATAATACAGTATCGCTGTTCTGAGAAAGCTTTATGCTGTCAGGCTCCGGCTTCTGCGTTGTAACAACGATTTCATCAATTCCCGAAGCGTCGCCGTTGTCAAGACTTGCGTTGCTTTCCTTGTTAAACGGTATTTCCTCGGTCTTGTTGTCTACGTTGTCTATTGCCTGAAGCGTAAAATCATACTTGCTGTTATCAGCCCCATTGCCTGCGCGAAGTATGAACTGCTTTGTGTAGACAAGCTTGCCCTCAGGCGACTGTGAAGCAGGAGTGAGCTCTGTTTTGGTTGTTATTTCATTTCCGTTCCTGCTAACAAGCTCGATGTCCTTCATCTCGGACGTTGGCTTCGCGTCCGACGCAGTTACGGTCATCAATACATCGTTGTTTGAATAGATACCGAAGGAGAGAATACTAAGCAGCTTATCCGTTAAGCTTTCCGCACTTTCATACTTTATCTTTTCAATAACCGGGACGGTGGTATCAATATAGAACGCCTTTTCATATGACTGAGTTGCTCCGCCGTTACCGGTTAATTTAATTTTAAGAGTGTATTTGCCGTCGTTGCTGCCGTTTGTTACCGTCGGGATTTTTGAAGTGTCAAGGACAATTTGTCTTTCTGTTATCTTCGATTTAATATATTTATCATCTAAAAGATTATTATTGTTTTTCTCAACAAGCGTATTGTCGAGCTGTGTTTTACCTTCCGTAACATCATCGTCAGAGTACCAGCCGCTTATATCGACATTGCCGTTCGGCCCTTCAAGCGTTGCTGTTATCGAGTTGATTCCCGAAAGCTCGTCTGTAGCCGTCATACTGAGCGTTACGTTACCGGAGTACCATTCCTCGTTTCCGTCTTTTGTGTACGGTTCCATACCATCATTAGAAGTAACCTTTATGAGGTTGTCATCTTTGTCAGGCACAAGTTGAGGCGTTAAATTTGTAACAACGATTTCATCAATTCCCGAAGCATCGACATTGCTAAAAATTTTATCGCTTTCCTTGTTAAACGGGATTTTCGCGCTTTCATTTTCGGCTTTGTCTATCGCCTGAACCGAAAAATCATATTTGCTGTTATTAACCTCATTGCCAACAGGCAATCTGAACTTCTTTGTGTAGACAAGCTTGCCCTCAGGCGACTGTGAAGCAGGAGTGAGCTCCGTTTCGGTTTTTATTTCATTTCCGTTATTGGACTCAATTATAATATCATCAAGTCCCGAAGATACAGCAGCATCACTTGTTTCATCCGACGCCGTGACCGTGAGTATTAAATCCTCGTGGGAATATATACCAAAAGAAAGGATATTCAAAAGCTTATTAATTACGTCCTCTCTTTTTTCGTATTCAAGCTTTTCTATCTGCGGCATACCTTTATCAATATAGATTGTATCAGTATCGGAAGAAAAACTGTTTCCCGCAATATCATTACACTTTATTTTATATACGCCGTACTTGTCGGCTGTGAATTTAACCTGATATACCTTTTTGCCGTCTGTATTCTCGATATTTTGAAAATCTACGACTTTTGACTTATCCGGATCTTCAGAACCCGGGATGTAAAGCTCTATACCTGATTTTTCTATTCCGCTTACGCCGTAAGAGCTGTCGCCCTCATCGGTCAATGTTACGGTGACGGTTACATCGTTTTTTGTGTACGAGGTTTCAGAAGTTTCGGGATTGTAGCTATATGTTATGGTCGGGCTTATTCTGTCGATAAGAAGTGTTTCTGTCGTTACAGACTTATTTGTTTTGTTTGTTTCCGTGCTGTTTTTTACATTGTCCTCAGCACTTATTGTGTAGGTTTGGTGTTTGTCGGCAATAAAGTAATACATTCCGGGAGTATCGGAGTCGTTTTTGTAAACGTCCTTTACGTCGTCGTTTTCTCCCTTAACCTTTATTGTTGTATCGGTGAGCACTCCCTGCTCGTTTACTGTTCCTACAGCTACTCCGCTGCCCTCATCGGTAACATCGAAATACACCTTTACGCCTTCTTTATTCGTCCATTTCTGGCTTCCGTTTTCGTCGGCGTTTTCATAATTTTTAATTTCTATTTTCGGTGCGGTCGTGTCAATGTAGAACACTCTTTCAACGGATTTGCTTTCTCCGCCGTTGCCTGTTACGGTAATTGTGAGGGTGTATTTGCCGTCGTTGCTGCCGTTTGTTATCTCTGCGATATCATAAGTATTGAGGACAACACTTCTTTCTGTTATCTTCTTTTCCGGCTTTAAAAGGTTATTATTGTTTTTCTCAACAAGCGTGTTGTCAAGCTGTGTTTTATCTTTCGTAACAGCTTCGTCAGAGTACCAGCCGCTTATATCGACATTGCCGTTCGGCCCTTCAAGCGTTGCTGTTATCGAGTTGATTCCCGAAAGCTCGTCTGTAGCCGTCATACTGAGCGTTACGTTACCGGAATACCATTCTTCGTTTCCGTCTTTTGTGTATAATACAGTATCGCTGTTCTGAGAAAGCTTTATGCTGTCAGGCTCCGGCTTCTGCGTTGTAACAACGATTTCATCAATTCCCGAAGCGTCGCCGTTGTCAAGACTTGCGTTGCTTTCCTTGTTAAACGGTATTTCCTCGGTCTTGTTGTCTACGTTGTCTATTGCCTGAAGCGTAAAATCATACTTGCTGTTATCAGCCCCATTGCCTGCGCGAAGTATGAACTGCTTTGTGTAGACAAGCTTGCCCTCAGGCGACTGTGAAGCAGGAGTGAGCTCTGTTTTGGTTGTTATTTCATTTCCGTTCCTGCTAACAAGCTCGATGTCCTTCATCTCGGACGTTGGCTTCGCGTCCGACGCAGTTACGGTCATCAATACATCGTTGTTTGAATAGATACCGAAGGAGAGAATACTAAGCAGCTTATCCGTTAAGCTTTCCGCACTTTCATACTTTATCTTTTCAATAACCGGGACGGTGGTATCAATATAGAACGCCTTTTCATATGACTGAGTTGCTCCGCCGTTACCGGTTAATTTAATTTTAAGAGTGTATTTGCCGTCGTTGCTGCCGTTTGTTACCGTCGGGATTTTTGAAGTGTCAAGGACAATTTGTCTTTCTGTTATCTTCGATTTAATATATTTATCATCTAAAAGATTATTATTGTTTTTCTCAACAAGCGTATTGTCGAGCTGTGTTTTACCTTCCGTAACATCATCGTCAGAGTACCAGCCGCTTATATCGACATTGCCGTTCGGCCCTTCAAGCGTTGCTGTTATCGAGTTGATTCCCGAAAGCTCGTCTGTAGCCGTCATACTGAGCGTTACGTTACCGGAGTACCATTCCTCGTTTCCGTCTTTTGTGTACGGTTCCATACCATCATTAGAAGTAACCTTTATGAGGTTGTCATCTTTGTCAGGCACAAGTTGAGGCGTTAAATTTGTAACAACGATTTCATCAATTCCCGAAGCATCGACATTGCTAAAAATTTTATCGCTTTCCTTGTTAAACGGGATTTTCGCGCTTTCATTTTCGGCTTTGTCTATCGCCTGAACCGAAAAATCATATTTGCTGTTATTAACCTCATTGCCAACAGGCAATCTGAACTTCTTTGTGTAGACAAGCTTGCCCTCAGGCGACTGTGAAGCAGGAGTGAGCTCCGTTTCGGTTTTTATTTCATTTCCGTTATTGGACTCAATTATAATATCATCAAGTCCCGAAGATACAGCAGCATCACTTGTTTCATCCGACGCCGTGACCGTGAGTATTAAATCCTCGTGGGAATATATACCAAAAGAAAGGATATTCAAAAGCTTATTAATTACGTCCTCTCTTTTTTCGTATTCAAGCTTTTCTATCTGCGGCATACCTTTATCAATATAGATTGTATCAGTATCGGAAGAAAAACTGTTTCCCGCAATATCATTACACTTTATTTTATATACGCCGTACTTGTCGGCTGTGAATTTAACCTGATATACCTTTTTGCCGTCTGTATTCTCGATATTTTGAAAATCTACGACTTTTGACTTATCCGGATCTTCAGAACCCGGGATGTAAAGCTCTATACCTGATTTTTCTATTCCGCTTACGCCGTAAGAGCTGTCGCCCTCATCGGTCAATGTTACGGTGACGGTTACATCGTTTTTTGTGTACGAGGTTTCAGAAGTTTCGGGATTGTAGCTATATGTTATGGTCGGGCTTATTCTGTCGATAAGAAGTGTTTCTGTCGTTACAGACTTATTTGTTTTGTTTGTTTCCGTGCTGTTTTTTACATTGTCCTCAGCACTTATTGTGTAGGTTTGGTGTTTGTCGGCAATAAAGTAATACATTCCGGGAGTATCGGAGTCGTTTTTGTAAACGTCCTTTACGTCGTCGTTTTCTCCCTTAACCTTTATTGTTGTATCGGTGAGCACTCCCTGCTCGTTTACTGTTCCTACAGCTACTCCGCTGCCCTCATCGGTAACATCGAAATACACCTTTACGCCTTCTTTATTCGTCCATTTCTGGCTTCCGTTTTCGTCGGCGTTTTCATAATTTTTAATTTCTATTTTCGGTGCGGTCGTGTCAATGTAGAACACTCTTTCAACGGATTTGCTTTCTCCGCCGTTGCCTGTTACGGTAATTGTGAGGGTGTATTTGCCGTCGTTGCTGCCGTTTGTTATCTCTGCGATATCATAAGTATTGAGGACAACACTTCTTTCTGTTATCTTCTTTTCCGGCTTTAAAAGGTTATTATTGTTTTTCTCAACAAGCGTGTTGTCAAGCTGTGTTTTATCTTTCGTAACAGCTTCGTCAGAGTACCAGCCGCTTATATCGACATTGCCGTTCGGCCCTTCAAGCGTTGCTGTTATCGAGTTGATTCCCGAAAGCTCGTCTGTAGCCGTCATACTGAGCGTTACGTTACCGGAATACCATTCTTCGTTTCCGTCTTTTGTGTATAATACAGTATCGCTGTTCTGAGAAAGCTTTATGCTGTCAGGCTCCGGCTTCTGCGTTGTAACAACGATTTCATCAATTCCCGAAGCG
>CANPXG010000108.1 GCA_947585795.1 uncultured Clostridia bacterium
GAGCTGCGGTTCAATATCGCGTTAAGCTCCGCGTGGCAGACGTACATGTATTTTGTGTCAAGCGGCGCGCCGTCGCGTTTCCACGGCATAAGGTCGTCGTCGCAGCCCGTGGGCATACCGTTGTAACCGAGCGATAAAATTTTATTCTCGCTGTTCACTATGCAGCAGCCAACCTGCGTGTTAGAGTCCTTCGACCGCTGCGCCGATAAAAGCGCGATACCCATAAAATATTCGTCCCATGATATGTAATCAGTTCGTTTCATTAAATATCACCTCGAATTTGCCCTATCAATACTTCTTTATCCCTATATCGCTCCTATGGAACTCATCCGTGAACGAAATTTTATCAACCGCCGCGTACGCCTTATCGCGCGCCTCGTCGATATTCGCGCCGAGCGCGGTAACGCCCAATACGCGACCGCCGCTTGTCACGATTTTTCCGCCCTTTACAGCCGTTCCCGCGTGGAACACGGTAACGCCGTCCACGCTGTCAAGACCTGTAATCTCATAGCCTTTCTTATAGCTTACGGGATAGCCGCCCGACGCCATAACCACGCATACAGCCGCGTTATCCTCCCACTCAATCTCGATTTCGTCGAGCTTTTCGTCTATAACTGCCTGCATTATGTCAACCAAATCCGTCTTTAACCTCGGCAGTACAACCTGCGTTTCGGGGTCGCCGAAACGGCAGTTATATTCGATTACCTTCACGCCGTCCGCCGTCATCATCAGTCCGAAGTAGAGTACGCCCTTAAACGGTCTGCCCTCCGCGCTCATCGCCTTTATCGTCGGCAGGAAAATATTTTCCATGCACTCCTTCTGTTTCGCCTCGTCGTAGAGCCGCGACGGCGAGAACGTACCCATGCCGCCGGTGTTCAAGCCCTTGTCGTTGTCGTATGCGCGCTTGTGATCCTGCGCACTAACCATAGGCTTAACGGTTTTTCCGTCGGTAAACGCGAGAACGCTCACTTCCGGTCCTGTCAAAAATTCCTCGATAACGACGCGGCTGCCGCTTTTGCCGAACTTGCCCTCGTCGATCATTTCATGAACGGCTTGCTCGGCTTCGGCTAAATCCTGCGCGATTATAACGCCCTTGCCGAGCGCAAGCCCGTCCGCCTTGATAACGGCGGGGAACGTGCCCTGCTCCTTTATGTACGCGATAGCCTTCGCGCTGTCGTCGAATACCTCGTATTTGGCGGTCGGGATATTGTACTTTTTCATAAGTTCCTTCGAGAACGCCTTGCTGCCCTCGATAATCGCCGCGTTTGCGCGTGGCCCGAACGCGCGTATTCCCTCTTTTTCGAGCGCGTCAACCATGCCCATGGCAAGCGGATCGTCCGGCGCGACCATCACAAGATCGACCGCTTTTTCTTTTGCGAGCGCGACCATGCCGTCAATGTCCGTAGCCGCCACGTTCACGCACTCCGCCAGTTCCGCGATACCGCCGTTACCCGGCGCACAGTAAATCTTCTCAACCTTCGGCGACTGCGCGATTTTCCAAACAATGGCGTGCTCGCGTCCGCCGCCGCCTACTACTAAAATTTTCATAATTTTTCCTCCTGTTTATGTCCACAATTCAGTTATAAACATCGCGCTTGAGTCGTCCGCTTTTTTAAAGCCGCACGACTCGTAAAAGCCCGCTTCGTCGTTATACGCGACTATCACAATCCGCAGATATTCCGCGTATTTTTCTTTCATCTTCTCCACAAGCGTTTTCCCGATTTTCATGTTGTGATACGCGGGATTGACAAGCAGATAATGGATATACGCGGTCATGATACCGTCGTCCATAGCACAGATCAAGCCTATCAGCTTATCGCCATCCCATGCGGTGTACACGGTCTTGAAGTTTTTCATGGCAATAACCAGCTTTTCGGGATAATGCCCCGACGACCATTCCACGGATAGGAATAAATCCTGCAGTTCCTCCGCACTAAAATCGTGCGTGTCTTTGTAGGTGATGTGCATGCCGTGCCTCCTGTTAATGTTTAATTTAGTTTTGTGCATTGACATTTGCAGCGTACGTCGTAGGGGCGGATATCATCCGCCCGTTCCCAATATATCGTGGCGGGCGGATAATATCCGCCCCTACAATACCGTTGACATCGGGGTGTCGCGGACGGGCGAACACGGTTCGCCCCTACGGTTTTACATCTGCCATTTACACATATACTCTAAAAATTTGTCCTCATTAATGATGGAATAACCGTATTCCCGTGAACGCCATCGCCATATTGTATTTATTGCACGTCTCAATAACATTATCATCCCTTATCGAGCCGCCCGGCTGCGCTATTACCGTAACGCCGCTCTTTCTCGCTCGCTCGATGTTGTCGCCGAACGGGAAGAACGCGTCCGAGCCGAGCGCTACGTTCGTGTTCTTATCGAGCCACTCGCGCTGCTCCGCCTTTGTGAATACGGGCGGCTTTACCTTGAATATCTTCTCCCACGCTCCGTCAGCCAAAACGTCGTCGTGCTCGTCGGAGATGTACACATCAATCGCGTTGTCGCGGTCGGCGCGTTTTATGCCGTCAACAAACTCAAGATTTAGCACCTGCGGCGCTTGTCTGAGCCACCAGATGTCAGCCTTGTTGCCCGCGAGACGCGTGCAGTGAATACGCGACTGCTGTCCCGCGCCGATACCGATTGCCTGTCCGTCTTTGACGTAGCAAACGCTGTTCGACTGCGTGTATTTGAGCGTAATCAGAGCGATTTTCAAATCGCGCTTTGCCTCGCCCGTGAGCGTTTTGTTTGCGGTAACGACGTTTGACAGGAGTTCGTCGTTAATGTCAAGCTCGTTTCTGCCCTGCTCGAACGTGATGCCGAATACCTGCTTGCGCTCGATTTCGGCGGGAACGTAATTCGGGTCGATTTTGATTATGTTGTAGTTGCCGTTTTTCTTGGACTTCAAAATTTCAAGAGCCTCGTCGCTGTAACCCGGCGCTATCACGCCGTCGGAAACCTCCTTCTTGATCAAGAGCGCCGTAGCCTTGTCGCACTCGTCCGAAAGAGCGATAAAATCGCCGAACGACGACATTCTGTCCGCGCCCCTCGCTCTTGCGTACGCGTTGGCAAGCGGAGTGAGTTCAACGTCGTCAACGAAATAAATCTTTTTGAGCGTGTCCGACAGCGGCAAACCTACCGCCGCGCCCGCCGGTGACACGTGCTTAAACGATGTCGCCGCAGGAAGTCCCGTAGCCTTTTTGAGTTCTTTGACAAGCTGCCAGCCGTTAAGCGCGTCGAGCAGGTTGATGTAACCCGGCTTTCCGCAAAGCGCCTCAAACGGCAAATCGCCGTTCTCGATAAATACCCGCGACGGTTTCTGGTTCGGGTTGCAGCCGTATTTTAATTGTAATTCGTTCATAATATATGTTCCTTTCTTTAAATTAATATTCTATTATATCCTCATCAACGTGCAAAGGATTTTCATCTATGTATTTCCAAATTTCTAAATACATTTTTTCATTTCTTATTATTGTATCATAAAATGATTTCTGCCATATCGGAAATCCTACTTGTTTTGATACCCATCTTTTCATAGATCCAATTACAGTCGACAGGGTAGGGGCGGATATTATCCGCCCGTTGTTACAATTTAAAAATACAATCAAATGTATATGATCCGGCATAATACAATATTTTTTTACTTCCGCTGTAGGATGATATAAAGAAATATTTTCTATGGCTTTTTTAACTATTTCTCCGTATTCAGATAAATAATTATCAAAATCGGTGGTTAGCGGGCGGATAATATCCGCCCCTACATTCTCCCACAACAACGCATATCGCTTATTAACACATATTGTTACAAAATATGCGCCGGCGGCGGAATAATCGTATTCGTCCAGCCGTATTGGTTTTCTTTTCTGTAAATCATTCATCACATGATTATTTATTCTTATTCACGATACGCGATTGAATGTCGCCGGTTTCAAGGTCGATAAATCTCACAAACAGCGACACCTTATTATCCTCGTTCAATGCGTCCCACAGACCGTTTGTGAACTCGTCAATATCGCTCGGTATCGCGACCTTTTTCGGCTCGCCCTCGAACGAGGGCAGCGGGCTGCCGTCGCCCATGTAGGTATGGATAAATCTGCCCTCGCCGCCTATCGGGTTTTTGTACGAATAGGTGTAGCGCAGGCACGATTCGGGGTTACCGTTTTCGCTCTTTAAAATCGACATCGCATAATTGAAACGTCCGTCGTCAACCTTGATAATGCCCGAAATTCTCGGCGTGTAATTGGGCGCGTCGTCCTCGAATTCGCGTCCGCGCAGCGACTGCTCGAACGTCATTTGCTGGTTCATAAGCTCGTAAATCGTGTCGGTCTGGTCGCCGTTCGTCACGATCGTTTTGTTGCCGAGAACACGCACCGGCGCGTAAATAATGAGGTGCGGATCCTTCATTTTCGACGGGTCAAACGCCTGTGTGCGAATACCGTCGCCGTCCTCGACGAACACGCGGTTGCGGCTGTTTTCCGAGCGTCCCATGATAAAATACGCCGTCACCGCCGACTTGCCGTCAGCCGACTTGCCTATAACAATTCCGCGTCCCGGGTACGCGTTTTTCTTTAATTCCTCGTAGATGTTAAGTGTTTTCATGTGTTTCCTCCTTGTTCACCGCCGTTTTTATTGTCGTTTTTACCATTATATCATTTATTTTACGGTTTGTCAGCCTGTTTTTGAAATATTTTTGCATAAAAAAAGCGGATCGCTCCGCTTGAGCTGCTCCAGTTTGTACAGACAGTACAAAAAAGCACGCTATAGTAGTCTAATTAAAATTTAATCAACATACTGACATCGTTTTTCAAGCGGTGTCAGTTTTGTTTTTAACTGAATACGCTCGTTATTGTAAAAATATATGTATTCATCTATCAATGCCTGTGCCTCATCAAATGTCTTAAGCTTAACTC
>CANPXG010000109.1 GCA_947585795.1 uncultured Clostridia bacterium
TTAAATGGGGACACTAAATTTAGTGTCCCCTTAATTGTATGCCTATTGATTTATCTTATTTAACGCTTTCGGCGACCTTTAACAGATCGTCGCCGGTTACGTTGCTCGACGCGCGGCAGCTTGCCGTTTAACATTCTGCCCGCCGTTATTTCGCTACGTCCGTGACGTACGGAATATTGTTCGCTATCGCGTAGTCCATAGCCGCCGAACCGTCGGCGACGTGAAGCATTACGCTCGGGCAGTCCGCGAATATTCCTTCCTCTATGCCCGTTATGCTTGACGGGATATACACCGCCGTGAGCGACGTGCAGCCGTCGAAGCAATCCTTAAGGTACGTCATGGACGACGAAAGCTTGACGGTCTTTAAAGCCGTACAGCCTTTAAACGCGTAGTAACCGACATATTTTACGCTGTCGGGCAGCTCTATTGACGTGACCGCCTTGCCCGCAAACACTTCACTGCCGATACCCTCGACCGTTGTGCCGTCAACCTCCTGCGGAACAACAACATCCGTATCCTCACCGTTATACGACAAAATTTCACCGAGATCGTCAATTACCCATTCATTGATCACTATTTTGCCCGTTTCAATATCATAGAACGGGATTTTATTTAACAGCGCAAACATCTCTGCGCCGGAGCCTGTATAGCCGTACATCATCTTCGCGGGCGGCAGGTTTTCACTTATTTCGCGGTTATACACCGTCGCCTTTTCTATGTCGTCGTAATAGTACGAATCCGCGCCAACCTCGACAAGCTTTTCTCTGTACACGACCTCTTTCAGCTGCGTGCATATTCTGAACACGCTTGAGCCCATCCTTTCCACGTTTTTGGAGTCAAAATATGTAATATGGGAATTTCCGAACGCGTGATCGCCGATTTCACTTACCGATTCGGGAAGGTCTATGTGTTCAAGCGCGGAGCAGCCGGAAAACGCGCTGTCCCCTATGGTTTCAAGTCCTTCCGAAAGCGTTATTTCGCTCAAAGACATGCAGTCGAAAAACGTACTGTCCTCCAAAGCTGTAACTCCGGCGGGGATTTTGACCGATACCAGATTTTCATTCTCGCTGAACGCCTCGCTGCCGATCAAAGTAACCGTTTCGGGTATATCGATGTTTGCAAAACCGCAGCACCGGAACGCCCGATCCCCTATCGTTTTAAGCCCCGACGGCAGCTTCACCGACGCAAGAGAACCACAGTTTCTAAACGCCCCGACG
Source organism: uncultured Clostridia bacterium (assembly GCA_947585795.1). Taxonomy (GTDB): domain Bacteria; phylum Bacillota; class Clostridia; order UBA1381; family UBA1381; genus Hominilimicola. The sequence goes on from CANPXG010000109.1 coordinate 1,218, forward strand.
GAGATTTCCGTAATCGTATCGGGCAGCGATATGCTCTGAAGCTCATCACACGAATCAAAAGCGTATTCGCCAATCGTTTTAAGTGACTTCGGTAATGTGATTTCCTCCAGATTTAAGCAGGACGAAAAAGCGCGCTCGCCAACAGTCATCACCGAATCGGGAAGAATTACATATTTAATAGTTTCATTGTCCGCGAACGCTCCCTCGCCTATTTCCGTAACCGTCATTCCGTTGACGCTCGACGGAACGGATACGTTTTCATCGTTTCCCATATAGTCTGTCAACACTCCGTTGCTGACCGAAAAATCGCTTTTCGGCTCCGGCGTGGGCGTGACTGTCGGCGTAGGTGTGGGCGTAGGTGTTGGCGTCGGTGTGGGAGTTGGCGAAGGTGACGGCGTGGGCGCAGCCTTTACCGTAATCTTATCCGTAAGCGGCTTTTGATTTGCGTCCCATACAAACACCGTGTCGCCGACCTGCGCGTCAGTTTCGCCTTTGTATCCCGACGCGGGTATGGTAACGTCCTTCTTTGTAACATGTTCGAGCGCACCGCCACTGTAGCGCGCGGTGTAAATAACCGCGTCGGTTTTCTTACCCGTTCTGTTCGTTATCGTAATTTTACCGCCGACCGCTTCAACAGTGAACGGGATCACCGGCTCGGGCGTATTGTTAGTTCTGACCTCCGTTATACCGTCGTGAACTGTTTTAACATACGCCGCCGTTTTGCGCGCGTCGTATTCGTCATTGTTTTCGCTTATGTAATATCCGATGTGCGGCGGCTGATTGTAGCCCGCGTTCTGTGCCGCGACCTGCATGCGGTACGCGCCGTCGTGCATGAGAGTGTAGAGCTTGTGATCGGTCGGGATAGTTGTTGTGTACACGATAAGGCTTGCGTCGTCCTGCCCGCGCATGACTATCTCCTCACGCCAGTCGCCGAGAATATCCGCGATAAGTCCCGCGTTATTTTTTGTGCCGTTGTTTGTCGTGACTTTCCTTAGCGACTGCACTCTGCCCGTGTCATCAGATATTTTCGCGTCGCTTCCGCTGTCGTTTCCGCCCGTTCCGTCAAAAAGCTCGTCGTATGTGTCGCCGTCCCAGAAAATGCGCTGATTTGTTGAGTCGGGACGATAGCTTGCCTTTTGCACATCCGTACCGCCGTAGGAAACGTAATTTCCCGCGCCCCACAGCTCGAAATACCCGTCGCCGTAGCCGACGTTCGCCATCATGCCGCGTGCCTGGTCGCTGTTTGAATCGACATGAAAAAGTTCCTCACCGCTTTCCGCTTTGTACAGCGTCATGCCGCCCAAATGGCGCTGACCGTCGTTGCCTGTAGTGCTGCCCTTTATTTCGCTGCCGCCGTAATCCTCGTGGACGCTAAAATATTCAAGTCCCTCGTGCGTCGGGTCATAGTCCGCGAGATGCAGCGCGTCGCCGTGACCACGTCCGCTGCACCACAATGGCGTGAGATCGTTGTCAAGTGCAAGCGAACCGCAGATAACCTCGTCGCAGCCGTCGCCGTCCACGTCGCCGACGGTGAGATTGTGGTTTCCGTTTCCGGCAAACTGCCCGTACCCGTTTTTCGACGTGTCAAAATCCGCTACCTGTACAAGCTTTTTATAGACAAGATCATACGCCGTAACGGTTGTTTTCGCGTAATATCCGCGCCACGCGAGCATTGACGGAGTTTTGCCGTCGAGGTAGGCAACTCCCGCGAGATAACGCTCGGAGCGATTGCCCCAGTTATCGCCCCATTCGGTCACCGTGCCGCGCGGGTGGGGATAGTAGACGGTGTCGAGAGCCGCGCCCGTGTCGCCTTGGAACACGGTGTAAAACTCGGGTCCCGACATAACTCGTCCGCCGGTATCGTTCACGCCGCGTTCACTGTGGCGGTAATCGGCTGTATTGTCGATCATTTCGTCCGTCGCGAGCAGATCGGAAACATAATTACCCCTGCCGTCTTTCGTGCCGGGCGCTGTTTTCATCGCAAGCTCCGCCTTGCCGTCAAGGTCGAAATCGTACGCGGCGATCTGCGTAAAATGCTGTCCGGCATTAATGTTTATGCCCATGTCGATACGCCACAGCTTCTCGCCTGAAAGCTCGTAGCAGTCGATGTACACGTTTCCGCTGTGATGCGCGTCCTTACCGCTGTCAAACGAGTTGGACGGTTCCCATTTTAAAATGAGCTCGTACTCGCCATCGCCGTCTACATCGGCGGGAGTTACGTCGTTGGGGGAATACGTGTACTCATCACCGTCAAGACTCGTGCTGCCGGTCGGACGGTCAAGCGAAATTGTGAGGTATTGGTCGTCCCATACCGTCACCGCTTCGCCCGACGATACGCTTTTGCCCGTGGGAACAACAGTATACGACGCGCCCGTCGTTGTATCGGTGTAACTTGTCATCTCAATCGCCGACGCGATTTTTGTATTGCCTCGGTACACATCGAATTTCGTATCGTAATTTTCCGTACCCAAAAGCCGCCACGATAAAAACACGCCGCTGCCGCTTCTCGCCGCGACCGTTCCGCGGTCAAGATACTCCATCTGCCGCGCTTCGTCCGCCGCTGAAGCCGCCGCGCCGAGAGTAAGCGTCACGGCTATCGTTGTTAATAATGCTGTGAGTTGCTTTTTCATGTCTTTCCTCCCAATACAGTAAATATCGCTGTTTAAATTCGTTAAATATTTTATCATAAAATTTCATTTGTGCACGCGAAACAACGTGAATCGGCAATTTGACAGCGTGAAATCAAAAAAGGGGCTGTACGCCTCTTTCATAAAAGTTAATTTACTTCATAAATAATAAACGAAAGCACAAACTCGCCCGCATTTTGCTCGACGCGAAGCATACTGCTGTACTTATTCAGCGTTTCCCTAATATTTTTTAATCCAATCCCATGATTGATTTTATCCGCCTTTGTTGTTTTAAGCAGCGGATTATTTGATTCATTCATGGAGTTTGCGATTTTGCACATAAGCGAATTGTCCCTATAAACAAGACTGACCTTAATATATTTATCTCCCGAAACCTTTTCGCACGCCTCTATAGCGTTATCGAGCGCGTTGCCGAAAATCACGCAACAATCTGAAGAATTTATTTTCAAATTTTCGGGTATCTGTATATCTGCTGAAAAATCAATATTTCTTTCACGCGCAAGATTTCGCTTCGCGGTGAGTATTGCGTCGATAACGGAATTTCCTGTGTCGATAATATCGGAATTTATATCCGCGTAGTCCGTCAGACTGTCGAGGTATTTTAAACACTCGTCCTTCTTGCCGTCCTCCACATAGGATTTAATTGAGATTATATGATTTGACAAATCATGCTTCAGTCTTCTCGTCTGTGCCTGCGCGGCTGTTATATCGTTGTAATGCTTTATCTGCTCCTTTAACTGCATCTCGGTCAACTGCTTTTGAGTGATCAGCGATTTTTGCTTAACGGTGTTTTCGTACAGCCATAAAATAATCACATTCGCTATGCTCAGTCCGAGAATACTTATCATAGCTAAATTTCTTATATACGTGCTCGGATTTTCCTCAAGCATTTTGCAAAACGTGAACAGCGTCAGTATCGTTATCCCGAACAGAACGGCAAACAATACCCAGTAGCTTATATCGGCGCCCACCGACTCGCGCTTGAACCTGAAGCATATGTATTTTATGACTATATATAACAGGAACTTTGATAAGATAACG
>CANPXG010000110.1 GCA_947585795.1 uncultured Clostridia bacterium
ACGCTCTGCTCAAATCCCAGGAGCTTGTACTTTATCGCCACGCCGGAAAGGTTGTTGCCGAAGCTCTCGTCCGTAAGGTCGGGAACGAGCGAGAAACGGTGTATATCGTCCTTGAGGTTATTCCGCAAGACCTCGATATCGCTTTCCTGCATGATTTTTGACAGATATTGCGCAGACGCGCCCTCATATCCCATGAGGATTTTTTCTTCGCGCAGCTTTTTAGCCTGGTCGCTGTCGATGTCGAGGTTTACCAAAAATAAAAACGCGTCCACAAACTGCTCTTTGTCATTTACGCGGTCGCTCATCAGCGTATTGTACGCGTCTATAGCGGGTATAAGTTGTTCGAAATCGCCCTGTTTTTCGCCGTTGTTGGTATATTCGATAAGCGGTACCGCGCCGAAATAATGCGGCGTTGTGTCCGTACAGTCCATATTATCAAAGCTGTGCTGCCCCGTAAACGTGTATATGTCGTATGCGTCGCACACAATACATTCCGTACCCGTAACGTTCCCGTCGAGGTCGTGACGCTCAAAATAATAAACGCCGAATAACGGCATATGCCGGCAGTCGTCGCCGTACACAACAAACGTCCTATCCGGCGGCAGTACGGCGCTTTCCGGCGCGCTGTCCTCGTTTGCGTATACATATTCATACGCCCGCCCGTAAATGCTGACATTTTTAACGATTTCGCTGTCCACCGACGCGATGTCCTGAATAAGATAGTTATTCTTCAACGCCTCGATGTCAAATTCTTCCGACGCGGCATACGTTACGGGGTTGCCTATCAAATACGATGTTGTCATGTCCGTTATGTACCGCGCGTGGTTTAATACTATTTTCGTGTTCGGCGAGTCGGGCGAAACACGCTTACGGTTTAATATCGTATGCCTGCCCGCGTAGTAGTCGCGCAGACGCGCATACCTTTCCGCCGCGCCGCGGTGAAGCTGTATCAGCTTTGCCAAAATTTCAGCCGTAACGCCGTCCGCTATAATGTTCTCGTCAATTATCATATTCCAAACTCCTTCCGTGAGTATATCTTTGCTTTTCTCATCGTTATTTCGTCCTCTAATGCGTACCGCGCCGCGTCAATAGTGTGATTATCCTTGTCGGGATACTCTGCCTTAAAACTGTCGTTTCCGTCCGGCTCAAGCGCATAATTATAAAATTCCTCAAATGTATTCGGACACCGCGCACTGTCAATTATAATTTCCTCTAATGATTGCAAAAATTTAATGCCGTACTCCACGCTGTCAGGTCCTTTTTTCGCACCGCGTACACGTAATCCGTACCCGCGCAATTCCGCAATTGACTTAGGCTCTGCGCTGTCACATATAATCGTCTGACTGTATGCGTGTTTTGCGTTTATCATTTCCGCCGCACGCCTGTTTGACAATCCGGTTTTGTATATCTCGTCGAAAATATATAACCGCCGCCGTTTTTTGTCGTAGTGCGCGACGATATACGCGAACGGATCGGACGCGTAACCGAAATCGACGCCGCGCTTTATGTGGTCGAACGCCGCTATTTCCTCATCGGCAATTCGCCGCTGTGTAATGTTTGTAAATACCTCGCCGCCCGTACCTGTCGCATAGCCAAGATATTCATGCTCGTATAATTCCGGTTTTGTGTTTTTCAAATGCTCCGCCTCGCGGATAAAATCCTTACCCAGCCACTCAGCCGGAACGTCAATATACGTGCTATGATGTACGATTCTGTCTTTCCGTTCCGTCAGCGCCTCTTTGTTTACCCAGTTGCGCTTTGATTGCGGCGGGTTATACGAATAAAACACTACAAATCCGTTACCGCCGCGCATTAGTGATTGATTTATGGAGCGTATCTCCGCCATGCCGCCAAACTCGGCTAATTCCTCGTACCAGATGTATTTGATATATCCTTTCTTGACCTTTGTCGATTTCAGTTTCTGCGGCTTATCCGCGCCGCGAAATAGGATACGCTGCCCCGTAGGCAAATAGACAAGCTCCATAGGGCTTAGTTTTTCCTGCCATAAGTGCGCCGCGCCTAATTTCTCGATCGCCCATAATAGCTGACTATATACGGTGTCGCGCAGATTGTCCTTTACCTTACGTATCACGACGGCATTTGCCGCCGCGTCATTCATTATTCCGAGTATTATCATTACCGACACAAACGACGATTTTGTACTTCCGCGACCGCCCTTCAGCCAGTAGTGCGTGTGAGCGTTTTCCGTCACGTCGTAATATAAATCATAAAACGAAGGGGCGATAACGTCAGTCAGTCTTTCCAACGTTATCACCCCTTCGAGGTATATCGTTTATGATTGTAACGGGTTCTATGCCCTCGATTTGTGTCTTGTCGGTAAACATACCGTAATACTTGCCGAGCATTTCCGCCGCTTTGAGCCTATCCTTTGCCGACGGTAAGCCCCTTCTGAATGTTTGTATGCCCTCGCCTACGAATATAGGGATGTTCTCGACCTCGTTTTCTCCGCGCATTACCTCGGTCAAAAACTCTATGACCTCGTTGCGCTCGGCGGTCTTTTCTTCGTGCTGCTGTTCATCCCATTCTTTAACGGCTGCGGCGACGTCCTCATCGCGTAACAGCTTGTACGCCCTCTGCTTTGCGCTCCCCGGCGCATATCCGGCGGCAGCTGCGGCGCGCGCCCCGCTGCGGTCGATTATGTATTCATCAAAAAATCGCTTTTTCTTCCCTGTCAGCGCCATTTTGCCGCCCCCTTCCGTTACCATTCCCCGAGGTCAATCATGCGCCTAATAGTCTTAATGGCGCTCACGCTCGGTGGAATATGCTTTTTTGTCACCTTGATTTTTCCCGTTTCTTTGCGGTTTTTGTCCAGTATTACCTCTTTTTCCTCAACGTCGTACCCTTTGGCGCGTTTAAGCAGCGCCTCTTTAATTTCGTCATTTACACTATTACACACTTGAAAAACACCTCGGTTTGGTATATAATAATGCAGATAGTTAACTCGCGAGAAAAACTATCTGCGCCGGAGGTGTTTTCTCCTGCGTATGGGTGTAGGACGCTCCCAACGTCTTACACCCTTTTTTTATGGAGCGTGCAGGTAGGGCTTGAACCTCCACCGCCGCGCAGGTCGCGCGGTGTTCTGCATTAAACTATGCACGCATTTTGTCATTTTCTTTCGGATATGCTTACCCTTTCGCCCTTGTACATTCCCGCCCCAAGCTTGTCTATCTTTGAAAACGGTATTACGGGAACCGTCAGCCTGTCGCGGCATTTCGGATCTATAAAATAAACATATCGTAATTGCCACCCCGGGAGTATTGCTCCTCTTGCGGCAGCAACATATTGTTTCCAACTGAATTTTCCGCCCGTCACATCAAAAAACGAACGCCCACCGAGTTCTTTCCTCGGTTGTGTTGGACGTGCCTCAAGCGTCATTTTATGAATTTTCGAGCCGTCCGGCAATAAGCACAGCGCCTCATTTTTCTTTATCCCCGTCAATACGAAATTGCTTGCGCGGTATATAGTCCCGTCGCCGCAGGAACAGGCGTCGGCAAATGATACGATCCATTTGACCTGTGGCGCGTTTTTCTTAATTAGCCGTATAGACTGCGCGATCGCCCGCGACTCCGAATTACGCGGTAGAACTTCGTCAAACGCCATTCTGTTTAATTCTAAAAATTCATTCCAGCCCGTACCCGACACAAGCGTTATGATTCTCGACTTGTCGAGCGATGGACCGTAAGACATTGCCCCATGCAGTTTCCCGTGATAAAATACGCCGAAATGTAATTTACTGTTGTTTACCACCTTGCCGCTGTAATGATATTTTTTAATAAATTCATTCGCGACCTTTGACGGTATAACCTTTACTATAAGTTCTTTAGCTGCGCCCATTGCCTAACCACCTCATACAGTTTATTACCCTTTTCGTTCACGTTCCCGAATGTTTCCGCCGGCTCATCGACTGCCGCCAGTGCGCGCTTTATAAGCTCCGCCTGCTCGCCGCTGAAGGTAAACGTCATTTGCTCCACGTTCGCCTTGTCGCCTTCCGGTAGCGTGAAACTGTCGCCGAGCGTGTCCATGTCTATATCAAATTCGCCTAAGTCAAAGCCGTATTCGGATAAATCAATGCCCGCCGCGATAAGTTCGTCAATTTCCCGTGCAAGAGCCGCGTTGTCCCATTCTGACAGCTCCGCCGTTTTGTTGTCAATAATACGGAACGCGCGTATTTTTTTCGGCGATAAATCATCAGCTACTATGCAGGGTACAACGTCGAAATTTAGCGCATTTGCCGCCGCGTAACGCGTATGTCCCGCAACAATCTCATTGTCTGCGGAAATTATAATCGGCACTCTAAACCCGAACTCGCGTATGCTGTTTGTCACCGCCGCAAGCGCGCCGTCATTGATACGCAGATTATTCTCATACGGACGAATTTCCGCCATAGGTTTATTTATAATTCTCACGCTTTCCGCCTCCCGCACATTTTGTATATGGATTACCTCATTCTGCCGCCGAGCGTGTTTTTTCAATTATCGCGCGCGTGCGTATACGCGGCGAGGTAATCCAAAGTAGTCCATTACACAACAAAAGTCCGGCGCGGGTTGAAACCCTTTCGGGAAAACTCGCCCGCGCCGATGAAAGGATTTT
>CANPXG010000111.1 GCA_947585795.1 uncultured Clostridia bacterium
TAGCCCTTTCCCTTAAACGTCCTTTGCTTTCTTTCCCACGAGGGAAAGAAAGTGCCTGCCCGGCACGAGGGCGAAGTGGAGTTATAAATCTTATTTTTCAAAGCATAAAAAGCTTTAATTTAAAATAAAATTTAGTTTTGCGCCTTTTGACCGCAGGCAGACCGCCTTGCAGCGACCTGCCTGCTGCTTTATATTTATTTATTATGCAAGGGGCTAAACTCCCCTTGCAACCCCAAAGCTTGCTCACGGATTGCAAGTAAATAAATGTTTTAATCTTCTTTTCACATATTTGAACGCATAATTAATCTTCCCCCACTGGCAGATTGCCGAGCGCAAACTCCCCAAAGCAAGCAAAAGCTTGAAAATAGATATTCCTTAAACGAGAATGATGAGGTGCAGGAGGAGCGGAGCTTCTCCTGCAAAAATAAAAACTTAAGCAGCAGTCCCGCTGCGCAGCAGCGCCGACTGCGGTTCAAGGACTGCATAGGCAAAAACGCTTAAGAGAGAAACGTTCTTCCGTATGTCTAAACGGCATACGGGATTTTTTTATTTTAAATTGAGAAAATTAAATTGAGAAAATTGCGCGAAGTATATTATCTGCAAGCTAAAATAGTGAATTTCAAGTCAAATATTGGAATTTTAAAAAAATTAAAAAAAATCAAAATATTTTTAATTAACCCCTTGATATTTTTTTGGCAGTGTTGTATAATTGGTCTACAGTTGTTGAACAGTATCCAATTTCAAAATAATGACAGATATATATATATATATATATATATAGGTGTTTATATTACTATAAAATTTATAACGGTTTCTCGCCTTGCGTTCCTTCTTTTTATTCGGGACGAACATTTTATTTTATCATTTTTCCTTTTCTTCTACGGTTTCTTCTACGTTTTATTTTATATTAATTTCTCTTTTCAAGTTGATTTTTATGCGGAGCAGCACGCAAACTTTTCTGAATCTAAAGCAAGGGATGCAAGGCATGAAATAAAATCAGGCAGTGAATATGCCACCGGCTTTTAAAGGCGTATGCCTGCCGATATAATCAAGGTTATAAAAACCGCGGCATTTCTTTTGGTTTTTTATAATATAATTAAGTGCTTATTTTGCATTTAAAAAATTTTAAGGAGGTTTTGAAATGTTTAAAAAGCACAGTAAAATCATCAGCGTAATTCTTTCTCTTGCGCTGATACTTACAATGTGTTGCTTGCAGACTGCGGCTGCGGCAGACCCGGGACAGACTTGGTATGTTGCAGGAACATCCAATCTTTGCAACGGCAAGGAATGGGAAAAGAACGCAGCAGTTAACAAGATGACATGGAACGAAGACGAAAGCGTTTATGAAATCACATTCAAAAACGTAGGCACAAGCAGCACGTCTGAGTCTAACCCGCTCTCTTTTGAGTTCAAGGTTTGCGACGGCAATAACACATGGTATCCCGGAGCAAACGTCAGCGGCTCACTCAGCAAGCAGAGCGACGTAAGAGTAACGTTCAACCCGAGTACAAAGGTAGTAAACTGGTACAGTGACGGGAAATTCGTTATCACCAATCACGTTTACAGAGTAGCCGGCTCAAAAAACTTGTGCGGTACTGAGTACAATGCAGCCGACGACAACAACAAGATGACCTATAATGAAGGCGCAAAGCGCTTTGAAAAGGTTTACAGCGGATTAAAAGCCGACACCTATAAGTTCAAGGTTACAATGGACGGATCATCGTGGATTCCTGACGGCATGAACAACGACCAGGAGTTCACAACAACGGACGCTTCGACCGATGTAACGATCTGGTATGACGAAGCTTCAAAAACGTTGGGAGTTGAGGGCAATAACATAACTTATAAGCTCGGCAATCCTCCGACAGCACCGCCAACAGAAAAACCGACAGAGAAGCCGACAGAGGCTCCGACAGAAGCTCCGACAGACCCCGTAACTCCGTCCGGCGAGATGGTACCTGTTTACGCTCAGACAAGCGGCACAGGTCCGGAAATAGTATTCGGTTCTTCCCCTAAGGTAGGCGACAAGACCGGCATAACATTGAAGTTTGACGGTGACGACACGGTATATCAGATGGTATACTGCGGCTCAGTTAAGAAAACTCCTTCAACCTATGGTATAGGCGGAGTTATGGTCCCAAAGGAAAACCTTGGAAAATCCGTAACGGTAAATGTAAAGTGTGCCTCAAGCAGCGGTCATGCTGATTTCTCAACTACATTAAGTGACGGTATTCCAGAGGGTCAGAATATTACACTTTCAGTTTCCAAAAGCTCGGCAGGCACTATAAGGACTATTAAAAACAGCCTTTCATTGCCTGATATTCCGGGTAGTGAAGAGCCGACAGAGAAGCCGACAGAAGCTCCAACAGAAAAACCGACAGAGAAGCCGACAGAAGCTCCTACAGACGAGCCGACTGATCCCGTAACTCCGTCCGGCGAGATGGTATCTGTTTACGCTCAGACAAGCGGTGCAGGTCCGGAAATAGTATTCGGTTCTTCCCCTAAGGTAGGCGACAAGACCGGCATAACATTGAAGTTCGACGGTGACGACACGGTATATCAGATGGTATACTGCGGCTCAGTTAAGAAAACTCCTTCAACCTATGGTATAGGCGGAGTTAAGATTCCAAAGGAAAACCTTGGAAAATCCGTAAAGGTAACTGTAAAGTGCGTTGCAAGCAGCAAGCATGCTGATTTCTCAGCTACATTAAGTGACGGTATTCAAGAGGGTCAGAATATTACACTTTCAGTTTCCAAAAGCACAGCAGGAACTATAAGGACTATTAAAAACAGCCTTACACTTCCTGAGATTCCGGGTGGTGAAGACCCAACAGAAAAACCGACAGAGAAGCCGACAGAAGCTCCAACAGAAAAACCGACCGAGAAACCTACAGAGAAGCCGACAGAGAAGCCGACAGAGGCTCCGACAGACCCCGTAACTCCGTCCGGCGAGATGGTATCTGTTTACGCTCAGGCAAGCGGCGCGGGTCCGGAAATAATATTCGGTGAGCCTGCTCCTGCGATTGGCAGCAAGACCGGCATAACATTGAAGTTCGACGGTGACGACACGGTATATCAAATGGTATACTGCGGCACTACTTATAAAGTTCCTTCAACCTATTATATAGGCGGAGTTAAGGTTCCAAAGGAAAACCTTGGAAAACCCTTAGAGGTAAAGGTAAAGTGCGTTGCAAGCAGCGGTCATGCTGATTTCTCAAAGTCATTCAGCAGCGGTATTCAAGAGGGTCAGTTTATTTCATTCTCAGTTTCCGCAAGCTCGGCAGGAAGCATAAATTTGCTTCCAACCACCTTCTTTGATTCACTGCCTGATATTCCGGATAGTGAAGACCCGACAGATAAACCGACAGAAAAGCCAACTGAGAAACCTACTGAAAAGCCGACCGAGAAGCCTACAGAGGGCGAAACATACGCAGACCCCGGTCAGACTTGGTATGTAGCAGGAACACAGAATCTTTGCCACGGCAAAAACTGGGAGACAAACGCGGTTGAAAACAAGATGACCTTCAACCCGAACACAGGTCTTTATGAGATAACCTACAGCCAGGTTGGCGCAGGCGCAAGCGAGGCTAAACCGTTTGCATTTGAATTCCAGGTTTGCGACGGCAAATGGGATGACGGCGACGCAGGCGACTACGGTCACCAGTATCCCGGCATAAATAAAAATGTAAAGGGCTACCTTAAGGCTCAGGACGATGTTACAATAACCTATGACCCTGTAAGCCATGAGGTTAAATGGAGCAGTCCTTCATCATTCACACCGACAACACACGTTTACAGAGTAGCAGGTCCCGTAGCCCTTTGCGGCAGCGACTGGAACGGCGCCGATGACAACAACTTGATGACCTATAATGCAGAAAAGGGTCGCTACGAGAAGGTTTATGAGAACCTTGCGCAAAATACAAGCACCGGATATGAATTTAAGATAACGGTAGACGGCGCTTCATGGTTACCTGACGGTATGGGCAATAATCAGGTAATATTCACAAACGCAGCTACAACAGTTACTATCTGGTATGATGAGACAACAGGAATCTGGGGTGTAGACGGCGAGAATATCACCGTTAAGCTTGGCAATCCGCCAACAAATCCGCCTACAGAGAAACCGACAGAAGCTCCGACTGACGAGCCTACTGATGAGCCTACTGACGAGCCGACAGATGCTCCTACAGACGAGCCTACAGACGCACCGACAGAGGGCGGCACATATGCTGATCCGGGCGAGACTTGGTATGTAGCAGGAACACAGAACCTCTGCAACGGCAAAAACTGGGAGACAAGCGCGGTTGAAAACAAAATGACCTTCAACCCGAACACAGGTCTTTATGAGATAACCTACAGCCAGGTTGGCGCAGGCGCAAGCGAGGCTGCACCGTTTGCATTTGAATTCCAGGTTTGCGACGGCCAGTGGGATGACGGCGACGCAGGC
>CANPXG010000112.1 GCA_947585795.1 uncultured Clostridia bacterium
CCGGCGGAGAGTACGAGGTAGTCATTCCCGACACGAAGCGGCCCAGCCTGAAAATTATTAAGTATGACAGCAAGACGGGCAAGACTATGCCCGGAACGCACTTTGCCGTATACAGGGACACCGAGCTGATCGGCGAATACACCACCGACTTTAACGGTGAAATTAATCTGACCGACCTCCGGCCCGGCACATATACTGTGGAGGAAAAGGCCACGGACGAAAGCCATATCGTCAATTCCACTCCCCAAACAATTAAGATAACAGAAGACTCGGGCGATACGGCTGTGTTGGTGTTCCTTAACGACCGGAAGCCCTGCGTCCGCATAGTCAAGCTGGACTCCCAAACCTTGAAGCCTCTGCCCGGGGCCATGTTTGAGATTTGGAGCGTCGGAGGCAATTTCAAGGGCACATATACCACGGATCAGAACGGCGAAATTACCATAGAAAACATGGAAGAGGGCACATATTCCGTGACGGAGATACGCGCTCCTGAAGGCTACATTGCTGACGCCGCCGGACGAACCATAAAGGTAAGCGGCAACGAATATGCCACCTTTGTGTTCACTAATACCGTCAAACCTTCTATCCACATTATCAAAGTTGACGCCGAAACCGGCGAACGTCTGCCCGGCGCGGTATTCCATATCGAAAACCTCAACGGCGATGGCAGCTTTGACCGCACTACTGACGGCAACGGTGAAATCCTCATCGAAAAGGTCGGCGAAGGTGTCTACACCGTGCAGGAAGTCACTCCTCCGGAGGGCTATCAGCTTAACGGTGAGATTTACTACGTTGACGCCAAGGCCGGGGCCGTGTCCGAGCTTGTGGTGCCTGATACGAAAAAACCAAACTTAAAGATAGTCAAGTATGACAGCAAGAACGGCAAACCCATTCCCAACACGACCTTTGAGGTCTATCTTGACGCCACCCACATCGGCACCTACACCACGGACAAAAACGGAGAGATAAACCTTTACAGCTTGAAGCCCGGTACTTATGTTGTTAAGGAAGTAGGCACGGACGACGACCATGTTCCAAGCTCCACGCCCCAGCAGATAGAAATATTTGCCGACAGTGGGCGCACAGCTGTGTTGGTATTTTTGAACGACCAAAAGCCTTACGCGCGGCTCGTCAAAATCGACAGTGAGAGCAAAAAGCCACTTTCAGGCGCGGTGTTCCAATTCAAGGGCGTGGATAATGATTTGCTGCGCGAGTACACCACCGACGATAACGGCGAGATCCGCATCGACGGACTTGACGAGGGCAGCTATGTGGTCACCGAGGTACAGACCCCGGACGGCTATGTGATTGACAGCGCGGAAAGGGTTATCGAAATCAAGGGGAACGAACACGCAACCTTTGTATTCACAAATACCGTAAAGCCCAAACTTCGTATTACCAAAATCGACTCTTCCACCGGTGAAAAGCTGGGTAGGGCGGTGTTCCGTATAGAAAATATCACCGAGGGCGATATATTCGAGCGGACAACAGACAAGAACGGAGAAATCGTCATTGACGACCTCACCGAAGGAGTGTATTCGGTGAAGGAGCTGACGCCTCCTGAGGGATATCTGCTTAATGAGCAGGAGTACCATGTTGAGGCTCAAGCGGGCAAGTCCTACGAGCTGACCGTACCAAACATCCGCAAACCCAGCCTGCGAATACGGAAATACGACAGTCTCAATGGCAGCGCCATGCCCGGAGCCACGTTTGAGGTATACCGCGATACAACTCTTGTGGGTAAATATACCACTGACGGAAATGGTGAAATACTGCTCTATGACCTTCAGCCCGGCACATACACGGTCAAGGAAGTTGCGGCAGACGACGCCCACATTGTAAATACGACGCCTCAATCTATCGAGATAACTGAAAACTCCGCTGACACGGCTACCTTGATATTCTTTAACGACCAAAAGCCATATTTACGGATACTTAAAATTGACAGCCAGACCATGCAGCCACTTGCGGGCGCAGTGTTTGAAGTCTCCAGTGTAGGCGGAAATTTCAAACAGGAGTACACCACTGACGCCAGCGGAGAAATACGCCTCGACAAGTTGGAGGCAGATACATACCTTATCCGTGAGACTAAGGCTCCCGAAGGGTATGTTATGGACAGCCCCGGACGGGTGGTAGAGGTAAACGGCAACGAGAACGCCACTTTCGTATTTACAAATACCGTTAAACCGTCTATTCGCATAATCAAGGTTGACGCCGAAACTGGTGAAAGGCTGGCGGGTGCAGTATTCCATATCGAAAATCTCAACGGCAGCGACTCCTACGAGCAAACCACGGACGATAACGGTGAGATTTATCTTGATAAAGTAAATGAAGGTGTCTACACCGTTCAGGAAGTCATTCCCCCGGAGGGCTATCAGCTTAACGGTGAGCTTTATCACGTTGAGGCCAAGGCCGGAACTGTTTCCGAGCTTATCGTTCAAGACACCAAGCGGCCCAGCCTGCGGATAAAGAAGTACGACAGCAAGACCGGCGCGGCCATGCCCGGCGTGACCTTTGAGGTCTACCGTGACACCGTGCTTATCGGCGAGTACAAAACCGACGAAAACGGCGAAATCCTGCTATATGGGCTTACACCCGGAACCTACACCGTTAAGGAATTCTCCGTTGACGACGGGCATATTGTAAATTCAACACCACAGTCCATAGAGATAACCGAAAACTCCGGCGATACGGCTACGTTGATTTTTCTCAATGAGCAAAAACCTTACCTCAGATTGGTGAAGCTGGACAGCCAGACCATGCAAACGCTGACCGGAGCGGTATTCGTCATAAGGGAAATCGGCGGCAGCTACGAAAAGGAATATACCACCGACGAAAACGGCGAGATACGACTTGACAAGCTGCCCGTCGGGGCATACACCGTCACCGAGACTAAAGCCCCGGACGGCTATCTGATAGACGCCGCCGAGCGCACAATTGAGATAAACGGCAATGAGTTCGCCACCTTTGTGTTCACGGACACTAAAAAGCCTACGCTTACGCTCACTAAACTTGACAGCGCCACAAAGAAGCCCTTGACAGGTGCTGTATTCCGCATCGCCAAAATTGAGGACGGCAGCAGATACCTCGACCGCACCACGGACGACAAAGGGAGTATTTCCGTTGACGGCCTTAAACCCGGAGTGTATTTCGTTAAGGAAATCGAGGCCCCGGACGGATATATTATTAACGGGCGCGAGTACCACGTTGAGCTTTTCCCCGGAAAGGAGAGCCAAATCGTTATACTCAATTTCGAAAAGCCCTCTCTCAAAATCGTCAAGACTGACGCTCTCACCGGCAAACCCATAGCGGGCGTGGGCTTCATTGTCCGTTTGGCCGATGGCAGCACGGAAAACACCGTCGTCACCGATGAGAACGGCGAGGCGTGGCTCGCTCACCTTAATGAGGGCGTGTATGAGGTTATAGAGAAGTCCGTGCCCGCGGGCTATCTTCTCGACACAAACTCAAAGCTCGTAACCCTCGAAACGGGCCGAACCTCCGTCGTCCGCTTTGAGGATTACCCCATGCCCAGCCTTACGGTGAACAAGGTGGACAGCATAACCGGCAACCCCCTAAAGGGCGCAAGGTTCAGCGTGTCATACAACAGCGACAAGACCGACACCGGCGAAAAGACCGACCTTGGCTCTTATCTGACCGATGAAAACGGACGCATTCATCTGTATGACCTTCAAACAGGCTGGTACAAGATAACCGAAACCGAGGCACCGGCGGGATATATGCTCTCCGAGCAGAACGTACAGGAGATATATATCAAGGCCGGAGAAAACAAGGAAGTCACCTTTGCGAATACACCCAAGTCCGCATTAATCATAAAGAAAGTCGATGCGGTAACGGGCGCCGTATTGCAGGGCGCAAAGTTCCGGCTCCGCTACTTTGAGGGAGTCAGCGGCACGGGAGGCACCGTTATAGGCGAATATATGACGTCCGTCAACGGCACGGTAGTTATTACCGGCCTTGCGGCGGGGACATATATCGTCGAGGAAACTCAGGCCCCCTCCGGCTACGAGATAACCGAGCCGGAAAAGACCGTGTACATCTCCGGCGAGGAACAGGCCAACATTGAGGTGGAGTTTGCGGATAAGCCAAGCGGACAGGTAATTGTCCAAAAGCTGGACAGCGTATCAAAACAGCCTCTTGCCGGCGCGGAGTTCCTCATCACCACCGCTGACGGAGCGTATCTGCCAAACGCAGGCGGCAGTATCAGCTCCAACGGGTACTATGTCACCGAC
>CANPXG010000113.1 GCA_947585795.1 uncultured Clostridia bacterium
TGGACGACGAATCATATCTTGCTCATAACCATGACAAGACGTTGTTTGAAATGTTGGAGCCTGATTATAAATATTAAAATTAAGGAGGTGCGGTATGAAAAATTTATCCGCTTTGAAAAAGGGAGCCGCGTTCATCATGACAATGGCGCTGATATGTGCGGGATTTGCGGTGTTTACGCATAAGGACGCGGAAACAGACACGGCATATGCGGACGATGTGATTTATCTCACGGACGATCCCGACGCGCCGGACGTATATATGACGACGGAAATCACTCCCGAAGCGCTTGTTAAAATATACGACAGGCTCGGCTTTGAGCCGACGGGCGAAGTAGCGGTTAAGATGTCAACGGGCGAGCCAAACAGCAACTATTTAAGACCCGAACTTATCGGCGATTTGGTACGGAAGGTCAACGGCACGATCGTTGAATGTAATACCGCATACGGAGGACAGCGTTCTTCAACCGCTTTGCACAAGCAGGTTATAGAGGATCATGGTCTTAACGCAATCTCTAAAGGCGGTTCCGCTGATATTATGGACGAGGAAGGCGATATGACGATCAACGTTCCTACGCCGCCCGCCGGTGCGACTTCCACAATTACAACAAATCGTGTCGGTACGCACCTTCAAAACTATGATTCCCTTATCTCGCTCGCACACTTCAAGGGACACGCTATGGCAGGCTTCGGCGGTGCGATCAAAAATATGTCGATTGGCATTGCCGCGCCAACGGGTAAATGCTGGATCCACAGCGGCGGCACATCGCGAACAAGTCCGTGGAGTCAAGGCGCACCGTTCCAAGAGGCTATGGCGGACGCTACGAGCGCAGTATCTAACTTCTTTAAAGGCAAGGTTGTATATATAAACGTAATGAATAACCTATCAATCGACTGCGACTGTAACAGTAACCCATCACGCCCGCAAATGAGCGATATAGGAATTTTAGCTTCGTATGACCCCGTCGCGCTCGATCAGGCTTGTCTTGATTTGGTCCAGCAGGCGGAAAATAATACAAGTTTTCTTAACCGCGTCAACAGTCAGGGCGGTTATCACTCACTTGAACACGCGGAAGCAATCGGTCTTGGCAGCAGGTCGTATAATCTGATTGACATAGACAACGAAGAAATACCGCCGGAAACACCGACGGCTACTATGACATACGCGAACGGAGCGCTTACAATAAGCGAACTCGAAGGAGATGCGAAGCTCATTCACGCGTCATACACAAACGGCGCGCTTTCAAAGGTTGAAATAACCGACGCTGCAAACGGCACAACGAATGTGGAAACGAGAAGTGGCGATAAGTTTATGCTTTGGAGCGCGGTCGGTGAAATGCTGCCGCTGAGTACGTCAGTTACCGTTGAAACGGGAACTGTTACAGAACCCGAAGCAGGCAAAGCAATCATCGTGTACTTCTCGGCGACGAACACTACCGAGGGCGTGGCGCAGAAAATCGCCGCGTACACGGGAGCCGATATGTTCGAGCTTCAGCCGAAAGTACCTTATACAAGCGACGACCTTGACTGGACAGACGAGGACAGCCGCGTAAATGCCGAGCATAACGATTCCAACCGTCATGTGGAGCTTGTTACAACCGATGTTCCCAACAGGGACAGCTACGATACCGTCTATATCGGCGCGCCGATATGGTGGCAGGAGTTTTCATGGGTAATCGACGAGTTTGTCGAGAATACCGACTTCACCGGCAAAACCGTTGTTCCGTTCTGCACGTCATCATCGACTCAGCTTGGCGACAGCGCGAAGCATTTGGCGGCAAAATCAAGCAGCGGAAATTGGCTTAACGGTATGCGTTTCGGAACGAGTGCAACAGATGCAGAGGTTAGGAATTGGATAGACGGTTTGGAGTTAGAGTAGGGGCGGATATTATCCGCCCGCAAGGCTTCCCCTTTGCTACGGCATACGAGCAAAGCTCTATGCCTATGACGCTAAAGCGTCATTCACCTAATAGGGGAGCCATACGACGCGCGGCGCATATCGTGAGCCTCCCCTATTAGGGGAGGTGGCATTTGCGTAGCAAATGACGGAAGGTTTTTTTCGCATATAAACAAAATAAACATACATACAATGAAGGGAGATGTCAATATGACAAAAGCAAAGAAAAGTATAGCCTTTATCACGGCTATGGCGGTGGTTTGTCTTGCGTTCGGACTGTTCGCATGGCATACAAATAAGCCGCAGGGCGAGTCAGCTCTTGCCGCAAGCGCGGAGCAAATTTTAACGCTGCAGATAGGCAATCCGCAAATGACGGTGGACGGCGAGAGCGTCAATATCGACGACAGCGGCACCGTGCCGGTAATCATTGACGAGAGAACGCTTCTGCCCGTGCGCGCGGTAGTAGAGGCTGTCGGAGGAACGGTCGAGTGGGACGGAGATACGCGCACGACCACGCTGACGTACAAGAACGATGTTATTAAGCTCACTATCGACAGCACGACCGCGTATCTGAACGACGCGGCGCAGACGCTTGACGTAACGCCTGTTATCATCAACGACCGTACAATGCTTCCGATACGGTTTATCGCGGAGAGCTTTAAGTTTACGGTAGACTGGGACGGTGACACTCAAACGGTAACGATAACCGTTCCGGCAAACACGGAGTCTTCGGATGCAACGGCAGCACCGAATACGAACACAACTGCAAAATCGGTTGTTGTGTACTTCTCGGCGACGAACACTACCGAGGGCGTGGCGCAGAAAATCGCCGCGTACACGGGAGCCGATATGTTCGAGCTTCAGCCGAAAGTACCTTATACAAGCGACGACCTTGACTGGACAGACGAGGACAGCCGCGTAAATGCCGAGCATAACGATTCCAACCGTCATGTGGAGCTTGTTACAACCGATGTTCCCAACAGGGACAGCTACGATACCGTCTATATCGGCGCGCCGATATGGTGGGGCGAGTTCTCGTGGGTAATCGACGAGTTTGTTGAGAATACCGACTTCACCGGAAAAACGGTTGTTCCGTTCTGCACGTCGATGTCGTCGGGACTTGGCGACAGCGCGAAGCATTTGGCGGAGAAAACGACTACGGGAACGTGGCTTGCCGGTATGCGTTTCGGTTCGAGCGCAACGGATGAACAGGTGCAAGAATGGATTGACGGTCTTGACCTGCCGACATCGAATAGCACAGGAACGACCGCGGCTGCTTCGACGGTTTACATGACAACCGACATCACGCCGGAAGCTCTTGTAGAAATCTACGATAAGCTCGGCTTCGAGCCGGAGGGTAATGTAGCGGTTAAAATGTCCACGGGAGAGCCGCCCAACAGCAACTATTTAAGACCGGAGCTTATCGGCGACTTGGTTAAAAAGGTTGACGGAACGATTGTCGAGTGCAACACGGCTTACGGCGGCTCAAGAAGCGAAACCGAAATGCACAAGCAGGTCATAGAGGATCACGGTCTTAACGCCATATCCAAAGACGGCAAGGCTGATATTATGGACGAGGATGGCTCAATGACTATTCCCGTTCCCGCGCCCGCAAGCGGAACTTCAACGATAACCGAGGATTATGTCGGAGCGCACCTTGCAAACTACGACTCCCTTATCTCCCTCGCCCACTTCAAAGGTCAAGTAATACGTCTATTGCGGTGGTAAATTCTTCTTCTTACGGGCTGTTAAAGCCGCCCGTATTTTCCGATTCGCTTACTTTGCCGATAAACCGATAATAAATCTCAATCGGCATTACTTTGTTCCCATCTTCGTCCGTTCGCTCGTGGATTATGATTTTCTCAATTAGCGTGTTGAGCAAAACCGCGTCAAGCTCGGTTATCGGCGAATATTGTTCAATTAAATCCGCGAAATCCTGTGCGGATTTTGTTTGTTGGGCAAACTTTGATAAATTCGTTTGAATTTCACTGTACCGCTCTTTTAACTCTGCTTCCTCTTTTTCGAGGTTAGCGGATATTGCCGCGTATCGCTCATCGGAGATACGTTTGAAAACTTTGTCCTCATACATATTTTGAAGAATTGTGTTGATTTCATCAAGCCGTTGCTTGATTTTCTGCAATTCCTTTTGGTATGAGGTTTTTTCGTCGTTCAATTCGCTGTCTGACTGCCGTACAAGGTAATCTATATACGCCGCCTTATCATCTTTTGAAAGCTGTATATGATTGTTGATGTCATTCAGCACAATCGACTTCAAATCAGCCGCGGTTACAGCATGATTTGTACAGTACCCT
>CANPXG010000114.1 GCA_947585795.1 uncultured Clostridia bacterium
CGTTTAAATCAGGTTATCTTTACAAGCGCAACGCCGTCCGACTACGAGCATGAACATTCTACCGTCGTCGCGGAGCAAATTATACGTCCGACGGGACTTTTAGACCCTGATATTGAAATTAAACCGACGGAGCATCAGATAGACGACCTTATAAACGAAATAAGCAAACGCACGGAAAAGGGATTCCGTACGCTTGTGACGACGCTTACGAAGAAAATGGCGGAGGATCTTACGGACTATCTCGGCGGCGTCGGTATGCGCGTGAGATATATGCACTCCGACATTTCCACGATCGAGCGCACGGAGATCATAAAGGACTTGCGCACGGGCGAGTTTGACGTGCTCGTCGGAATAAATCTGCTTCGTGAAGGTCTTGACATTCCCGAAGTCGCGCTTGTGGCGATACTCGACGCGGATAAGGAGGGCTTTTTGAGAAGCGAGATGTCGCTCATACAGACGATAGGCAGAGCCGCGCGTAACAGCGAGGGTCACGTTATAATGTACGCCGACACGGTAACGGGTTCGATGAAACGCGCGTTTGACGAAACTAACCGCAGAAGAAAGCTGCAGGACGAATTTAACAAGGCGCACGGTATCGTGCCGAAAACGATAAAGAAGGATATAAGGGATATTATTGAGTCGATGAAGCCGCTTGACAAGGGTGATACGCCGCGCGAGCAGCTTACTATAAATTACGATAAGGAAATAGCCGAGCTTGAAGCCAAGATGTACCGCGCTGCGGAAAATCTTGAATTTGAGGAAGCGGCTGTATTGAGAGATAGGATAAAAAGACTTAAAAAGGAGGCGGGACTGTGATACAGGAAACGCTTGACAAGGTAAAGGCGATAATAACCGCCAATATTTTAACGCCCGTTGTTTATTTTATAGAAAACGAGGACACGCTCGAATTTATATGTTTCTGCGACCGACACATAACGATGCAGGAGATATACGACACCGAACAGATGATAGAATCGGTGACGGGGCGAAACGCCGAAATAATAGACATACGCGAGTTTTCCGAGTCGGAACGGCTTGAGGTGATACATAACGCGGAGCTAATACACAGCGAGCATCCGATAATAGAGTACGTGTTCGCGCAGTCGATGGTTGAGGACTACAGAGCTGCTATGGAGCAGCGTCGGTCTATGCTTGACCGTCAGCGTGAAACGGGAACATTTTATTTACAGTAAAGGGAAAGACAATGGAAAAGGATATTATTATAAAAGGCGCAAAGGAGCATAACCTTAAAAACATAGACGTGACCATACCGCGCGACAAGCTTGTGGTGCTGACCGGTCTTTCCGGTTCGGGCAAGTCATCGCTTGCGTTCGACACGATTTACGCGGAGGGACAGCGACGCTACGTCGAGTCGCTGTCGTCGTACGCGAGAATGTTTTTGGGGCAGATGGACAAGCCTAACGTCGATTACATCGAGGGACTTTCTCCCGCGATAAGCATTGACCAGAAAACAACGTCAAAGAATCCGCGCTCGACGGTCGGAACGGTGACGGAGATTTATGATTATCTTCGTCTTATGTTCGCGCGCATCGGTATACCGCACTGCCCGAACTGCGGCAGGGAGGTAAAGCGTCAGAGCATCGACCAGATAGTTGACGCGGTCATGGCTCTTGACGAGGGTACGAGAATACAGATACTCGCGCCCGTCGTGAGAATGAAAAAGGGCGAGCATAAAAAGGTGTTCGAGAACGCGAAAAAAAGCGGTTACGTGCGCGTAAAGGCTGACGGAGTGATGTATGACCTTGGAGAGGAAATCGAGCTTAAAAAGACGCAGAAGCACAATATAGAAATTGTCATAGACCGACTTATAATACGCGACAACATAACGCAGCGCCTTACCGACTCGCTTGAAACGGCAATATCACTTACGGGCGATTTGGTACTCGTGGAGGTCATAGGCGGAGATACGATGTCGTTTTCACAGAATTTCGCATGTCCCGACTGCGGTGTAAGCCTTCCCGAGCTTGCGCCAAGACTGTTTTCGTTCAACAACCCCTACGGCGCGTGCCCGAACTGTGACGGCTTAGGTTCGTTGCCGAAGATCGATCCGGAGCTTGTCGTGAGCGACGAAAATTTGAGTCTTCTTGAAGGCGCGATAACGGCTACCGGCTGGTCGAACGCCGGCAAAAGCGACACAATGGCACACACGTATTATACATCGCTCGCGAAGCATTACAAGTTTGACATAACAAAGCCGTATAAAGATTTGCCCGAAAACATAAAGCACATAATTCTCTACGGCACGGACGGCGAACAGATAAAAATGCAGTACAGCCGCGACGGAAGAAGCGGCACATTCACCGCGCCGTTTGAGGGCGTTATAACAAACCTCGAACGCCGCTACAACGGCAACACATTTGACTACGTGAGAAACGATATTGAAAAGTATATAAACGATGTTACGTGCCCGAAATGTAAGGGTGCGCGCCTATCCGACGCGGTACTCGGCGTGACGGTCGGCGGCATTAATATATACGAGTTTACGTGTATGCCGATAAAGCAGGCTATGGAGTTTATGGAAAATCTTAAACTGACCGACCGCGAGCTTATGATAGCGGAGCAGGTCATAAAGGAGATAAAGTCAAGGCTTAAATTCCTCCTCGACGTGGGACTTGAATACCTGACGCTTTCACGCTCATCGGGTACTTTGTCGGGCGGTGAGGCGCAGCGTATACGTCTTGCGACGCAGATAGGTTCGGGACTTATGGGCGTACTGTATATTCTCGACGAGCCGAGTATAGGACTTCATCAGCGCGACAACAACCGTCTTATAGAAACTTTAAAGCATTTGCGCGACCTCGGAAACACCGTTATAGTCGTTGAACACGACACCGACACAATGCTTGCCGCGGACTGTATCGTAGACATCGGTCCCGGCGCAGGCGCACAGGGCGGCAGGCTCGTGGGCTACGGCAGCGTGGAGGATATTATCGCGTCGCCCGAGTCAGTAACGGGTAAATATTTAAGCGGCGAATGTAAGATCGACGTTCCGAAAATGCGCCGTATACCGATAGGCTGGATCGAGATTAAAGGCGCGAGAGAAAATAATCTGAAAAACATAAACGTCAAAATCCCGACGGGCGTTTTAACATGCGTCACGGGCGTGTCGGGCAGCGGCAAGTCGTCGCTCATAAACGAGATACTGTATAAAAAACTCGCCCACGTCCTGAACCGCGCAAGAACACACGCCGGAGCGCATAAGGAGATCACGGGCATCGAGCAGCTTGACAAAATTATCGACATCAACCAGTCGCCGATAGGCAGAACGCCGCGCTCAAACCCCGCGACGTACACGAACCTGTTTAACGACATACGCAACGTGTTTGCGCAGACGAACGAGGCGAAGGTTCGCGGCTACAAGTCGGGAAGATTCAGCTTTAACGTAAAGGGCGGACGGTGCGAGGCTTGCTCCGGCGACGGTATAAGAAAGATTGAAATGCACTTCCTCGCCGATATATACGTTCCGTGCGAGGTATGCAAGGGTAAGAGATATAACCGTGAAACGCTTGAGGTTAAGTATAAGGGCAAGAACATTTACGAGGTTCTCGAAATGACCGTTGACGAGGCGTATGAGTTTTTCGGCAACATCACAAAGATAAAGCAGAAGCTCCAAACGCTCAAAGAGGTCGGTCTCGGATATATAAAGCTCGGTCAAAGCTCCACAACGCTGTCGGGCGGTGAGGCGCAGAGAGTAAAGCTCGCTACGGAGCTTTCGCGGACAAGCACCGGCAGAACGATATACGTTCTCGACGAGCCCACAACGGGACTGCACACAGCCGACGTGCACAAGCTCACGGAGGTGCTTGACAAGCTCGTTGAGGGCGGCAATACCGTTGTTGTAATCGAGCATAATCTTGACGTTATAAAGACTGCCGATTACATCATCGACATGGGACCCGAAGGCGGCGATAACGGCGGCAGAGTCGTCGCGCACGGCACGCCGGAAGAGGTTGCGAAGGTGAAAGGATCGTACACGGGACAGTTCCTCAAAAAAATGCTAAAGTAAAGTCTGCGGGTATTGACAATCTTCAAAACGGTGTTATAATAAATACAGAAAATATATTCTTCGGGGTGCGGTGAAATTCCCTACCGGCGGTTACAGCCCGCGAG
>CANPXG010000115.1 GCA_947585795.1 uncultured Clostridia bacterium
TGAAGAACGCCTTGCTCCAAGATAACCGCTCGAATAAAATGCGTTTCGCAGACTTCTTTGCCCTTTGTCCTCGACGTCGAGCAGATAAAGTAATCCTGCCTTTTCTCGAAGTTGTTGGTCGTGCAGTAGTACATCTTTGCCTTGCAATCCGCACACCTCACAATGCCAGAAAACATATTCGTCTTACCCGTTCTCGTCGGTCGGCGTTTGTTTTTGCGAAGCTCTTGCACACGGTTAAATGTTTCCTCATCGACAATCGGCTCGTGAGTATTGGGAAAAACTCGCCATTGGTCTATTGGATTGTTTACGGTCTTTTTGATTTTGTACGACTGCTTATGCGTCTTAAAGTTGACCGTATGACCAAGATATTCCCGATGCTCTAAAATGTCCGAAATGCTGTCGCCCGTCCAACGGTATGGATTTTCGGGCAGAGGATTCCTCGTTGCAAGACCGAGCGAATTAGCGTGAACGGTGGGAGTAGGCACTTTCCTTGACTGCAAAATTCTTGCAATCTGCGTCGGACCGTTTCCTGCTACGCAAAGACCGAAAATGTCCTTAACAACCGCCGCTGCCTCAGCATCAACGATCCACCGTTTCTTATTGTCGGGGTCTTTGAGATAACCGTATGGAGGATTGGTGCAGAGGTATTCACCCGCTTCACCCTTTGACTTCATCACAGCTCGAATTTTCTTACTCGTGTCCTTGGCGTACCATTCGTTTATTATGTTCAAAAATGGGGTAAAATCGCTGTCCTGCTGATTCTGGCTGTCGATACCGTTGTTGATTGCGATGAACCTTACGCCTTTCTCAACAAACAGAACCTCGGTGTAGAAGCCGACTTTCAGATAATCTCTCCCAAGGCGGGACATATCCTTTACCACAAGTGTGCCAACTTCGCCGTTTTCGATTTTGTCGAGAAGCTCTGTCCATGCAGGGCGATTAAAGTTTGTCCCCGAGTATCCGTCGTCCACGAAATATTGAAGATTTTTCAGTCCATTATCACGGCAAAATTTCGAGATGATCGATTTTTGATTGGAAATTGAATTTGATTCACCGGCAAGCTCATCGTCGCGCGAAAGCCGACAGTAAATCGCTGTTATTTTTTCAGACTGCTTCATTTCTGCTCCTTCCTGCGAGCGGTCTGCCATAACAGGGTTGCTGACAGTAATTATACCACACTCACTCATCATTTTCAACTCCTTCATCGCTGTAAAGTGCAATGTTTTTCAATATTTTTGCGGGAAGGCTGTGCTCACCATCGTAACTGCCGGTGAACCTATAAATTGTCCCCTTGGATTCAATCGTCACCGTAACCGTCGGCAGGACATTGTAGAGCGGGTCTTGCACGATGATATGTCCGTTCTCGTCGAACCGAATGTTACGCTTGCTCTTACTGATTTCAAGCTTTTCTCCGTTTTTGTTAAATTTCATAAGTTTCTCTCCTTTTTGATTTTTCATTTTCCTTAGTCTGAATGTTTGCTTGTTCGACCTTATACTTGATTTGCCATAGCTTTTTGACGTCATCACGCACTGCCGAAAATTGCTTTTGAATTTCTCCAAAATCTTTCTGAATTTGTGTTTTCTCATTCCTCCACGCGTTAATCGGCAACTTGCCGCCCTTGAAATACGGCTTTAACTTCCGTTCTGCCAAATGGTAAAGCCTGAGTGAGTTCTCATTTTTAGCTTGATATTTTTCACGCTTAGACTTCCATTTGATTTTCGCAAGCTCGTCGGCAATCGATTTGTTCTCGGCATAATGCTGCGCCCAAATAAGCAGATTATCTATCTCCTTAAGCCGCGCAGACTTCTCGTTCGACCGAGCTTTGAAGTCGTCAATCTTTTTGTTCAGCTCGTCCAGTTTCCCCTGCAAATCCTCGAAAGATTCGATTCCATTCGCTTTCAAGAAGTTGATGTCATCGGTCAATTCTTTAAGATTCTTGATTTTGGCAGTCTGGCTATAAGCTCCCGCGTTCCGCTTAGAGTTATAGGCATTGAGCGATTGAATAAGTTCCGATTGGTGATTCTTGCTGACCCATTTTTCAAGCGCACTGACTTTTTTCTCGGTAGCTAAAATCATCTTGTTGGTAGCCTTAATCCACTTGTTCAGACAACCTTTCTCGGTTGCAACCCCACGCTCTTCCATTGCTCTGACGGTCGGTCCTTCATGAACGGTCGGCAAGAGTTCAACACCCTGTCTTTCATAACTTCGGTGGTCGATACGCTCATCAAGTCCTTTTTCGGCAAACTTGGCGTTGCATAAATCGCACCATGTTTTGCGCCAATGCTCCAACGTTTCGGGACTGCCCCAGTCGGTCGTGGGAACGGCATTGAAAACAAAATCGCCCGATTTGTCGCACAAACGGTTGCCGTGTTCGTCAAAAACATATTCGCGCCGCTGCTTTGCTCCCCACTGTCCGTTTTCGTCGAGCGGTCGCATAGGGCAGAGGACGTGAAAGTGTGGATTCTGTATTCCGTCCTTATGGTCGGGCAAATGAACGGCAAAGTCGCAAATCATGCCCTTACTCACAAATTCGTCCAATAAAAATTGCCTTGCGAGTTCGATATTTTCCTCAATGGAAAATTCGTTCTGCAAGGCAATGTCAAAGCTATATGCAAGTTGCGCTTTTGGGTGCGGCTCGGCTTTCTCGACCGAATTCCAAAGCATCTGGCGATTGGAAAATTCGGGTGGTGCATAAGTGGGTAAAAGTATTTCGGCGTGAACAATTCCGTGTTTGCGGGTGTAGTCGCTGACCTCACCGTAATAGTCGCTGAACAGATTTTCTCCCGACCGATAAGCCGCGCAAGCGACTGCCGATTGTCCTTTGCTGCGCTTGATTTGTGTAACATGAAAATGGTAGGCTGACATTATCTCGCCTCCTTTGCAATCAGATTTTGCACTTCGGGGAGTGCGAAAATTTTCTCTGAAAGCTTGTAAAACTCGACCTCGCTCATCTCCTTAACCGACGGTGCAAGGCTTTCAACTGCCGCTCCGCGTGTGATTAGGCGATGGGCGCGCTTTTGCCGTTCACCGTTTTCATAATAGGTTTTGCGGTTTTTGAGCCGAGCAAGTCTGCGACTTTCTTGCTCAAGTTCCTGCACGGTTTGTTTGAGTTGTTCTTCGATCTTGTTCATATTTCCTCCTTGTGATATAAAAATACCGCCTGCGTGGGCAGACGGTTTTAAACTATTGGGATAGCCCGTTAGGGCGCAAGGTACTCCTTGATACGGAGCTTGCGACGAAAACGCCCTGACTTTTGCAAGTCAGGGCAAGCCTCGCAGAGCGCACATACCCCATAGTGGGGGGTATAGAAGTGCGCACTTCGTGATTATATTGTTTCAGCCGCTTTCTGCTCCAATGTCCTGTAATTTACTTTT
>CANPXG010000116.1 GCA_947585795.1 uncultured Clostridia bacterium
CTGCCCGGTCACGCAGACAACTGTATTTATTTCGTCGTGTCGCTTCAGTTCATTCACAAGCGGACACATTTTTATCGCTTCGGGACGTGTGCCGAAGACGAGCATGACGGTTTTCAATTTTCATCCTCCAATATTTCAGAAACGATCTTTTCAAGGTCGACGCTGTCGTAGAATTTATAGCAGTTTTGGCTCATTTCATCGTGATTTTTGTCAACTTCCTCGATTGCTTTTATGATTTCCGTTTCATCATTCAAATCACAACAACGTCCGATATTCCACTGTTCAAAGGGAAGTTTCAGACCGAGCACATCCGAGCCGACCATTGGAACGCCAAAACCGGCATATTCCCAAATTTTGTTGGGGGCACAGTAGAGTGCATTGAGTTCAGAATTAATAGTATCTTTTACCGGTTTATATGGCAACAATCCGATGTAAGCATACTGAACTAATGAGAGATGCTTCGGAGGGTTAAACCCTCCCAGATACACAACATTGTATTTATTTTGAAGTTTTTCAAGAAGCGATTTTGCTTCATCTGAGAAAACTTTGCCGACGATATACAACACATAATCGTCCGTTTTGCTAATGGCTTTAGCATAACTTTCAAATTCTCTATCTGTAGATAACCCCCCAAGATAGAGGATTATTTTTTTGTTTTCTTTTTTCATGACAGAAATTGCATCTGAAATTTCGGGAATTATTTCTCCGCAGTCAATATTAAACGGCTTATTGGGAAGCACGATTGGTGTTTTCTCAAGATCATACCAGATTTTCTGTATATAGGCTCTATTGATTTCTGGAACAACTGTTTTCCATGCAGACTGTGCATATTTTTTTATTGATATTTTAAAATAGTGCCTAAAGCGATAGCCGTTCTCTGCTAATTCCATTAACTGTAATACAGTCTTATATTTCATGGCGTTTTTTCCGATTAAAACTGACGTTTGCATTGAGGTTGTCCATAATATCTCTGATGTCTTCATACAAGTTTTCAAAGCTGCACAAGCGGAATACTTAATACAAAAAGTGTTTATCTTATTCTTCAACCGCGAAAGCTTCCCATGGAATCTTGATGTTTCAATCGGATTAAATAATGAATTACTCTTTATGTCTTCGCTTATATTCGACACCTCTACGCCAATAAAATTTACCTTATATCCTTTTTTTAACAATATTCTAATAAGATTTTGAACTGGAGGATAAAGACTTATATCATTAAGCTCAATAACCGTTATTGTTTTCATTATTTCACCTTCAAAACTTCTTAGTTGTTAGTCCTTTGCTTGCATTATATCAAACTTATATGTTCAAATACACTCTCTCCAAACGTGTCTGGCTTATGTGTGTCAAACTGCTCGTTCGCCCACATGACCGTCACGAGGTTCTCCGTCTCTGACAAATTGATAATGTTGTGCGTATACCCCGGCAACATATGGACAGCCTCGATTTTGTCGCCGCTCACTTCAAATTCCAGCACCTCGTCCGAGCCGATTTCTCGCTCCTGAATCAGCCCATGACCCGACACGACGATAAAGAATTCCCACTTGCTGTTGTGCCAATGCTGTCCCTTCGTGATACCCGGCTTTAAGATGTTCACGCTAAACTGCCCGCAGTTTTCTGTTTTCAAAAGCTCAGTGAAGCTGCCGCGCGCATCGGTGTTCATCTTGAGCGGAAACGCTATTTTTTCCTTGGGCAAGTAGGACAAATAGGTCGAATACAGCTTCTTTGCGAAGCTATTCGCCGGGATTTCGGGCATGATCAGCGTCTGGGGCTGGTTATGGAAGATATGGAGTAGCCCAACGATCTCGCCGAGCGTCACCCGGTGGGTCATCGGAACGGCGCAGTAGCGACCTTCGTCGGTCGGGACGGCGGTTGTGCCGTCAAATTCGCAACGGTGTTCCCTTTCTTCGAGTGCGTCCAGCATTTCTACTACCAAATCGTCGATGTAGAGCAGTTCCAGTTCGACGGATGGGTCGCTCACCGTGATGGGCAGGTCGTTTGCGATATTGTGACAGAATGTCGCCACAGCACTGTTGTAGTTGGGTCTGCACCACTTGCCGAACAGGTTTGGAAAGCGATAAACAAGCACTTTCACGCCCGTTTCCTCTGCATATCGGAAGAACAAATCCTCTCCCGCCTTTTTGCTCCTGCCGTATTCGCTGTCATAACGTCCTATGAGTGTCGCCTGTATCGACGAGGACAGCATGACCGGACAGGTGTTTTGGTGCTTCTTGAGCGTGTCCAAAAGCGTGGACGCAAAGCCGAAATTGCCCTGCATGAACTCCGCCTGATCTTTTGGGCGGTTGACTCCCGCGAGATTGAACACAAAATCGCAGTCAGAGCAGAATTGGTCGAGTTCCGCTTCGGTATTTTTTGTGTCATATTCGTATATTTCGTCGATTTTCAGTTCCGGGCGGGTTCTGTCTTTCCCGTCGCGGAGATTTTTCAGATTCTCCACGAGGTTTCGCCCGACGAAGCCGTTTGACCCGGTTACGAGGATGTTCATATTTCTTTTCTCCACACCATCTTATTGACCACGCCGACGTAGGACTGGATGATCTTGACCACCTTGTCGCTCACGTTCACGTCCGTATAGTCCGGCACAGGCACCGCGCCGCCGCATGGCTCGTTCTTCACCATCTCCACGGCGGTGTCGACGGCTTGCAGCAGACCCTTTGTGTCTATCCCCGACAGGATAAAGCAGGCCTTATCCAGTGCTTCGGGGCGTTCGGTCGAGGTGCGGATACAGACCGCCGGAATGGGATGCCCGATACTCGCGAAAAAGCTCGATTCCTCCGGCAGCGTCCCGCTGTCGGACACGACGCAGAAAGCATTCATTTGCAGGCAGTTGTAATCGTGAAAGCCGAGCGGTTCGTGTTGGATGACGCGGCTGTCGAGCTTAAATCCGCTTTGCTCCAGCCGCTTTTTCGAGCGCGGATGGCAGGAATAGAGGATCGGCAGATCGTACTTTTCCGCCATTTGATTGATCGCCGTGAACAGGCTCGTGAAATTCTTCTCGGTGTCGATGTTTTCCTCGCGGTGGGCGGAAAGCAGGATATATTTGCCCTTTTCCAGTCCCAAACGGGCGAGAATATCGCTCTTTTGGATCGCGTCAAGGTTAGCCGTCAGCACCTCCGCCATGGGGGAGCCTGTGACATAGGTGCGCTCCTTCGGCAGACCGCAGTCGGCAAGGTAGCGTCGGGCGTGTTCGGAATAGGCGAGGTTGACGTCCGAGATAATGTCCACGATCCGGCGATTCGTCTCCTCCGGCAGGCACTCGTCCTTGCAGCGGTTGCCGGCTTCCA
>CANPXG010000117.1 GCA_947585795.1 uncultured Clostridia bacterium
CCTCCGCCCGCCGCAAGGCTCCCCTATTAGGTGAACGACGCTTTAGCATCGTAGGCATAGAGCTTTGCTCGTATGCCGTAGCAAAGGAGCTGTCACGCGCAGCGTGACTGAGGGGTTTTATATATAATTCCCTTCACTACTCCTCCGTATCATCCGTCTTATCCCTGTTATCCGGATGATGATGTACATAACTGTTCTTACCGAGCATACCGCCTATAAGCAGCAATATCAGCACGCATATCACGAGCAGCAGCGCCCTCAAAACGCCGCTTTCGGCGAGCAGCACCGCCGTTATACCCAAAACACCGCTTATCGCGTACAGTATAAACACAGTCTGCTTCTGCGAAAAACCCATATCCACAAGCCTGTGATGCAAATGCCCCCTGTCCGCCTTCATCGGACTTTCACCGTGCAATATCCTGCGTATCATCGCAAACGACGCATCAAACAGCGGCAAGCCGAGTATCAGAAGCGGCACCGCGAACGATATTACCGCGTAGGACTTGAACACGCCCTGAATAGACAGCGTCGCGAGCATAAATCCAAGAAACGTCGAGCCCGTGTCACCCATAAATATTTTCGCGGGATTAAAATTAAACGGCAAAAATCCGAAGCACGAGCCCATGAGCGCGATACCCAAAATCGCAATCGGGTACTCCCCGACGCGTATGGATATGAACACGAGCGACACAGACATTATCGCGCTTACTCCCGCCGCAAGACCGTCAAGACCGTCTATAAAATTAACGGCGTTCGTTATGAACACTATCCATATAACCGTAAGCGTGATCGAAAGCCAGTTCGGGAGTACCCAGTAGGGGTTAGCGCTAAGCACGTTGGGGTTGGTGAACACGCCTATTTTTATGTCGCCGACGAATATGACCACAAGCGCCGCTATTATCTGTATCACAAATTTAAGCTTCGCGTTCAGATCCTTGCAGTCGTCTATAAATCCCATGACCGCTATTATCGCCGCGCCCGCGAGCGTTCCGAAAAGCTGTCTTGACGGCTCCGCAAAGCAGAGCGTCGAAACCATAAATCCGAATATTATCGCAAGTCCGCCTATTCTCGGCGTGGGCTTCTTGTGCATACGGCGCGAATCCTTTGGAATATCGACCGCGCCCTGACCTATACGGAACGCCAGCCGCCTCACGAGAGGCGTTGTCGCGAACGTGAACGCGAACGAAATCACAAACGCGAAAATCATAAATAAAACTTGTTGAGTGTTCATTTGTAACCCCTCCGTTTATATAACAAATCCGACCTTCTTATATACTTTTTTGAGCGTCCGCTGTGAAATTCTTCTCGCGCTCTCCGCGCCCTTTTCACATATATCCATAAGATACTGTTTATCCGAAATTATCCTGTCATATTCCGCGCGTATCGGCTTTAAGCACTCCACGACCGCGTCGGCAACGTCGCTCTTAAAGTCGCCGTAGCCCTTGCCGCTGTAATCCTTTACAATATCCTCAATATCGCGTCCCGTCACAGCCGACATGATTGAAAGCAGATTGTTTATTCCCGCCTTCGTTTCGTCGCCCTCGCGGTACTCGATAACGCCCTCGCTGTCCGTCACCGCGCTTTTAATCTTTTTCGCGATAACGTTCGTATCGTCCATCATGGAGATGTACGCCTTCGGATTCGGGTCGGATTTCGACATCTTCTTCGTCGGCTCCTGCAGACTCATCACGTTAGCGCCCACTTTTGGCAAAAGTCCCTCGGGGACGGTGAACACGTCGCCGTAAATGGCGTTGAAGCGCTGCGCAACGTCGCGGCATATTTCTATGTGCTGCATCTGATCCTTGCCGACAGGCACATAATCAGCCTGATAAAGCAGAATATCCGCAGCCATAAGCACGGGGTATGTAAACAGTCCCGCGTTTATGTTCTCCGCGTGACGCGCCGATTTGTCCTTAAACTGTGTCATACGCTGCAGCTCGCCCATGTAAGTGTAGCAGTTTAATACCCACGCAAGCTCCG
Organism: uncultured Clostridia bacterium; assembly: GCA_947585795.1. Lineage (GTDB taxonomy): Bacteria > Bacillota > Clostridia > UBA1381 > UBA1381 > Hominilimicola. Next base: position 1,981 of record CANPXG010000117.1, read on the forward strand.
CGTGAGCGCTGTTGTGCGACTGGATAAACAGTACGTCCTTCTCGGGATCTATGCCGCACGCGATGTAGAGCGCAAGGACTTCGAGCGTCCTGCGCCGAAGCTCCGCCGGCGTTTGACGCACCGTTATAGTGTGCATGTCCATCATCGCGTAGATGCAGTTGTAGTCGTTCTGCAAACTTACCCAGTTGCGTATCGCTCCGAGATAATTCCCAAGCGTCAAATTTCCCGACGGCTGTATGCCGGAAAATATCGTTTTCTTTTCGTCCATTTGTTTTCATTCCTTTTTTATAATAATTCCGTCAATACCTCGCCCAGGCGGCGGATACCCTCCTCGATATTTTCAATCGTCGCCGACGAATAATTTAATCTAAACATATTCGACGGCGCGAATATATCCGTCGCAAAATTCGAACCCGGCACGATCGCGACCTTCTTTTCAAGGCAGCGGTCAACCACGGGCGTGATGTCGGTGATAGTCGGGCACTCGCACCAAAGGAATATACCGCCCTCCGGAGTTACCCACTTTACCTTGCCCTTCGGGAAATACTTTTCCATCGCGCTCACCATCGCCGCACACTTTTTTCCGTACAACTCGCGGTTCTTCGCGATATAGCTGTCGATGTCGTACTTCTTCATAAACTCCACGCACATTAGCTGCGTGAGCATCGGCGTGTGGACGTCGTTGACCTGTTTGAGCATCTCAATCTTCTCGGCAAGCTCCGACGGGGCGACTATGTAGCCCAGTCGCATACCCGGCGACAAAATCTTCGAGAACGAGCCTGCATAAACCACTCTGCCCTCGGTATCCATTGACTTTATCGTCGCCACGTCCTCACCGGAGAAACGCAAATCGCCGTACGGATTATCCTCCAATATAAGCACGTCGTACTTCGACGCGAGTTCGAGCATTTTCTTTCTCTTTTCGAGCGACATCGTCGCACCCGTCGGATTTTGAAACGTCGGTATCGTATAGATAAACTTCACGCCGTCGTTATTTTTGAGCGCGTCCTCCAGTCCCTCCATACTCATGCCGTCGTCCTCGACCGTCACGCCGACGAGCTCGCACTCATACGCGCGAAACGCGTTTAAACTACCGATAAAGCTCGGATTTTCCACGATCACCTTATCGCCCTTATTTAAAAGCGCCTTAGCTGTGAGATCGATGCCCTGGTTCGCGCCGGTCATGATGAGTATCGCGTCGTTCTCACCGACGGAATTTACCTTTTCGGCACGCTGACGCGCACATTCACGCATTTTCGGGTAGCCGTCGGTCGTGCCGTACTGCAGCGCGAGCGTCGGGT
>CANPXG010000118.1 GCA_947585795.1 uncultured Clostridia bacterium
GTGGACGTGCCGTGTATTTCGAGATCCGCCTCCGCTATGACGTAAAAGCCGTACTCGTCGCACATCTGCGTAAACCACGGCGCGTTGGGGTAGTGGCTCGTGCGTATGGCGTTGATGTTGTGACGCTTCATCATCATAAGGTCTTTTTTTGCCTGCTCACGCGAAATCGTGTAACCCGTCACAGGGTCGCTGTCGTGACGGTTCACGCCGCGCATCTTTATCGGCTTACCGTTCAGCAGGAAAATACCGTCCTCGATTTTTATCTCGCGTATGCCTACCTTATCCTTTATAACCTCGTTTTCCGTTACGATGTAGAGCGCATACAGATACGGATTTTCCGCGTTCCACAAAACGGGCTTGTCTACCTTAATTGTGCCGTCACTGCCGCTGCATAGCACCTTACCGCCCGCGTCCTCCAGCACAAATGACGCGTCCGCGTCCGTTTTAACCGTCACCGTGCCGTCAACGGCTGTCGTCACCGTGTAATCAGTGACGTGCGTTCCGGGGCGGCGCAGAATATACACGTCGCGGAAAATACCACTCATACGCAGCTTGTCCTGATCCTCAAGGTAGCTGCCGTCGCACCACTTCATCACGAGCGCGGCGAGAATGTTTTTACCGTCCCTTACAAAATCGGTCACGTCAAATTCAGACGTGGAGTGCGACACCTGACTGTAACCGACGAATCCGCCGTTTATCCACAGGTACAGACACGAATCCACGCCCTCGAAATTCAGATACAGACGCTCGCCCCCGCGCTTTTCCCACGAAAACTCCGTAACATACGCGCCGCACGGCGTTTCATACGGAACGTAAGGCGGATTATAGGGGAACGGATAGCGCACGTTCGTGTACTGGTGCGTGTCGTAGCCGTGATTTTGCCAGCACGACGGAACGGGTATCTTTTTAAACCCGTCCGTTTTGCCGCTTATAAAATCCTCCGGCACATCGTACACGCAGCCGTAGTACGCAAAATCCCACTCGCCGTTTAAAAATGTTTTCCTATCCTCGTTCGATTGGCGCGCGTTTTCGATATCGGAATATATCTCATAATACGGACGTTCGCTTTCCGTATTTACATGCAGTGTTTTCAAATCGTTATGGTATTGCTTAAGTTTCACGGTAATGTATCTCCTTTTTCCAAATTAAACTAAGTATACTCTACGCCGCCCGCAATGTCAATAAAATTTTCAGTCTATAGTAAGAGAAAATTTATGATCACCGTCGGCTGTAAACGTAAAGTCAACGGCGGTGATTTTCTCCTCACCGCCGCCGTGCGCACGGTGAGTGTACGTTTTCACCGTGACGGAGCACTCTTTGTCGGGCGTAAGCAAGGCTATGCGTTTACCCGAAGCGGTGATTATTGCCGCGCCGTCAGATACCGCCGCGCTGTGGCGCGTTATAAACCGTTCCGTCACCGTCGTTTTTCTGTCAAGCGTAAAATCGTCGCTTATGACAGCTGTTTCACCGTCTAAGCGAAGCGTCCTCACGCATTTTTTAAGGGGAGCGTACCCGTAAGCGCCGCTTATGTCCGCGCCGGCTGTATGCTTCGCGGCAAAAAATCCTTTTGCGCCGTACTTCCCGCCCGCTTTTTGCTCTTTTCCGTCCACTATCGGCACGCTGTGTCCCATGGAACGGTTACAGAAAATACCGTAGCGCCCGTCCGAGAAGTAGTCCGCGGTGTATTCGCCCGCGCCGATGTCGCTTATGACAGCCGTTCCGTTCTTTACGACGATCACGCTTCCCGCGTCGTTATGGTTATGCGGCTCGCCGTTATTTCCGCCCTTGAACGCCGCGCTTATGTTTTCGCCGCGCAGTATTGCCATGTTTGCGTCGGGGAAAAACGTGTCGCCCTCCGTTTCGCTGTCAAAACTGCCGTTTGCCCACGCTATATCGCGCGAAGCCTTGCACCACCTGCCGCACTCGTCGCCGAAAAAAAATGCCGCGTACTCCTTCGGAACGGCCTGTGAGCCGTACATTTCGGCAAGCTTACGCGAAAGACCGAGGTACGTTTTGTCGCGCTCGTAACCGTCCGAAAAGCTTACCGTAAATCCGCCGCCGAGGCAGCATTTTGAAGCGAAATCAGCCGCCTTTTTAAGCTTTTTTGTATCTATCGGAAAATCCGTTCCCGTGCGCTGTTTGTAGAGGTCGAGAAACGCGGTAAGGTACATCATTCCGTAGTTTTGGTAATACAGCCCCTCAAGGCAAGCGCCGTCGTCCGAGAAGCTTTTAAGATAGCTTGCAAACGCGCCTTCGAGGCTGTCTGTTACTTTCCGAAGCTCCGCCTCACTTTCTAACAAATATATCGCGGTCATACCGATACAGCCGCCGCATACGGCGCTCCAATTGCTTTTCGCGCTTTCCCACTCGTAAGGCTCGCTCCTTTTTATAAACGGATCGAGCACTCTGCGCCTTACCTCTCCTATGCATTTTTCCTCAGCGCCGCGCGGCAGCGCGCCGCGAAGCAGTGATACGATTTCCGTCAGCGTTTGCGCCGTTTCCGCCGCGAAAAGGTCAACGGTCGTAACGTCGTTTTCGTCCGCAAGGTGCGCGGGCAGAGCCCATGTGCGCTCGTCGCATACCGCCTCCAATACCTCTTCGAGGCGCTTTACACTGTGTCCGCCGCTAAGCCACGCTTTTAAGGCGAAATCGCGCAGCATCGCGCGGCGGCGGAAGTAGCCGTTTTCATAAGCGAGCCTGTTCCCGCTTTTAAAATATTCCCTAAACGCCGAAAGGGACAGCGCCCCGACGGGCTTGTCCCTAAACGTTTCATATTCTTCGTTCAGCTGCTCGAGATATTTCCTCGCGTAATCGCTGTCCGAAGCGAGGAAGGACGCACAGCTCAGGTTGGATTTAAATATATACATATTTATTTTATGACCACCGTTTTGATTATTTGATTTTCGACGGGAACGTCGTCCATGCTTCCGTTTTTCTTCTCCACCGTGTGAGTTTCCTTGGACGCTATATCGTCCACGTACTCCATGCCGCCCGTCACTCTGCCGAACGCCGCGTACTGACCGTTAAGGGACGGAGTGTCGCGTTGCATGATGAAGAATTGGCTCGACGCGCTGTTTAAATCGTACTGAGTGCGCGCCATTGAAACAGTGCCGCGCTCGTGCGGTATCAGGTTAAACGAGCCGTTTACGATGAATTCACCCTTGATGGCGGCGGCTGTCTTTTGCGTGAGGTTTTGGTCAAAGCCTCCGCCCTGTATCATAAAATCCTTTAT
>CANPXG010000119.1 GCA_947585795.1 uncultured Clostridia bacterium
CCCGACGGTCAGATTATTCTGGCGGACGAGATTTCGCCCGACACCTGCCGTCTGTGGGACGCGACAACGCATGAGAAGTTAGACAAAGATCGCTTCCGCCGCGACCTCGGCAACGTCGAGGAGGCGTATGAGGAAGTATTTAAAAGATTGGGATTATAATGGCGTGCGCGTCCGCACGCCGTCTGAAAGCTCCGCTTTCAGCCAATACAGTATTGAGAAGATAAAAAAGTTCCCAAAGGAAACTTTTTTATCATTGGTGTTATCCGACGTACACGCCGCCGGATAACAAAACGGAACGCCGAACCGCCGTTCCGTTGCCGTAGGGGCGACCCTCGCGGTCGCCCGTCCCCGATAACCCGATGTCAACGGTATCGTAGGGGCGGTCATTGGCTGCCCGTTCCCAACACAGCGCGGCGGGCGTGTGGCTCCCCTTGAGGGGAGCTGTCGCCGTAGGCGACTGAGAGGTGGTCTTTAAAAATTGTTGCCACCTCTCCGTCATCGCTTCGCGATGCCACCTCTCCTCAAGGAGAGGCTCACGATATGCGTCGCTCGCCGTAAACACACCGTTAAACCACAATTTACAAGGAGAAAAACATGGCTACAAACACATACGAAAGTCCTTTAAATTCGCGTTACGCGTCGAAGGAGATGCAGTACATTTTCTCGCCGGACAAAAAATTCTCGACCTGGCGGAAATTATGGATCGCGCTCGCGGAGAGCGAGCAGGAGTTGGGACTTGACATAACCGACAAGCAGATTGCCCAGATGAAGGAGCACATCTACGACATCAACTACGACGTAGCGAAAGCGCGTGAAAAAGAGGTGCGCCATGACGTTATGTCGCACGTTTACGCGTACGGCGTGCAGTGTCCCGATGCGAAGCCTATCATACATCTCGGCGCGACAAGCTGCTACGTCGGCGACAACACCGACATCATAATCATGACCGAGGCTATGCGGCTAGTGAAGAAAAAGCTCGTATGCCTTATCGGCGAGCTCGCGAAATTCGCGGAAGCCAATAAGGACTTGCCGACGCTCGCGTTCACGCACTTCCAGCCCGCGCAGCCGACCACCGTCGGAAAACGTGCGACGCTGTGGCTCGAAGATTTGATGATGGACTTGGAGGACGTGGACTATCAGCTTTCAAAGGCTAAGCTTTTGGGCTGCAAGGGTACGACCGGCACGCAGGCAAGCTTTATGGAACTGTTTGAGGGCGACCACGAGAAATGCAAGGAGCTTGACAGGAAAATAGCCGCGAAAATGGGCTATGATGACACGTTCCCCGTAAGCGGTCAGACGTACCCGCGAAAGCTTGACACGCAGATGCTAAACACTTTGAGCCTTATCGCCCAGAGCGCGTACAAATTCTCGAACGATATACGTCTTTTGCAGCACTTGAAGCAGATAGAAGAGCCGTTTGAGAAGTCGCAGATAGGCTCGTCGGCAATGGCGTACAAGCGCAACCCGATGAGAAGTGAAAGAATAGGCTCATTGGCGAGATACGTCATAGTGGACGCGCTGAACCCCGCTATCACGGCGGCTACGCAGTGGTTTGAGAGAACGCTCGACGACAGCGCAAACAAGCGTATTTCCGTGCCGGAGGCGTTTTTGGCGGTTGACGCTATACTTAATCTGTACATCAACGTCGTTGACGGCTTGGTCGTTTACGACAAGGTTATATATCAGCAGTTCATGCGCGAAATACCGTTCATGGCTACCGAAAACATCATGATGGACGCCGTCAAAAAAGGCGGCGACAGACAGGATCTGCACGAGAAAATCCGCGTGTACTCGATGGAGGCGGGCAGGACCGTCAAGGTCGAGGGCAAGGAAAACAACCTTGCCGAGCTTATCGCGGCGGATCCCGCGTTCGGACTGACGCTCGATGAAATTAACGCGGTCATGAAGCCCGAAAACTACGTCGGACGCGCACCGCAGCAGGTGGAGGATTTTCTCGCGGAATACGTGAAGCCGATGCTCGAAAAAAACAAGGATCTGCTCGGCGTAGAGGTTGAAATTACAGTTTGATGTTGCTTAAAAAAACTATTCGTTGCAAAAATGCAGGGAGGTAAAATTATGAAAGCAAAAAAATTACTGACAATGATTTTGGCATTTGCCATGACACTGACAATGGCTGCCGCGGCGGTAAACGGCGCGGGTGAGGATGTAAAGGTATTTGTTAACGACAATGAGATCACATTTGAAGCGCCGCCGAGGATCGTGAACGATTTCACATTGGTGCCGTTCCGCGCAATTTTTGAAGCGCTTGGATATGAGGTCGACTGGAATCAGGAAGCGCAGACGGTAACGGGCTTAAAGGGTGATATAACGCTTACTATGGTAATCGGCAAGACCGAAGCGACGATAAAAAACAGTGCCGCGGACGCAAGTGAGGCGGAAAAAACCGTTACATTTGACGTGCCGCCGCAAATCATAGACGATTTCACGTTTGTTCCCGTGCGCGCGGTCGGTGAGATGAGCAATTATAAGGTTGATTGGGACAATGACGCGCGTAAGGTTTTGATTACCTCGCCCGCCGATATTACGACAGGTTCCGGTCCGGCAATGCCTACAGCTTCGCCCGATCCGACAACGCAAACAGCGCCCGGTCCGGTTGTGTCGCAGTTCCCGATAACGTATGACGACACGAATGAGCGCGAATCGCATAATGTGCGCGGATTTGAGCTTACGTCGGTCGAGAAGAACGCCGAGGGTAAGTATGACATAACGTTTACGCTCAAAACTTTCTTCGAGGGCAGAGGTACGGTTGCGGCATCGTTTGACTGCCTTGACGCGAACGGTAAAGTAATTGACGGGTTCGGTAACAGCTACGTCGGCAGCGACTACGCGTGGACACCGCATGAGGATAAGGCGACGATTTCGGGAGATACGGTAAAAATAGTATTCCGCTTGGAAAATACACAATAATATTTAACAAACGATAGCACAGGAGGACGATACAATATGGTAAAAGCAATAGTGGGCGCGAACTGGGGCGACGAGGGCAAGGGTAAGATAACCGATATGCTCGCCGCCGAGGCGGATATAGTAATACGCTTTCAGGGCGGCGCGAACGCGGGTCACACGATTATAAACGATTACGGAAAATTTGCGCTGCATCTTCTTCCGTCCGGCTCGTTTAACCAAAACGTCACAAATATGATAGGCAACGGCGTTGCGCTCGACATTCCCGAGCTTAT
>CANPXG010000120.1 GCA_947585795.1 uncultured Clostridia bacterium
CCGAGATGAAGACGCAGATAGCGGGCGAGGTGAAGGACTTTGATCCCTCCGATTGCATTGACAAAAAAGATGCGCGGCATGGACAGATACACACAGTTCGCGCTTGTCGCGGCGAGCGAGGCTGTGAAGGACAGCGGACTTGACATGGAGAAAGAGGACGCGTGGCGAGTCGGAGTTGTCACCGGAAGCGGCATTGGCGGAATAGGTACTCTTGAGGAACAGCACAAGACGCTTTTGGAAAAGGGACCGGGACGCGTAAGCCCGTTTTTCATTCCGATGATGATTGCGAACATGGGAGCCGCGCAGATAGCGATCAAATTCGGCGCGAAGGGCGTGAACGAGAACATCGTCACCGCCTGCGCGTCGAGCACGAACGCGATAGGCGACGCACTCCGCCACATACAGCACGGTCATAACGACGTAATAATAGCGGGCGGCGCGGAAGCGGCTGTAAGTCCGCTTGCGTTTTCGGGCTTTTGCAGCATGAAAGCTATGTCAAAGCGTAACGACGATCCCAAGACCGCGTCAAGACCGTTTGACGCGGAACGCGACGGCTTCGTGCTGAGCGAAGGCGCGGGCTTTGTGATTTTGGAAGAACTTGAACACGCGAAAAAGCGCGGCGCACACATTTACGCCGAGCTTGCGGGTTACGGCGCTACGGACGACGCGTACCACATGACAAGCCCCGTACCGGGCGGTGAAGGCGGAGCAATGGCGATGAAGCTCGCGATAGAGGACGCGTCACTCACTCCCGCCGACATTACGTATATAAACGCGCACGGCACATCGACGCTTTATAACGATAAATTTGAAACGGAAGCGATAAAGAAAGTGTTCGGCGACGCGGCAAAGACCGTAGCTGTAAGCTCCACAAAATCAATGACGGGACATCTTTTGGGAGCCGCGGGCGGCGTTGAGGCTATAATCTGCGCAAAAGCGATAAGCGAGGGATACATTCCCGCCACGATAAATTACCAAACCCCCGATCCCGACTGTGATTTGGACATCGTGCCGAATGAGGGAAGAAAGACAGAGGTCAAGGCGGCGATTTCAAACTCACTTGGCTTCGGCGGACACAACGCCACGATTTTGCTGAAGAAATACGTGGATTAATACGGTTACAATCAGAGAATGTCTTTTTGGGACATTCTCTGATGTTTATTCCGCAATACGCGGGAACTATATACATTGCTCCAAACGGTGAACCGTTTTTACCGCTTGGAGCAGCGTGTATGCCGAAAGGAGCAATACAATGAAAAATATTGAGGAAACGATCGGTTATACATTCAAGGACAAAGCGCTTCTAAAAAAAGCGCTCACCCACAGCTCCTACGCGAACGAGAGCAGGAGCGACAGGGAAAGCAACGAGCGCCTTGAATTTTTGGGCGACTCCGTACTTTCGATCGCTATAAGCGACTATTTGTTCAGATTACTGCCGAACGTTGACGAGGGACGTCTTTCCAAGTACCGCGCCACGCTTGTGTGCGAGCAGTCGCTTTACGACATTTCAAAGCAGATTTCACTGAGCGACTTTGTGCGCCTCGGCAGAGGCGAGGAAATGACTGGCGGACGCGAAAGACCGTCTATCATATCGGACGCGTTTGAGGCGCTTCTTGCAGCTATATACCTTGACAGCGGCATGGAAACGGCGCGCGAATGGGTGATAGGACTTATGCGCGGAGCTATAGACGACGTTGCCGCGGGACACCGCTATAACGATTACAAAACGATGCTGCAGGAAGCCTTGCAAAAGGGCGACAAGGGCAAGGTGACGTACAGGACGGTTGCCGAGCACGGTCAGGACCATAACAAAATTTTCGAGGTTGAGGTACTTGTCGACAATATACCGAAATGCAGAGGTACGGGACATAATAAAAAGGAAGCCGAGCAGAACGCCGCGCATACGGCTCTTCAAAGGCTGGGCGCAAAATAATGAAAACGTACAACATACCAATCTTCGTGCCGCATCGCGGCTGCCCGTTCGACTGTGTGTTTTGTAACCAAAATCGCATAACCGGCGCTGACAGCGGCGTGACGGCGGCGGACGTGAAAAACATTATAGACGCTCACTTAAAGACGCTCCCGAAGGAAAATCGGCGCGTCGAGGCGGCGTTTTTCGGCGGCAGCTTCACGGGCATAGACAAGGAAGAACAGTGCGAGCTTTTGGGCGCGGCAAAGGAGTACGTTTGCAGAGGCGATATAGACGGTATACGCGTTTCCACGCGTCCCGACTACATTGACCGTGACATACTCGACAACCTTTTAAAGTACGGCGTTACGACGATAGAGCTTGGCGTTCAGTCGATGGACGACGAGGTACTTAAAGCCGCGAACCGAGGACATACTCGCGGCGACGTTATAAAGGCGGCGAAGCTTATAAAAGAATACCCGTTTTCACTTGGACTTCAAATGATGACGGGACTTCCGGGCGACACGGAAGAAAAATCACTGAGCACCGCCGACGAGATAATAGCTTTAAAGCCCGACATAGTGCGCATTTACCCGACGCTCACGCTCAAGGATACATATCTTGAAAAGATGTACCTAAACGGTGAGTACAGACCGCAGACATTGGAGGAAGCAGTATCACTCGTAAAGGAGCTTTTGCTTAAATTCGAGAAAAACGGCATAAATGTGATACGCGCGGGACTTCAGTCCACGGAGGAAATATGCGAAAACGGCTCTGTTACGGCGGGACCGGTGCACAGCGCTTTCCGTGAAATGGCTGAGAGCGCGATTTACAGGGACATAATATACGAAAAACTGAAAGATACGCAATGCGCCAAAGCCGATATATTCGTAAATCCGAAAGAAGTGTCGAAAGCTGTGGGAATACGGCGCGAAAACGTTATATACATGAAAAATACGCTTAAAACAGATATAAAAATCCATCCAGATGAAAAGCTTAGAAAAAGAGAGGTGAGATGCGTTTGCTGTTAAAACGACTTGAAATGCAGGGATTTAAGTCCTTTGTCGATAAAACGGTGCTCGATTTTGTCGAAGGCTCCACAGCCGTGGTAGGACCGAACGGCAGCGGAAAAAGCAACATATCCGACGCGATACGCTGGGTAATAGGCGAAATGAGCGCGAAAAGCCTTCGCGGCGCGAACATGCAGGATGTAATTTTCGCCGGAACCGAAACGCGCAAGCCCGTCAATTTTGCGGAGGTCAGCCTCGTACT
>CANPXG010000121.1 GCA_947585795.1 uncultured Clostridia bacterium
AGCTGACTGGGGGATTCCTTTTTGATTTTACAATGAATCCCTCCACCGCATTTCACCGCCAAATCATAATTCACATCACACATAATTGGAGAATAAAAATGAACATAACACGCAAGCACTGGTCACAAACCGACTACGCCGAATTTACGGAATACTTAAAATCCCAAGCCGACGAAAAATACAAAACCTTTTCCGACGCGCTCGTACCGGGGATCGAAACGTCCTTCGGCGTGCGCGTTCCCGTTTTGCGCAAAATCGCGAAGGACATAATGAAAGGTAATTACGAGGAATACCTGCAATGTAAAAAAGGCAATTACCGCGAGGAAATAATGCTCGAGGGGCTTATCATGTCGCAGATAAAGTGTGATTACCCCGACATGCTCAAGCTCATGAAGGAATACGCGGCTAAAATCAACAGCTGGGACACGTGCGACACGGTGACGTTCAAGGGCGTAAAAAAGCACATCGCCGAATTTTGGAACGACGTCGAGGATTTTATACACAGCCAAAATCCGTGGGCGCAGCGCTTCGGCTTCCTGCACCTCATGAGCTTTTACCTCGCGGACGAATACATTGACAAAACGCTCGAATACGTTGACAGTATCGACTCCGATTTTTACTACGTCCAAATGATGCAATCGTGGCTCGTCGCGACAGCCGCCGCGAAGCAGAGGGATAAGACGGTGGAATATTTAAAGCGCGACAAATTAAACGATTTTACCCACAACAAAGCGATACAAAAAATACGCGAAAGCTACCGCGTTTCGGCGGAGGACAAGGAGCTTGTAAAAGGTTTAAAACGATAAAAAAATCCCGAAGAAAATTCTTCGGGATCTTTTTATTTAAAACAGTTTTTCCAAAAGCTTGTTCGAGCGCTCGATAAAGCGCGTCATTTGCTCCGCCTCAAGCGGCGCGTGGCTTATTTTCGCAAGGTCGTAAATATGATCTATGACCATGTCGCCGTCGTCACCCTCGAGCGTGTCGAGCTTCTTTATAAGCGCGTTGTTTGAGTTTAAAACAAGCGTGAACTCATCCTTGAACATATCCGCCATCGGTGCCATTTGCTGACCGTACGCGCGGTACATTTCGCGCATACGGCGCGACTGCTCACCCAAAAGTATTACCGCCGGCACAGACTCGTCCTTGAGCGATTGCGCCTCGATTTTAAGATTTTCATCGCCGATACGGTTCTTAAACCTCTCTATCAGCTTTTCGGAAAATTCCTTTTGCTCGTCGGTTTCCTCCGTTTCGTCGGATATGTCGCTTATCGCGCTGTCGATACGCTTGAACTTTACGCCCTCGTTCTTCATTTCGACGAAAGAGATAAAGTGCGTGTCCATCATGCTCGGCAGCACGAGCGCGTTAAGCCCCTGATCCTTGAACATTTTTATATACTGTGACTGTGTGTTTTGGTCCGAAACGTAGTAAACGTCCTTTTCGTCCTTACCGCTTAAGTACTCGTCGAGCGTCATGTACTTGCCGTCAATATCCTTGTATATGATAACGTCCTTGACCTTGTCGTAAAACTTCTCGTCGCGCAGACAGCCGTACTTGATGAATATGTCGATGTCGTCCCAGTACTTTTCGTAATTTTCCTTTTCGTTCGTGTAAATTTCCTTGAGCTTGTCCGCTACCTTTTTCGTAATGTGGTTGGAGATCTTTTTAACGTATCCGTCGTTCTGCAAAAAGCTTCGCGACACGTTAAGAGGCAGGTCGGGGCAGTCGATAACGCCCTTTAAGAGCATAAGAAACTCCGGTATGACCTCCTTCACGTTGTCCGCGACGAACACCTGATTGTTGTAGAGCTTTATTTCACCCTCCTGACCGGAAAACTCATGGTTTATTTTCGGGAAATAGAGTATGCCCTTGAGGTTAAACGGGTAATCGACGTTCAGGTGGATGTAGAACAGCGGCTCGTTGAAGTCGAGGAACACATTGCGGTAAAATTCCTTGTAGTCCTCGTCCTTGCAGTCGGCGCTCTTTCTCATCCAAAGCGGGTTCGTGTCGTTTATGGGCTTCGGTTCCTCCTTTTCCGCGTCGTCCTTATCGCTCTTGCCGTCCTTTTCGGGTGTTTCGAGATACACCTCCACAGGTAAAAACGAGCAGTACTTGCGCAGCACGGAACGAATCGTGCTCTCCTCAAGAAACGTCGTGCTGTCCTCTGCTATATTGAGCGTAACGGTCGTTCCGCGCTCCGTGCGCTCACCGTCGGTAAGCTCAAACTCCATAGTTCCGTCACACGTCCATTTCGCCGCCTTCGCGCCGTCCATGTACGAGAGCGAGTCTATCTCAACGCTGTCCGCGACCATGAACGCGCTGTAAAAACCAAGACCGAAATGACCGATGATTTGTGCGCCCTTGTCGTCCTCCTCCTTGTACTTTTCAAGGAAATCGCTTGCGCCCGAGAACGCTATTTGATTTATGTACTTGTCTATTTCCTCTGCCGTCATACCGATACCGTTGTCGGAGATGACGAGCTTTTTCGCGTCCTTGAATATAGACACCGTCACCTTAAATTTCTCGTCCGCGTCTATGCTCGCGCTTCCGATGCCCGCGAGCTTTTTGAGCTTCGTAACCGCGTCGCAGCCGTTTGAAACAAGCTCCCTAAGGAATATATCCTTGTCCGAGTAAAGCCATTTTTTAATGATCGGGAACAGGTTTTCGCTGTCCACAGAAATATTGCCTTTAGCCATTGTTGATCATATCCTTTCTTCAGCTAATGTGTACAAGTAATATAATAATACCAAACAAAGGAAAAGTCAATACAAAATTAGCACTCTTAACAAGAGAGTGCTAATTGTTTACGTTTTGTTCACATTTATTGCAAAATATGCTATTTTCTGATATAATTCTCCTGTCGGCACCCTTTCCAAACGAAAGGAGGTGATGCGCTTTGCCAGAAATGATAACGGCGCTACTTATATCCGTTGTCGCAGGCATAATATCGCATTATATCTGCAAGTGGCTTGACGGAAACGCCGACCATAAATAAGCCACCGGCTTTGTTATAATTTAATATAACTCAAAAAAATACCCTCGAAGCTGGCTCCTTCGGGGGTATTGTCGTTGGTGAT
>CANPXG010000122.1 GCA_947585795.1 uncultured Clostridia bacterium
ATGATAGCGGACGCCGAGGGAAAGGTGCGCGAGGAAACCAAAAAGCAGATTTCCAAGCTCGAGCGCGAGGTTAAGAAAAAGCAAAAGGAAACGGACGAAATACAGAAAAAATATGATAATCTCAAAACAGAGAATGAGAAGTCGGGCAAGGATATTCAGGGCTTAAAGGACAGCCTGAAAGCGGCGGAAAACAAGAACAAAGATCTCGCGGCGGAAATTGAGCGATTAAAAAAGGAGTCCATGCTCGGCGCGAATGAGAGCCTTGTGCGGTTGAATATGTTTTTTGAAACGGCTCAGTCGGATATATCGCGCGTTTCGGACGCACTTGACGGGATAAAGGGACAGGAGATGTACGCGAAGCTCCGCGAGGCGATTTATGCGACGCTTGCGGGGCTGGTAGAGAAGATGAAGCCGGAGGCGGAAAGCGAGGTAGAGGCGGAGTGAGCGCTAAACAGGAATATAAAAGCCGTGTTTACACAGACAGACCGGCGTATGCGGACTTTGAGCCGCCGGCAAAGTTTGAGGCTATAAAAAGCATTATCGGCGGTAAGTTGCTACAGCACCCGAACGCAATTTGCAGTTATTCGGGCGGCTCGGACAGCGATATTATGCTTGATTTGATTGAACGCACTCGGGCAACGTTTCCGCAGCTGAAGGCGGTGAAATATGTATTTTTTAATACGGGTTTGGAAATGCGGGCGACAAAAGAACACGTTAAAGAAACAGCGGAGAAATACGGTGTGGAAATCGAAACAGTCCGACCGAAAATCAATATCGTGCAGGCGGCGCGGAATTACGGCATACCATTTGTGTCGAAAATCATGTCTTCGGGACTTTCCGACTGGCAAAAAAAAGGCGTTCCGCTGACGGTGGCGGATGAATACGATGCGGCGGTGGACAAAGCGGCGAAGCGGAAGGAGCTGAAGGCGCGTTATCCGAAGTGTGAGAGTGTTCTGAATTTCCTCTGTTGCTGCAACAGCGCAGGCGAGCCAAGACCGAATATTCAGTTGGTTATCAATTCGTCAAAATATATGCGTGATTTTATTGCGGAATATCCGCCTGATTTTCAGATCAGCGCAAAGTGCTGCGATTACTGCAAAAAGCAGATCGCGCACCGCGTGCAAAAAGGGTATGACATGGTTATTACCGGCGAGCGCAGGGATGAGGGCGGTATGCGTTCGGTTCCGCGCAAGGACAATACGGCGCTGTGCTTTACCGAGACGGCAAGCGGACAATTCAGACTGCGCCCGCTGTATTATGTATCGGACTCGGACAAGCAGTGGTACAAGGACTATTACGGTATCAAATATTCGGACGCATATGAAGTCTATGGCATGAAGCGGACGGGCTGCTGTGGGTGCCCGATTTCCTACCGGGCTACAGACGATTTAGAGCTGATACGACCGCACGAGCCGAATGTTGTAAAAGCGGCGTGGAATATATTCGGACAAAGTTACGAGTACAGGCGGAAATATAACGAATATAAAACGAAACGTATGGAGGCGGAAAAGGAAGTGCGATTGGAGGGAGAGACATGATATTATCAAAAATGCTGAAACAATGCAAGAAAAACAAACATGTTCAAATAATCAGATACGGCGGGTATGATTATCTATCCGACGGCAGTGTTGCGGGAGTTATTGACGCCGATGTTGACGACTGGACGGCGGAGGACTGTGCGGCGGCAATCGGTATCAGCGATGATGAGCGCGACAAATATATTTTTCCGCCCGCAGCGTTCTCACTCCTCGAAGAATTTGAGGACGCTGTGCCGATGGAATTTTCTATCGAATTGCCGAGTGGGACGGTTATTCAGCCGTTTATGCTTGCCGACAGCCGCGTTTTCTTCATCAATTCTGATTTGCTCAAAATTTTTGACAGTGTTAACGATAAACGCTATTTTTTCGGAAATGATATGTTGGTTATTATATGCGGTGCGTTTACGATAGGATTTATTAAGCCCATGCGCGTCAATCTGAATAATCTATCAGCGTATGCCGCCGATCTGCTTATGGGGTTAAACGCCTCGGAGGAAGCGGCGTTCTTTGACGCGGGTGGGCAAATGGAGATTAAAGAGCCGGCTGAGGCGAAAAGCGAGGACGAGGCATGAGAGAGATTTTATTCAGAGGTAAGCTCCGGCACAATAAGCGTCATGAGTGGGTCTTTGGCAGCTTATGCGTATATGGCAGCGGCGAATGTACTATACTGCGCCAATATAGCCCAAAGGTCATGGATAGCAGAGATGTTATTCCCGAAACGGTCGGACAGTGGACGGGTTTAAAGGACAAGAACGGTAAACAGATTTTTGAGGGTGATATTGTAAAATATAACGGCACTATTCATCGGGTAATCTTTGAATCGCGGTACGGTAATGCGTATTTTGGAATTATTATCAATGACATGGAAACGTGGGGATTTGGCATGAGCGTTCCAGCTGATATAATGGAGGTTATTGGCAATATACATGACAATCCCGAATTGGTGGAGGCGGCGGAAAATGGCAAGTAAAAAATATGTGATTTTGTGTCATACCGACACAGCGGGCGTCAACGACATATACCCGATTGTAGCGGCAGACGACAACAGGACAATAAAATTCCATCAAAATAATGGATGTAAAATTGTAGGGCGCGTTAACTGTAACGAGGGGTTTCGCCCGAATGCGATTGAACTGAACGAGGTTACAAAACAACCGAAAAAGTCAATAGAAGTGCCGCTGTTACGGGCGTGTCCACTCTGCGGCGGCGATACAGTGGAATACAAATAATGTATGTATTCCCGACAGCTAAAAATAAGGTAGTGATCGAAAAAATGCAAAAGCGGAATTTGACGCGGCGGCAGAAAATATTTGTTGCACAACGCGGACTTAAGCCCGAAAACTGGTACATAGTCAAGGAAACGGACGAGTATTACCAACTCGTCAGCAAGAACGGGCAATCGCGGCTATTATGGAAGGACAAGCAGTAATGGAAGCAAAACGCGAAGCAGAGTTAAAGGAAGCTGCAAATCGCCTGT
>CANPXG010000123.1 GCA_947585795.1 uncultured Clostridia bacterium
ACCAAAAACCCTAAGAGGGGGGATTTCGATTTCCCCCCTCTTAGGAATCACCCCCCTTGAAACGACCAGAGGGGGCTACGCCCCCTCGTGGACACCCCCCGGTTAAACCCCTCAGTCGCGCAAGCGCGACAGCTCCCCTAGCAGGGGAGCCTTGCGGGCGGGCAATGGTTGCCCGCGGGCGGATAATATCCGCCCCTACGAATTAGGGACGTCGAGGGTGCCGTCCCCTACGGACACCTCATCCACCGCTAACGCGGTCCCCCTCCCCTCAAGTGAACAACACGCTTGCGTGTTGTAGGCATAGAGCTTTGCTCGTATGCCGTAGCAAAGGGGAAGGCAAAAAGAGGCGTAACAAATGCCGTAGTGAGGCAGCCCGCCCTACAGGGACACCCCCGTTTAGCAGAGCGTTGCCGGCGGTGTGGCAGGGACATGGCGGGCGGATGATGTGCGCCACTACTGCCACCTCTCAGTCAGCTACGCTGACAGCTCCCCTCGAGGGGAGCCTAACAGCGAAGCAACGAACGCCGTAGCAAAGGGGAAGGCAAAACGCCATAACAAAGGTCGCCCATACGATTGTTCATGTTGGCACATCGGGGATGTGCGGAAGGGATGTTCTTTTTAAAAAAAGAACCAAAAACCCTAAGAGGGGGGATTTCGATTTCCCCCCTCTTAGGAATCACCCCCTTGAAACGACCAGAGGAGGCTATGCCCCCTCGTGGACACCCCCGCGAGGGCGGGGGATATTTGCCCCTACAAACCGTTGCCATCAGGGGGTCAGGGAGGCGGGCTGAGGTAAACAACACGCAAGTGTTGTAGGCGTGTTCGCTTGCGAACAAACGCCGTAGTGAAGGGGGCCTTATGGCGGGCGGATAATATCCGCCCCTACAGCCACCTCTCAGTCAGCTACGCTGACAGCTCCCCTCAAGGGGAGCCTTACGAAGCAATAAACGCCGTAGCAAAGGGGAAGGCTTATTGCATAACGAAATAAATTGATATAGGAGGATATAAAATGAAAACATTACCGTTCACAGGTTCGGGCGTTGCGATAATTACGCCGTTCGACGGGCAAAAGACCAACTATGACGAGCTTGGCAGACTTATCGAGTTTAACATTGAAAACGGTACGGACGCAATCATTATTTGCGGTACTACCGGCGAGGCCTCGACGATGCCCGATGAGGAGCATCTTGCGGCTATCGAGTACACCGTTAAAAAGGTAAACGGACGCATACCCGTGATCGCGGGCACAGGCTCAAACGATACGCGTCACGCGATCGAGCTTACAAAGGAAGCCGAAAAAATGGGCGCGGACGGTATACTTTCCGTAACGCCGTACTACAACAAGACCACGCAAAAGGGACTTGTCGCGCACTTTACGGCTATCGCGAACGCCGTTAAGATCCCCGTGATCCTCTACAACGTGCCGTCGCGCACGGGCATGAGCTTCGCGATCGACACGCTTAAAGAGCTCGCGAAGGTGGAAAACATTGTCGCGGTCAAGGAGGCAAGCGGCAATATCAGCTACATGGCGAAGGTCGCAGCAGAGGTGCCCGAGCTTTACATCTATTCCGGCAATGACGATATGATCGTTCCCGCGCTGTCGCTCGGCGGCAAGGGCGTTATATCGGTCGTCGCGAATATTCTTCCGAAGGAAACACATAATATTTGCGAGTACTATTTCAAGGGCGACGTTGAGGCTTCGAGGAATTTGCAGCTTAAAATGCTCGATCTTATAAACAATTTGTTCATCGAGGTAAATCCCGTGCCGATAAAGACGGCGATGAATTTGCTCGGCTTCAACGCGGGTAATCTGCGTATGCCGCTTGTCGATATGGACAGCGCGAACCTTGAAAAGCTTAAAAAGTCCATGGTGGATTTTGGTATGAAATTGGCGTAAAGGAGAGGGAACGAATGACAAAAATAATCATGAACGGCTGTAACGGCAAGATGGGGCAGGTCATAACGCGCCTTGCCGCCGCGGACGACGAGTGCGAGATCGTCGCGGGCTTTGACGTGAACGACGCGGTCGAGAATACGTATCCCGTTTTCGCGAACCCCGACGAGTTCACGGGTGAGGCGGATGTTGTTATTGACTTTTCGCATCCGTCGGCGCTTACGGGTATACTGACTTACTGCAAAAAGCGCCGTCTGCCGATAATTCTTGCAACCACAGGCTTTACGGCGGAACAGAAAGAGGAGTTTCAAAGCGCGTCGAACGAGATACCCGTATTTTTCTCCGCGAATATGAGTTTGGGAATAAATCTGCTTATCGCGCTCGCGAAAAAGGCGACGAAGCTTTTGGAGGGTAATTTCGACATAGAGATAGTCGAAAAGCATCATAATCAAAAAATTGACGCGCCCTCGGGAACGGCGCTGGCGATTGCGGACGCAATCGATGAAACGCTGTCTTTCCCCGCCGAGTATGTGTATGACCGTCACGCGGTGCGCAGAAAGAGGAAGAAAACGGAGATCGGTCTGCACGCCGTACGCGGCGGTACGATCGTCGGTGAGCATGATATTATCTTTGCCGGTAACGACGAGGTTATAACGCTGAGCCACCACGCCGCGTCAAAAGAGGTGTTTGCAGTGGGCGCGATCAAGGCGGCGAAGTTTATCGCCGACAAGCCCGCCGGTATGTATAATATGAATGATATTATAAGTAATTTGTAAAAATAAAGTCCCTTTAAGGCGAGCTTGCTTTAAAGGGATTTTTTAATTTTGTAAAATTTGTATTGAAAATCAGGCAAAGTGTGGTATAATAAATGTACCACATTATTTATATATCATTATATGTAATCATATGATACTGTTTTTTTAATACGTTTTTTCAGAATATTCCCGTTTGGGTATATTCTGATTTGCATACACTGTATAAAGGATTGTGTTTTGTTTAAAACGCAGGCTTTATATATGGAAAATCCTTTATGCAGAAAATCAGTATAGGCAGTATTTCATATTGTGATATATAAATGTGTGGTAACATTAAATCTGAGCCGCGTTTTATGCGTGG
>CANPXG010000124.1 GCA_947585795.1 uncultured Clostridia bacterium
TGACCGACCTCGTAAGTGCCTCGGCTGGAAATCCCCTAAAGAAATTTATGTTGCACTTGCTTGACTTTCTGCCGGGGTCGCCCCTACGGGGGGTTGTAATCACGCGTTGTAGGGCGGGCTGCCCACAGCCCGCCGTTGTGCGATTTTGAATAGCCCGAAAATGGTGATACCATTACCGTTGGCACATCGGAGATGTGCAGAAGGGTGTTCTTTTTAAAAAAAGAACCAAAAACCCTAAGAGGGGGGGATTTCGATTTCCCCCCTCTTAGGAATCACCCCCTTGAAACGACCGGAGGGGGCTATGCCCCCTCGTGGACACCCCCCGTGGGTGGGCGACCGTGAAGGTCGCCCCTACGACGCCGCTGCGCGGCTACACCTCATCCGTCGGCTTCGCCGACACCTTCCCCTCAAGGGGAAGGCTAACGGGACGTCGCGGGCGCCGTCCCGTACAAACCCCTCAGTCGCCTACGGCGACAGCTCCCCTAGTAGGGGAGCCTTACGGTGGGGGAGATATTTAAATTTGCGGTTGAAAAAACGATTATTATGTGGTAAAATAATCTATATAATTGTAAATACGGCGAAAGCTTTACTTTAAGAGGTGACAAAAATGACAAGTATATACGATGTGCTGGACTCGCTTTTTGAAATCGTATATATATCGGATTGCGAAACGCATAAGATCTTGTATATCAACAAATCCGGCAAGGATGTTTTCGGCGACTGCGTCGGAAAAGACTGCCGTGAGGTCATATACGGCAACAGAAACGATTTTTGCCGCGAAAATGAGGCAAATAAAGACGGTTTTACCACGTGGCAGTACGAAAATCAACTGACCGGCAGAACGTACAACGTCAGAGAAAAAATCATAGACGTAAACGGCAAAAACGTGCGGCTCACCGTCGCCAACGACGTTACCGATTCCATCAAGGTGCGCGAGGATTATGCGGCGCGTATGGAAAAGCGGCTTTGGCATATGAGCTACTTCGACACGCTCACCAATGTCTATAACCGTAACAAATTTATTGAGGATTCAAAAGCGGAATTTGCTCCCATGGACACGGGCGTTGTGTACATGGATCTTAACGGGCTTAAAACCATCAACGACAATCAAGGTCACAGTGCGGGCGATGAGGCGCTTCGCAGCGTTTCGCTCATACTTCTCGATATTTTCAACGGCTACAACATCTACCGTATGGGCGGCGATGAGTTCGTTATCATATGCCGAGGTATCGGTGAGGAGGAGTTTAACGCAAGGCTGGAAACGCTGCGGCAGAGGATCCAAAAGTCCGACTTTAATTCCGCGATAGGCGCAAGGTTCGAGCGTGACTGCGTGAACGTTGACGAGGCGGTGAAGTCGGCGGACGAGAAAATGTACCTCGATAAAAAGTATTTCTACCGCCATATGAACGAGTCGGGCAGGTATCGGTTCCGTAACGATACGTTTATGGCGATCTCGACGCCGGAGCTGCTTAAAAAGCTCATAACGGATGAGAGGTTTGTCATATGGTTCCAGCCGCGTTTTTCCGTGAAAACGGGTGAGCTCAGCGGCAGTGAGGCGCTTGTGCGTTTCTTCGACGACGACGGAGTGCTCGTTTCGCCATTGGATTTTATTCCGGAAATGGAAGATAATCAGACGATACATATCGTGGATTTTTATGTCTTTAAGCACGCGTGCGAGTACATATCGGCGTGGCTTAAGGCGGGTAAAAATGTGAAGCCGGTGTCGGTGAATATATCGCATAAGACCATGATGCTCCCCGGCTTTACCGAAACGCTTATGGATATATGGTTCGACTATGATGTGCCGAAGGATCTGATCATAATCGAGGTCACGGAGGATCGGGAGCGCGGCGGCGTGAGCCGAGTTTCCGATGTGCTCACCGACCTCAAAAAGCGCGGGTTTAAAATCGCGATCGATAATTTCGGTTCCAAGTACGCCGATATATACCTGTTCGCCGATTTGAAGTTCGATATACTGAAGCTCGACGGTGATATGGTGTATAAAATGGAAACGGACAAGAAGGCTTGGATACTGTCGGAGTCGATTTCGCAGATATGTCACAGTGAGCATATAAAAATCGTCGCGGAGGGCGTGGAAAACGACGCGCAGCTTGAGATGCTTAAAAAGATGGGCTGTGATGAGGCGCAGGGCTATAAGTTCGATAAGCCGATGCCGTGGAACAAGTTCGAGGAGAAATATCTGTAGGCGCGGCGTATTGACAAAACCGTTAAAAAATGTTATTATAACAGAGTTAAATCATTAAAATAAGGAGGAAAAAATTATGGCAAAGTATGTATGTCCCGTATGCGGTTATGTTCATGAGGGCAATGAGCCCCCCGAGAAGTGCCCGCAGTGCGGCGTTCCCGGTTCAAAGTTCACGGTTATGGAGGAAGGCGCTCTTAACTTCGTTTGCGAGCACGTTATCGGCGTGGGCGCAAAGGGTAAGGTCGAGGACGATGTTTATGAGGGATTGAAGGCTAACTTCGAGGGCGAGTGCACCGAGGTAGGTATGTATATCGCGATGTCAAGACAGGCTATCCGTGAGGGTTATCCCGAAATAGGTGAGTTCTATATGAGAGCCGCTTTGGAGGAAGCGGAGCATGCGGCGAAGTTCGCGGAGCTTTTGGGTGAGGTCGTAACGCCTTCGACAAAGAAGAATTTGCAGCTTCGTGCCGAGGCTGAGTGCGGCGCGACCGCCGGTAAGCTCGACCTCGCCAAGCGCGCAAAGGAGCTTAACTACGACGCTATCCACGATACCGTGCATGAAATGGCTAAGGATGAAGCAAGACATGGAAAGGGTTTTGAAGGCTTGTTAAAGAGGTATTTTGGCTAAGATAGAATCAGCCAAAAACAGCTATTTTA
>CANPXG010000125.1 GCA_947585795.1 uncultured Clostridia bacterium
GTTTGAACACTTACATTTTACCATAAGTTTCACTTTGAGTCATTTTTTATTGTGTCATTTTATTTTACAACTTCCCAAAATGCCGCAGGATTTAATGCGGTATGCAAAACCTTGCTTTGAAGCATTGCTTTTTTTGCTGCTTGTGTTATAATAAATGTTAGGATGATTTACTGCGTTTATCCGAGTATAGGTAAATACGGCAGTATACCAAAATGAATTTGTTGTTATAAATAAGTTTGACCGGGTGATTTTTATGTACAAAACAGTAAAACCTTTTATTAAGTGGGCAGGCGGCAAAAGCCAATTGTTGGATGTTATCCGTGAAAAATATCCGGAAAATATAAAAAAATACTGCGAACCTTTTGTCGGCGGAGGAGCTGTTTTGTTTGATGTACTTGCAAATTATAATCCCCAAGAGGTGCTTATTAACGATATAAACTCCGAATTGACGGATACATATATCGAAATTAAATATAATCCGGAAGCAGTTATTGATATTTTATCGGATATGCAGGAAAAATTTTGGACTATGGATGATGAACAGCGCAAGGCATATTATTACTGCCGGCGTGACAGATTTAATACATTGATACAAAGTTCGGAAAAAAACGAAGAAAAAGCTGCACTGTTTATTTTTCTGAACAAAACATGCTTTAACGGACTATATCGGGTTAACGGCAAAGGCTTTTATAACGTCCCAATAGGAAAATACAAGAAACCGTCTATATGTGACCCGGATCATATCCGCCTTATAAGCAGTCTGCTTAAAAATGTTGAAATAAGATGCGGCGATTACAGCATGTGTGCCGATTTCATAGGGTGTGATACATTTGTATACATTGACCCGCCTTACCGTCCTTTAAACGAAACCTCATCCTTTACATCCTATACCAAAAACGAGTTTGGAGATGAGCAGCAGATAAAACTTGCGGAATTTGTGGAAACTATATCCAAAAAAGGTGCTAAGGTAGTGGCAAGCAATTCGGATCCCAAAAATATTAATGAAAGCGATGACTTTTTTGATAACATATACAAAAAATTTATAATAAGCAGGATACAGGCAACAAGAATGATTAATTGCAACTCAAAGAGCAGGGGCAGTATCAGTGAGCTGCTTATATCAAATTATTGATAAAAATTATTTATAACGGAGGAAAGGTTTATGCCTTACGGAGAATATGCCGAATGTCCCAATTGCGGAAGAATAGCCTACGACAGTAAAGAAATTAAAAATTTGTTTGGTTACAGAAAAATGGAAGACGGAAGAATTATTCCTCAATCATGGTGCAGAAATTGCAGAATCAAGGGAAAAATTTTGTATAATGAAAAATGACAGCAATATATAATCGGGAGAATGAGTATGATAAGAAACGGAAAAGGCGGAGGAAATACAAAAACTGGTCTTATATTTGAGGGCAAAACCGATTTGGGTACCTTTTTATCATTGCAGCAGGGATATGAAATTAAGGTTGAAAACGAATATGTTGTATTTAAAGGTGAACGTGTAAATATATCGGTGAGGACAGTCTATTATCTTGGCAATAAGGTTGCAGAATTATACAAAAAGAATGAGTTTTATTCCGCATTGCTTAAAAAGCTTGATATTGATTGGAAAATGTATATATCCAGAAAATTGCTGCCGGACGACAGTATTTTTGTTATAGCGGAAAATACAGTATTTATTATTGAGTGTAAGCATCAGCAGGGAAACGGTTCGGTTGATGAAAAGCTGCAAACCTGTGATTTTAAAAAAAAGGAGTATAAAAAGCTGCTCTCAAAAGCTAATTTGGATGTTGAATACATATACCTTCTTGACGACTGGTTCAGAGATCCTAAATATAAAGATGTATTGGATTATATTCACAGCGTAAATTGCGATTATTATTTTGAGTACATTCCTTTGTATCGTTTGGGGCTGCCTGTACCTAATGAAAATATGGAGTAATTATGGAAACAAAAAAAATAAAAAAATGGCAGCCGGATGATTTTGAACTTGAAATGACAACCCATTGGTCGTTTCCCAAGCGTGGTGATTGGGCTACGCATGATGCAAAATGGCGTGGAAACTGGTCACCTTATATACCCAGAAATATCATTTTGAGGTATTCCAATGAGGGAGATTTGGTGCTTGACCAGTTTGCGGGCGGCGGAACTACATTGGTTGAGGCAAAACTGCTGAACAGAGATATAATAGGGGTTGACTGTAATGATGATGCTCTCAATCGGTGTAAAGAAAAAGTAAATTTTGATTATCCCGATGCCCGGGGCAGAGTTAAAATTTATAAGGGAGATGCACGCAATCTATATTTTTTGCAGGATGAAAGTATAGATTTAATATGCACGCATCCGCCGTATGCCAATATTATAAAATACAGTGATGAAATAGCCGAAGATTTATCACGGCTAAACGTAAGGGATTTTCTTGAACAAATGCGTCCGGTTGCAGACGAGTGCTACCGTGTTTTAAAAAAAGAAAAATTTTGTGCGGTGCTTATGGGTGACACAAGACAAAAGGGCTGTATGATACCTATGAGCTTTGAGGTAATGCAAATTTTTAAGGATTCGGGTTTTATCCTGAAAGAGGTTATTATCAAGCAACAGCACAATTGCCGAGCTACAGGATACTGGAAAACAAACAGCGTCAAATACAATTTTTTGCTTATTGCGCATGAATATCTTTTTGTATTTAAAAAAATTAAGTGAAACATAGCTGCTGTCAATATAGGTTGTTTTATAATATGCAGTTTGCTTGTATGATAATGCGGTTTTAAGGGAAGTTGTAAAATAAAATGACACAATAAAAGATGACTCAAAGTGAAACTTATGGTAAAATGTAAGTGACCAAACT
>CANPXG010000126.1 GCA_947585795.1 uncultured Clostridia bacterium
AATTCTAAGTTATCCTTTATTTATAGAGAACCATTAAAAAATTAACTAAAAACGCTTATGGATGCTAACAAAGCATTCATAAGCGTTCAAAAAATCCCGAATTGCTGTTTTATATCCTAATTTTCCTATTCCACCGCAATAAACACATTACACACGCTATGGCGGGCTACGGCGGCGCGATAAAGAATATGTCAATCGGTATAGGCTCATCCGAAGGAAAATGTTGGATACACAGTGCCGGAACGTCGCATACAAGTCCGTGGGGCGGTGATCAGGATAAATTCCTTGAGTCGATGGGTGACGCGACAAGCAGCGTTGTCAATTTCCTTGACGGCAAGGTTATATATATTAACGTAATGAACCGCCTTTCCGTAGACTGCGACTGTGACGGAAATCCGTCTGAACCGGATATGCACGATATAGGCATACTCGCCTCGTATGACCCCGTTGCGCTCGACCAAGCGTGTCTTGATTTAATCTACGCACAGAAGGACGGCGACGGCGAGTCTTTGGTAAACCGTATCGAGTCGAGGAACGGTCTGCATACGCTCGAACACGCAGAGGAAATCGGCTTAGGAAGCCGCGAGTACAATTTAGTAAGTATAGACGCTTAAAATAAAAGGAGGAAAATGAAATGGCTTGTTTTATAGCACCGGCTGCGGAGGCAGTCGTAACGACGATTGTAAAGAAATCCACCGATAAAAAGGAAACTCACAATCCTTTTATCAAAAGAATTAACTGGCTCAACAATATGCTTTGGGGCGGAAGTGCGCTTCTTGCATTTGAGCACGTTTGGCACGGTGAAATCGTGCCGTGGGCGCCGTTTTTGACAAACGGACTGTCGGTATTTCGCGAGATAGCGACAACCGGCATTGCTATGGCTGTTGCAGTCACCGCGGTATGGGCGGGAATTGTCGCGGTTACCAACTCAATCGCAAAACGCCCCGCGGAATTACAAAGATAACTCCCAATCCTAATTTTTTGAAACGGCTTCGCAAAAGCGCGGAGCCGTTTCGAGTAAAGGAGCATATGACATGAACGAAAAATATAACAATCTGAAGGAATATATAAAATCATTAAAATCCCTCGCGGTTGCCTTTTCGGGCGGCGTGGACTCGACGTTTTTGCTTAAGACCGCACATGATGTTTTGGGCGAGAACTGTATCGCGATAACGGCGCGCTCCTGTTCGTTCCCGCAGCGCGAGCTTAACGAAGCAAAGGCTTTCTGCGAAAAGGAAGGGATAAAACATATAGTTATCGAATCGGAGGAGCTTAGTATTGACGGCTTCGCGCAAAATCCGAAAAATCGCTGCTACCTTTGCAAAACGGAATTATTTACAAAAATGCGAAAAGCCGCTGCGGAGTTTGGCATAGAGAACATAGCGGAAGGCTCGAATATCGACGACAACGGCGATTACCGCCCCGGACTTATCGCTGTTAAAGAGCAAAATATTAAAAGTCCGCTTCGGCACGCGGGACTTACGAAAAATGAAATACGGGAATTATCCAAAGAATTGGGTTTAGATACATGGGAAAAGCCGTCGTTTGCCTGTCTTTCATCACGGTTCGTGTACGGCGAAACGATTACGGAGGAAAAGCTCGGCATGGTTGATAAGGCGGAGCAATTCTTGCTCGATTTAGGCTTTACGCAGGTTCGTGTGCGCGTACACGGTGATATGGCAAGAATTGAAATCAACAAAAACGAATTTCCGAAAATCCTTGAAAAATCGGACAGCGTGTACGATTATCTAAAATCGCTCGGTTTTACATACGTTTCGCTCGACCTGGGCGGGTATCGAACGGGCAGTATGAATGAAACGCTTGAGAAATAAGGAGAGTGGCTGAAATGCTTATGAATATACTTGATGTACTTCATCGCGAGTTTGTATATATATGGTACTATTTTGAGGTACAGCTTAGGCAGATAGTATTTTATTGGGCGCTCGGTATCGTTATCGGCTCGGTAATATCCGTATTCGGCAAGCAGAAGATACATTCGCTTATGACAGTAATTCAAGACAAGCATCTCGGTGTGTTCGGCATAATTCCGGCGAGCCTTATCGGAATAGCATCGCCCTTGTGTATGTACGGCACGATCCCTATCGCCGCGTCGTTTTCGCAAAAAGGTATGCGCGACGACTACCTCGCAGCGTTTATGATGAGCAGCATCCTACTAAATCCGCAGCTTCTCATATACAGCGCCGCGCTCGGTAATTTCGCGCTGTGTGTGAGATTTATTTCGTGCTTTCTGTGCGGTATCGCGGCTGGACTTGTGGTGCGGTTCTGCTTCAAGGACAAGCATTTTTTCAACTTCAACGGCTTCTCGGAACGTGCGAGCCATGACACCGATCCCAATCCGTTCATGCGGCTTTTGAAAAATATCGGACGCAACATCAAAGCGACAGGTCCGTATTTCCTGCTCGGTATTCTGCTCAGCGCACTGTTCCAAAGATACGTTCCACAGGATGCGTTTGCGAGCCTGTTTGTAAATAACAGAGGCTTCGGCTTGCTTATGGCGGCGACGATCGGCGTACCACTCTATGCCTGCGGCGGCGGAACGATCCCATTGCTTCAACAGTGGCTCGCTGACGGCATGAGCATGGGCAGCGCGACCGCGTTTATGATAACAGGTCCCGCGACTAAAATTACCAACCTCGGCGCGCTCAAGATAGTGCTCGGCATAAAGCATTTCGCGATGTACTTCGCGTTCGTTATGCTTTATGCCCTCGTTAGCGGATTTATAGTGAATTTGATTGCATAAGGAGAACGGCTATGAAAAAACTAATATCTCTGTTATTGGGAATTTCCGTGGTGTTCGGC
>CANPXG010000127.1 GCA_947585795.1 uncultured Clostridia bacterium
CTGATGTGGGCTTCGACTATGGCGGAAAACAGGGTTATAAAGCTTGGCAAGAAAACGGACTTCGAGGCGCATCAGATAGAGCATCAGCTCGGCGCGTACACCGACTGCAACCACAGCTGCGGGCTGGCGGTCATTCACCCGACGTATTACAGACATATTTATAAAAGCGGTTTGGACAAGTTTGTACGATTTGCGCGTAATGTATGGGAAATAAGCGCGGACGGCAAAACGGACGACGAACTTGCCCTTGCGGGAATTAAGGCTCTTGCGGACTTTATAAATGAAATCGGGCTGCCGAAAACATTGCGCGAATTGGGTATCGGGGACAAGAGCATATTGCCCGAAATCGCGCGGTCGTGCAATATTTCGGTGGGAAGCTACAGGCAGCTTATACATTCTGAAATCTTAGATATACTAAACGAATGTTATTAAAAGGAGGATATAAAAATGGCAAATCTTATCATTTACTATTCGCGTAAGGGAGAGAATTATGTGAACGGCAGAGTTGAAAATCTTGCGAAGGGCAATACGGAAATAGTTGCGGAGTTTATTCAAAAAGCGGTCGGCGGCGACCTGTTTGAAATTGAAACAGTCAAGGAATATTCGGCGGATTATTACGAATGTATCGACGACGCGAAGGCGGAGCTGCGCGCGGGCGCAAGACCTGAACTGAAAAAATATCTTGACGGCATTGACGGCTACGATACTATCTTCGTTTGCGGTCCGTGCTGGTGGGGTACATTCCCGATGGCGGTGTTTACGCAGCTTGAAAAGCTTGACTGGAACGGTAAAAAGGTGATGGCGGTCATGACGCACGAGGGCAGCGGCTTGGGAAGCTGCGAGCGTGATTTAAGGAAAATATGCGCGGGCGCGTCATTCGGGAAAGGTCTTGCTGTTCACGGCGCGGACGCGGCTAAATCCGAAAAAACCGTTGCATCATGGGCAAAAAAGTCGGTTTGACAAAAATAAGGAGGAAATAAAAATGATTTTTGACAGAAACGACAGCAAAGATGTAGCCGTACTGCTCGGAGCCGGCAGCATGGGAACGGCGATACTCCGCAGGGTATGCGCGGGAATGACCATACTTTTCGGAGATATAAGCGAAAAGCGGCTCGCGGAGGTAAAAAAGGAATACGAAGGCTACGGCTATGCTGTGGAAACGCAGGTCGTGGACGCGAACAGTAAGGAGTCGATCGAAGCGTTTGCACAAAAAGCATCGTCGCTCGGAAACGTGAAATATTATATTCATACGGCGGGCGCGTCGCCCAATCAGGTGTCGCCGGAAAAGATCATCGCGCTTGACCTTGTCGGTTCGGCATACGCGCTGGACGCGTTCGGAAAGGTTATCGCAAAGGGCGGCGCGGGACTTCTTATCTCAAGTCAGACGGGATATATGTTCCCGCCGCTGTCGCAGGAGGAGGAAGTGCAGATAATGACCACTCCGGCTGACAAGCTCGCGGAGCTGCCATGCTTGTCAAGCGAGCGTATCACAAATTCCGGCACGGCGTATATTGTCGCAAAAAAAGCAAACCATTTGCAAGTTCAGTACGCCGCCGCACACGCTTGGGGCGAACGCGGCGCGAGAATAAATACTATAAGTCCCGGCATTATCGTAACGCCGCTTGCGTATGACGAGTTCAACGCTAACGGCGAGGGCTATCAGCGAATGATCGACGCAACTCCGGCAAAACGCGTAGGCTCGCCTGATGAAGTGGGCGCGGCGGGCGCATTTTTGTTGAGCGACGCGGCAAGCTATATTACGGGAACGGATCTGCTCGTTGACGGCGGTACGATAGCGGCGCTGAAAAACGGAAAGTTCCGGCTTGGATAAATCAATAGGCATACAATTAAGGGGACACTAAATTTAGTGTCCCCATTTAAGTTATACCGAACATATCGCGGCACAGTTGCTTTCCCGATTTTGTTTTGAAAATTTTCTCGTAAGCCGATTTCACGGCAGCCTTACTTTCGCCGTCCTCGAAAAGATTCACCAGAAAATCCGCTTCAACAAGTATCCGGTAATCCGCGCCGTCTATATTTGTGTATGTGTGATGATGCCCGACAAGATAGCACACACGCTCGATAACGCCGTGGCTAAAGTCAAGCTCCTCAAGCATTTTCCTCGCTATCGGCGGTCCCAACTCTTCCTGATAATGTCCCGCACTGTTTCCGTAAACCTCTTCGGCTTTTTTGATACCGATATCGTGCACGTAAGCGGCGGCTTCAAGCGTAAAAAGCTCCGCCTCGGAAAGTCCCTCGCCCATACCGATAAGCCGCGAAAACGCGTGAACCTTAATAAAATGCTGTATACGTGCCGGATCGGCAGCGTAATATTCGGTCATTTTGAATGCGAGCCTGTCAAGCTTTGTCATCGCTGCGCCCCCTTACCCTACTTTACCTTTAGATTTCTCAAGCACACATTCGCGCCTGACGGTGTACTTTTATCGCCGTCATACACAAGCCCGAACACGAGCCGATTGACGGGCAAGTCATGTCTTGCGTATGTTATGCCTTGTGTGGACGAGTAAAGGTTCTCACCTGTTTCATCGTATATCTTCACGTTCACTTTTTTTATCGACGTTTCACCGACTACTTCCGTTTCAACGTGCAGCCATTTATTTTTGTAGTATTCCGTTTTGTCATACCCTTGGTTTATTTCCAACGGTAGTGTCGCATTGTTTTCGTGCGGCAGCCACATCTCATCGCTCAGTCTTTTATACAGCCCAAAACCCGCTATCTCCGTTTCACCGTTGAACATCGCCATACCGAATACGTCCCCGGCTTCTTTGAT
>CANPXG010000128.1 GCA_947585795.1 uncultured Clostridia bacterium
GTCTGCATGACGCAGTACGACGAGTCGATGCCGAACGTAACCGTCGCGTACCCGCCCGAGTCGCTGCACATGACGTTCGGCGAGTACATAAGCAAAAAGGGCTTGACGCAGCTCCGCATAGCGGAAACGCAGAAGTACGCGCACGTGACGTTTTTCTTCAACGGCGGCGAGGAAAAGCAGTTCGAGGGCGAGGACAGAATACTCATAAAGTCGCCGGACGTTGAGACATTCGACCTAAAGCCCGAAATGAGCGCGTATGAGGTTACGGACGCGGTTATTGACGCGATAAACTCTGACAAATTCGACGTTATAATCCTGAATTACGCCAACTGCGACATGGTAGGTCACACGGGCGTAATGGAGGCTGCGATCAAGGCGGTCGAGGCTGTCGACGAGTGCGTCGGCAGAACGGTTGACGCGATACTCAAAAAGGACGGCAAGGTCATTATCACAGCCGACCACGGCAACGCGGACTGTCTTATCGACCCCGTCACAAAAGCGCCGTTCACGGCTCACACCACGAACCCCGTTCCGATGATTTTGATAGGCGCGGGCGATGTAAAGCTGAAAACCGGTCGTCTTTCCGATCTTTGCCCCACAATGCTGGAGCTTATGAACCTCGAAAAACCCGAGGAAATGACAGGTGAAAGCTTGATTGTAGGATAAACGCGAAAAGCTGCGGTTCACGCCGCAGCTTTTTTGTATACTTTTATAATATGCTCACCCCTACAGATCCATTACTTCCACGTTCGTCACCGGCTGAATATTATTCGTCCATACGAAGAATTTTATTTTCGCCGCGCCTGTCGTGTCGGGCGTTACGGTCGCCGTCCCGCCGGTAAACGGTTTGCTCACGACGTTAAGCAATACGCCCTCCGCGTCATACGCCGCCGCATATGCAGCGCCGTCATATTCCGTATCGGCGGTGAGGGTGTAGCTGTTGCCCGAGGGTGTGACGGTTAGGGTGACGGGAGTGATTGGATCGTATTTAATGTAATTGTAGTGAATTGTTGCATTGAGAAGTGGATAGTTCCCGCGATTGTCTATATCAATCTTTTCCCATTCCGTTTTACTTCCGTCGTAATATACATCGGTTAGACTGCTACCATAAAACGCAAGTTCGCCAATGCTTGTTACGCTGTTGGGGATTGTCACGCTTGTCAAGGCGGTGCAGAAAGAAAACACACTATAGTCAATGGTTGTTACACTATCGGATATGGTAACGTTAGTCAAACTTCTGCAATCTTGAAACGTATATTCACCAATGCTTGTTACACTGTCAGGTATGTCAATGCTTGTTAAACTGTAACAGACTGAAAACGCACCTCCACCAATGCTTGTTACGCCGTTGCCTATGGTAACGCTTGTTAAGCCGCTGCAGCGGGCAAACGCCCATTCGCCAATGCTTGTTACGCTGTCGGGTACGGTAACGCTTGTCAAGCCGTCGCAGTCGTGAAACGCATAATCGCCAATGGTTGTTATACTGTCAGGTATGGTAACGTTTGTCAAGCTGTCGCAGTTCTCAAACGCCCAAGAGCCAATGGTTGTTACGCTGTCGGGTATGGTAACGCTTGTCAAACTGTCGCATACTGAAAATGCCCAAGAGCCAATGCTTGTTACACTATCAGGGATTGTGTAATCAGATTGTATTTCATCTTTTGAATATGCAAGAATTTCTGATTTGTTTTTATTGAATAAAACACCGTTTATATCACAATAACTTGTATTGCTTTCGTCTACGCTTATATTTAAACTGCCACAACCTGAAAACGCCTCATCGCCAATACTTGTTACACTATTGGGTATTGTAATGCTTGTTAAGCTTTCGCAGTCCCGAAACGCATAATCGCCAATGTGCGTTATACTGTCGGGTATTGTAATGCTCGTTAAGCCGTTGCAACAGCCAAACGCATAATCGCTAATGTTCGTTACACTGTTGGGTATTGTAATGCTTGTTAAGCTTTCGCAGTCGTAAAACGCACTATCGCCAATGCTTGTTACACTGTCGGGTATTGTCACGCTTGTCAAGACTATGCAAAAGTAAAACGCATCATCGCCAATACTTGTCACGCTGTCGGGTATTGTCACGCTTGTCAAGGCGGTGCAAAAGCAAAACGCATAATCGCCAATGTTCGTTACACTATTGGGTATTGTAAGGCTTGTTAAGCTTTCGCAGTCGTGAAACGCACTATCGCCAATGCTTGTTACACCTTGATCTATTACGACTTTTTTTATATTTGAAATACTATCATCCCACGGAGCGTAATGACCATCATAGGAATAATTCTTCATATCTCCCTCGCCGCTTATTGTCAGTGTACCGGCATCGTCAAGCGCCCATGTTATATTATCGCCGTCCGCGCCGCATTCGCCGCTGTCTATGATTTGGGCATTTGCAACGGCGGGCAAAGCAAGCATAACAATAAACGCCGCTAACAAAATTAAAATCTTTTTTTTCATCTCTTTACCTCCGTAAAATTATTTAATATGAATGTAACCTTTGCGGGCGGCGGCTCGCCACCCGTACGCTAGCCTCCCTTGTTAAAGGGAGGGGGACCACCGAAGGTGGTGGAGGGATTCACTCTAAAAATCAAAAAAGGAATCCCCCAGTCAGCTCCGCTGACAGCCCCCTTTGACAAAGGGGCCTTGCGGGCGAACCCGGTTCGCCCCTACTGCCCAATCAAAAAATGCGCGGCACAAACCTGCACCACGCATAAAACGCGGCTCAGATTTAATGTTACCACACATTTATATATCACAATATGAAATACTGCCTATACTGAT
>CANPXG010000129.1 GCA_947585795.1 uncultured Clostridia bacterium
TTAGCGAAAGATGCCGCACAACTTTTCTGATTTGTCAAGAGTTTTTTTGAAAAAAGTTTAAAAATATTTCAAAAAAAGAACCAAGTCCTTTTTCCGGACTTGGTTCTTTGCTCTCTTTCTTAACTTAATGACATTGCCCTCGGGGTCTTTTTTGTTTTGGCCGGTATTAGTTTGTGTACTTCTTGTAGCTGAACATTACACCAACAATAACATTGCCGCCTGTGCTATTGGCGCCATAGAGTACATAAGTCTTTGAAGTATCGACTTTTTCAACTACTCCCGGAACATATGCAACGTTGCTTGCATCCGGATTTTGGATCTCAGTAGTTTGTATACTCTCATTTTCACCGGTTATTGTACCAATCACGTATTTTTTATCCGCGGGAACTGCGAACAAAGCAGTCAATGTACCTTCTATCTCGGGCTTAACTTCAATATAAGCTGCACAATCAGCATTACCGGTGTTTATCTGTAATCCCGTTCCGGATACAAACGACAATTTAGCACTTTTGAGTCCCTTTGTCTGTGCGTTTTTAAAATCTATTTCGCCAAGCTTATAGCTGTTGTTGGGAGTAACATCAGCTGATGCAATTGTTGCTGTTTTATCGCCGTTGTCGGCAGCCTTTTTAACAGTTGCTACAACCTCACCGGATTTATCAATGACTTTTGTATCCGCTGCCTCGCTTCCGGTTATTTGATAAGCATGCTGTACCAGCTTATAAACCCTTTCGGAGGTTGCGGCACTCTTTGTTCCGTCAGCCTCTAAATTGGAATCGGTAGCCTCAACAATGATAAACTTGTTGATTAAATTGCTGATTTTATCTTGCGAAAGTTCGAGAGTTGCATTGGTTTCTCTCTCGATTTCCACCTTGCCGGTTCCTTCGGCGTCAGTAGCCGTGTACCACTTATAAGTTACATTATCTGCTTCCGCAGGTGTTATTTTAGCCGTAAGTGTCTCTCCTATTGCGGGTGTTCCCTCGATAGCAACGCTTATAAGGTCCTTGGCACTTGCCGTGGTAATATTTATGGTTGCGGGCTCGCTCTCGTTAACGGTTACGGTGTACTTGCCTTCGCCCTCGGTAGCACCCGTGACATTTGTTACAGCATAATCTGCTTCGGTCTGAACAGTAAAGTCGTAATCTCCGGGCAGTACATCTGATACTGTTGCAGTATTTGCCTCAAATGTTGTCGGAGTGGAGTTATCTGTTTTACCGGCTTCGTTCCAAATAATGCTGGTAACATGCTCGCCGTTGAAAGTAACGGTAGTGGTCGGAATATTCTCATATGCCGCTTTTACTGTCGCTGCTTTTGCGGGCATTGCGAAGTACCAAGCCTCACCTGCTGCGGGTGTATTGTCGAGCATAGAGGTTTCTGCCTCTTCGCCCTCGGGAGTAAATCCGCAGGATTTGATCCTGTACTTTGCTTTATTTCCCGTATCTGTTGCAAAGGCTTTTACAAATACCAGCTCGCCCTCAGCAGCCTTGATAGTGGTGTTCTTCTCAGCTGAATCTTTTGAACGATTTCTGAGATATACGGTTGTCGGAACCTCAGCACCATCGCTTGTAGCCGTAGCTTCGTAGGTGGGCATATCATATTTTATCGTCAGCGTTACATAGTTTCCAAGGTAAGCGCCTGTGTTCGCACCGTCTGCTTTCAGTTCAATCAAAAGATTGTCGTCCTCCGCAAGAGCAGCTTGCTTATCCTCCGGGAAGGAAATTACGTTGTCAAAGTAGTCGGTATAACCAGTGCCCATCTTTAATTCCTTGGTAACAATCAACGTCTTGTCTGTCGCTTCTGCCACAGTGCTCTTTTTGGTTGTATAAATATTGACATACGCTGCGTCCGGACTCTTGGTCGCGCCTTTAATAACGATACCCTGCGCGTCTTTGAGAGCTCCTTCGGTAAGGAACAAAGCCATATTGCCATCTTTTGTGCTATCCCAATACTGCTCTACATCTTTCTGGTTTCCGCCTTGAACCTTAACCTTTGCCGTATCATAGAAGTTGATATCTACGTCCTTCTTATTAAGTCCGCTCATATCTATCTTGAACAATTCGTAATTATCCTTGCTCTCATAGAAGAGAACGAGATATATCGACTGGTCGGCGGTGTATTTGCTAAGATCATCCCAGTAATTGAATGTCTCTTTGTCGGTGGTGACATCCTTTGTCTGGGTATATACCGAGGTGGGATCCTCCGGCTTTACGGTGCCGGAATAGAACTTATCAAATTGCTTTCCTGCGGGAGCATCGATGCCCACGCCGTACCAGAAGCCCGGTGTACCTTTGCCGCCATTGTTCTTGTGCCTTTCAATGTCACCGCTTACCTTAACAACGGTGTAACCATCATCGACGCCATTGGTTGTAAGTTCATAATTAATAATATGCTCAGAGTTCATCTGTTTACTTCTCGACGCGTTAGGATAAGCCGTGGGCTCTGCGGGAGCGCCTGTCTCAGAGGGAGCGTCTGTCTCGGAGGGAGCGCCTGTCTCGGAAGGTGCGCCTGTCTCGGAAGGTGCGCCTGTCTCGGAGGGAGCGCCTGTCTCGGA
>CANPXG010000130.1 GCA_947585795.1 uncultured Clostridia bacterium
TTTTTACGGATATGCCTTAGATAACCGTCTCGTGTCAACTCCGAAATCAGATTTTTCTCATAATCATTCCTGCTGAATTTCATAACCAGTGCTTTTGTAGAAACAATCCTGAGTTCCAGGACTGTGAGCAGTATGCTGCTTTTATCTGTCATGTGTCTCAACTCCTCATATGATAAAGTAGTAGTTTTTAGAGTTCCTCTCCAAGAACTATTGTATAATGTATAAGATTCCTGATTTACACTATCCCGTCCGCGGGAGCGAACCCCCGCGGACAAAGTACTGTTATTGTCCGCATGCGCGGCACAATTCTTTCACTTTCCATTCGACTTCCCTCCCTTCTTTGATTTTGTATACGAAGTCTGAGGAAATAAAAAGAGCAGACATACCTGCCCTCTGGGACAGCAATCTGCTCTTTAATGATTGTAACTTAACATAGTATCCCCTCGGAAAAGGGTGTACTTGTCCGAGGAAAATGTATACTTCATACAGGATACATATATTATAACTCAGGTATTGTCTTAAGTCAAGCATAAAACAAAAAATATGTTCTAATTAATTATTCAAATGCATCACAAAATTTGATAGCCTTCACCGTTTAAATTAGGAAGCAAACAACCGCTCCGCATTAAAGTCTGAAATGTTGTTATCTATGACATATGTTCATATTATATTCACAAAATTTTTACAAAATATGCAAACATTTTTTAGATTTTTTTATTGACCTTTTTTTCGATTAAGCGTATAATATAACTTAAGGTGAAGAGGAAAGGATGCATCCTGTCACCCCGGAAAATGCGTCTGAATCGAACAAGTAACGGGTGTCGCTGCAGCCGTTCGGTTCTCCTGCAGCTAAAGGTGGCTTATGCCCCACGCCAGGCGAGTCCACGAACAACGTGTCCTGGCAAGCGTATGCGCGTATTTGTGCATGCGTATATCACGAAGTTCGGCAGGAATGAACGCATCCTCGTCGTTCATAAAAATGCGTTCAAGCCGGAGGTCTATTTTTGTATATTCCGCAATACTTCCGGTTGCTCTGCGGATAAACGAACGCCCGGCAAGTCCACGGTCAGCGTGTCCGGACAAAACATACCTTTTACAGGTGTGTTTTGCCCGGATTTTTTTGTTGCTTGAATCCCAGCAAGACACAGGAAAGGAGGTCCTATGCTTGAAGGATACAAGGACGTTGTTACGGTGGACGATTTGTGCGAAATACTGCATATCGGTCGGAACAAGGCTTATATGATGCTTCAATCCAATCAGATACGCAGCAAAAAAATCGGGCAGAGATATATCATACCTCGAATAAGCGTCGAAAATTATTTGACAGGCATTGCGGATGCGCAATAAATTTATTGCGGTGCCGGCTTATTTAGCGATACAGGGACGCGTCGCCCCGATTACATATGAGGAGGCGCATAAGCAGCATCCAGAAAAGCATATTATACCTTATTTTCAGCCATTTAAGCTGAAGCTTGAAAATATGTGTCCGCTATGGTAAAATAAATAACAGCGGACTACCTAACACACAGGAAGGAGCGTATCAAGTGAGAGGTAGTTTACAAGAAAAAAATAATAAATATTACGCTGTTTTCCGCGTGAACGGTAAGCAGAAGTGGGTAAATCTTAACATATCCACCAAGCGCGGCAATAAGCGCAAAGCAGAGGAGCGCATGAAAGAAATTCTTGCTGAGTACGACAGCAATCCCGGTATGTTTGAGAAGACACTGCTGTCCGATTACATATGTAAATGGCTGAAAACCGTTAAAAATCAGGTTGACGCGGTAACCTATACAGGCTATAAGCAGTATGCGGAGAAGCATATCATACCATATTTCAAGGAGTTAGGACTAAATCTGCAAGATGTTAAGCTGTCCGACATTGAGGGATATTACTCTTATAAAGCCTTGTCGGGGCGGCTTGACGGTAAAAGCGGCGGATTGTCCTACAGCAGTATCAAAAAGCACTCGGTTGTGCTCAATCAGGTATTTACCGAGGCGGTAAGAAATCGGCTTATACAGCGTAATCCGTGTGAGCTTGCAAAGATACCGAAAACCGCCGCCAAAAGCGAAAATACTGCTTCGTTCTATACCACAGAACAATGTGAAAAGCTGCTTGAAGTAACCGAGGGAACAATATTACATGATATGATTTATCTGACATTCATGTACGGCTTCCGCCGCTCGGAGCTTATGGGGCTGAAATGGGACGCGATCGACTTCGATAATAACACGCTGCGTGTCAGTCATACCGTTGTCTTGCAAAATGAGATAATCAGGAAGGACAGCACGAAAACAAAGAGCAGTAACCGAGTTTATCCGCTGATACCCGAAACAAGGGCAATATTGTTAAGGCTGAAGCAACAGCAAGCGGAGTATCGGGAATTTTTCGGCAACACCTACCATGAGACGGGCTATGTATTCGTGCATGAGGACGGACGGGAATATTATCCGAGCTATCCCACCCACGAATTATCAAAGGCTTTAAAGAAACATAATCTTCCGCATATCCG